>CADCVQ010000137.1 GCA_902806175.1 uncultured Solirubrobacteraceae bacterium
CGGAGGCGGTGGGGGCGGTGGCGGAGGCGGCGGAGGCGGAGGAGGGGGCGGGGGCGGCTCGGCGGCCGCGGGACGGGCGCCGCGGGAGCTTGAGGATTCGCGTGCTTGCGCGGGCGCGACGATGCGCGCGGTCCCATCGACCGGCGTCCCCAAGTTCGATCCTGCGAAGACGATCGGGGTACCGTCGTTGTGGCGGTCGCCGAAGTCGCCCCAGCCGCCGAACGCGAAGACCGCGCTCACCGCCAGCAACGCGACGGCGACTGCCGCGACGAGCACGACGCTCGCCCCGATCGATGCGAAAAGTGCCCGAGTTCCTGCCATTGCACGATACGTATCGGCAGGCGAGGGCGTCACCTGAAGCCCCCGCCGGAGAGCCGAACCGCTGGCTGTGCCTGATCGTCAATCCCGAAGTACCTGCGCGCGCTGGACTACAGCCTGCAGGCCAACCGCAAGACCAAGGAGGGCGCCTCACATCCCGACCGCGACGCGCAGTTTCGCCACATCAACGAGACCGTCAAGGCGGCGCTGGCCGCGGGCGAGCCGGCGATCTCGGTGGACACCAAGAAAAAAGAGCTCGTCGGCGACTTCAAGAACGCCCGTCAGGAGTGGCGTCCGAAGGGCGCGCCGGTCGAGGTTCGTCATCGGATGCGCCGGCCGCGCCGGCCGGCGGGCGCCGCAGCGCCTGTTCTCGCGCCGCGGAGGAGGACGCAGAACCGGCGAAGGCGGTCCGAGGAGAGCCTTAACAGGCCTCGCCTTGCGCCGAGAACCGCAACATACGCACGCAGCATTCGCACTGTCAATGGTCGTAGGCCGTAGCGGGTGCAGAACTGTCGAAGGCCCTCCGAGGAGAGCCTTCAAACCAGCTCTGGGCTTGCGCCGAGGACGGCAGCATAGGCGCGTCGAGCACGGGGTTCAAGCGCTACCGATCACGTCCGCCAGCGGGACCTCGGCGTCGACAGAGCAGCCGCTGTTTGCCGTCCGCTGAGCGACCGGCGCGCGAAGTCGAGCCATACTGATGGGATGCCCAGATGGCCTCCTGCTTGCTACCAGCGCGCGGCCGCCTACGTCACGGAACCGTCTGGTGGCCTGTTGGTGTTTGACCACGTAGGGGTCCCGCAGGCGGGCACACAGGTGCCGGCGGGCGGGGTCAAGGCGGATGAAGATCACGAGGCGGCCGTGCTCCGCGAGCTCTTCGAGGAGTCGGGCATTAGCGCAGTCAGGATCGTGCGTAAGCTAGGCGAGTGCTGGTATGTGGCCGAGCGGGCCCCGGTTCCAGCTGGCTACGCGGAACAGGTGCACCACGTGTTTCACCTCCATCTCGATGAGCCCACTTCAGATGCCACGTGGGAGTGGGACGAGTGCGACGGCGGCGACGTCGCTAAGTGGCGCTACGCGTATCGCTGGCTGGACCTCGATACCGCCGCCGATGCGTTGCACCCGATCCAGGCGATGTGGCTCCCCGCTCTTCAGTGCTCGCTGCATCACACCTGACATCAGATCCTTGACTCCACGCAAACGAGACGTCCGGTTTGGCGTTCGGCAACCCGGCCATCGCTGTATAAACGGGTTTTGACCGTGCAGCACGAACTCCGTCAGCATGAGCGGCGACAGTGTGCTGGCGATCGTCCGCAACGCGCGGGCCGCACTCCCGTCGAGCCATCGTGCGTTGCTCGACCAGCTAGGCGTTCAGGAGAAGGCGGTTGATGATTGGCCCGGCGAGGTCCAAGCGCTCTATCGCACGATTCTTGAGGTCCCTCCCCGCGAGGGTGATTTAGCCAATGCGGTGGCAGTCTGGCTTGATCGCCTCCGCGTCGTTGCCTTCAACGCCCCGCTGCTCGAGCAGGCTACGGTCGGCCTGGGCCGACAAGCGCGCGCCGCTGCCATTGCGGCGGTCGCGTGGCACGAGTACGGGCATGCACTCAGCATCACTCGTTCGACGCGGGAGCAACGCCAAGACGGCGTTCGGCTGTTGAACCTACTCCCGCCAGGGATGGCCCAGTCGATCGACTATCCCGGCAGCTATCGTCGTGCGGAGGTCTTTGATGAGGTCATTGCGACCGTGTACGTAGCGCTCATCGACAGCGTCCGGACCGCTGGCTACGGTTGCCCAGACTATCTGCACGAGGACGTCTTTCAAGCCTTCAAGGAGGTTGTCCCATGGCCCCCGAGCCGGTGAGCCAGCCGAAGATCGCGGCGTTTCCCGCAGCGCGGTTAGCGCCACTGCTGCGCGCTCTTGCCGATCCCGAGGGCATAGGGAACCTCGCTCGGGAGGACGCCGAAACGATCGAGCGCATCGCGGCTAATCTCACGCCACCGGACGACCAAGCCTAGCCGTCTAGCCGCTTGACAAGAGGCCAAGAGCACCTGTGGCGCACGCGCTGCTCGAGGACGGCAGCACGTGCCCCCAAGTGCGATCAGCGGCGGCGCTTCAAGGGCTAGCAGACTGCACAGGGTCGCCAGTCATGGACATGCACGGGCTGCGGCAATCATGTCCCACCCAACAGCCGGGACGATCTTCGAGAAGTCGTCCACGTCGCTGCACCCTGTACTACGCGATGTACCTCATGACGAGCACCAAGTGCGGCATCTCGGCGAGCACCTTGAGCGCGAAATCGGCGTGTCCTACAAGACGGCATGGCGGATGCTCAACCGCATCCGCACCGCGCTCATGACGCAGGACGACGACGAGCCGCTAGAGGCCGACGTAGAGGTCGATGAGACTGCGAGCGGGCGGCAAGATCCGCGCCGGGACTCGCGCAAAGGTCGTCAGCGCGTCATCGCCAAGATGAGCAGGCCTCCGACGATCTGGGAGCCGTCGAGCGCGGAGGCCGTGTGCGCGCTCAGGTCGTCAGGTCGCGGGGCCGAGGAAGACCAGCACTCTGGTCTGGCCTGACGATCCGGCAGCCGCATGGCCCGGGTAGCGATCGTTGTTCAAGGGGGTGTCCGGGTGCGTCCCCGCAACTACATGGCTGCGCGCAGCGGAGCCGTTCAAAGTCGGCGTCCCGGTTGCGGTTCCGCTGAGGGACAGTCTTCGTTAGAGCGCGACGCGCTGAGCGTGGTCGGGACTGGCGAGGCGGCGCAACCGACCGCCGTGGCACGCCTCATCTCAAGTCGATCGTGAACCAATCGTCTGCGTGTCGTGCCTCGAGGCGCCGCGCCTGCTGCGGTATGGCGGGCACAAACGGCGAGGCGCCCCACAGGGGGTAGCCGCATTCGGTGTCGATGCTCTGCCAGCGGCCTGTCTGCGCGCGGGGTTCGCCAGCCGCTGCGTAGCTTGTTCCGACATCGTCGGTCAGCTCGAAGGCAGCAGCGAAGCGGCGGCCGACCTCGGCCGCTGCCTGGTCATCGCGTGCCTCGCGTTGCGCGTTGAGCGCGTCGCCTGCCTGCTCGTGGGAGAGCACGCGGTGCCAGCGCAGGATCGTGCAGTCGCTGTAGAGCTCAAGGCAGGTCAGGCGGACGCCTTCGGCTCGCTGTGACGGGCACGCCACCACCTGCTGGAGGTTGGCGGCACGGTAGGGGCGGTCGGGGTGCTCCGGGCGCTCGGGCCTTTTCTCGGAGATCGCCGCGTGGATGCGCTCGCTCCAGCGGGCGTCCTCGTCCTTTGAGATCAGCCGCAGCGCCCTGAGCGGCCTTAGAGCCGCGTGCAGCTCTCCAAGCGCTTCGGTCGTGCCTGGCTCAGACTGCGCGAACACGTTGAAGCGCTTCTCGAGGATCTCGGCTGCCGCGAGCTTCACCGCATCATCGAAAATGTCGTCCTCCGACGCGCGCCACGCATGCTCGACGCGTGCCACGCGCGCGCGCCAGGCAGCCGCCTCGTCGTCGCTGAGCGCGCCCAGCGTCACCAAGAGGGGCAGCTGTGCTCTGAGCTGGCTGAGCATGTGCTCGCTGATGCGGTCACCAAACCAGACCGGCACCCACGACAGCTGATTTTCGAGGCTGTGCTGCAGGCGCCGGCGCATCGCCACGTACGCGTCGGAGTGCACGCCGCCCGAGCTCATGCGTCGAGCGGTAGCGTGAGGACCGCGCCATCGATCGCCACGCGCAGCTCGCATGCGTCCTCTGAAACCGCGGGGCGAAAGCGTGCGCTGCCCCACACGACGACGACATCGTCAGCTTGCGCGTACTCGCGAAACGGACCGCCCGGCGCCATCGAGCGGTAGGCGGTGCCGAGCTCGTCTGTCACCTGCAGGTCGGGCCAGCCCAGCCGCGGGTAGGCCGCGTGGACCGCCCGATCGCGCTCGGCTCGGCTGGGCGTGCGGTCTTGGGGAACCTCGATAGCTGCGACACGGTGCCAGTGCAGCACGAGCGCATCGGCGTACAGCTCGGCGTGGGTGATCTGAAGGCCCGCATGGCGCGCGGTCGGCCCGACGATCACCCGCTCCAGCGCCGTGGCCTGCCATGGCGACTGCGCTTCGCGTCGCCGGCGAAGGATGTCCTCGCCTTGCGTCGGCGCCGCTTCGGCCACGCGCGAAGACCACTCTTCAAGCTCCTCGCGCGACAGCGCTGCCGTCAACCGGACCGCCTTGAGCGCGTCCTCAAAGCGCGACATCGCGGCATGCTCATCCTCCGCGGTCGCGTCGCCTTCGATCGGCTGCAGGTGTTCCTCGAGCATCCGCCTCGCGCGATGCTCGACAGCAGGATCACGGTCCGGCTCAGAGCTGCACGGTTTTCCTTCGTCGAGCGCCGCCTCAAAGCGCGAAAGCCACGCCAGCGCCTCTTGCTGGCCGAGCGTTCCAAGCCTCCTGAGCACTTCGACAGCGCCGCGGAACTGCTGCAGCACGTGCGCGTGCTCGTCTCGTTGGTACCCGCGTCGACCAAGCTCGTTGGGCGGAAGCTGCGAGTAGTGCTTCGGCCATCCCGGCATGGTCGCCAGCTGATGGCGCAGGTACAGCTCGGCCCGAAGGCGCAACATGTCGCTGACGGCCGGTCGATCGCCTGGCATGCTCCTACGATCCCACGCCACGCAAGGCGCAATGGAAGCTGATCAGTGATTTCCCGCGGCCTGTCCTACGCGTCGTCAACGGCTGGCGCACAACCTTCGTGCCTGACGTGCCGGCGCCCTCACAGCGCCACCCGTGGCAGCCGGTCACTCGTGAGCGCCTTGACCGCGGAGCCGCGGCGAGACCCAAGCATCTATCGGCGCTGACGGCCCGCTCAGGGACCGGCTATCGGCTTCACGCCGAGCTCGATGAGACTGCTCCCTGCAGGCGAAAGCGACCGCGGCGTTAGCGAGCTACATGAAGCCGCCCGGGCGAGCCCCCTTAGCCGGTTCTCGTCGTTCCAGCCGGCGTGCCATATCAGCCGCTGACCCTCCCAGCGGAGGACCTGGGGGCCTGATGTTGGTAGCGCGGGCGCGGACGGGCAGCCGGCGCGCCGTTGTAGTCAGGCCCTAGGGATCAGTGGCCGCGGTCCGGGCTCGGGGATCGAGTCGTCACTGCTGATCCAGTCGCCGGTGTGGCTTATGACCCAGATACCGGCTGCGATCTCCTCCAGCGCGTAGTAGACGAAGTCCCCGAGCGATTCGGCGATGACGCGGCCGTACTCTTCGAATCGAAAGGAGATGGACTCGAAGTACTTGATCGGGGCGGCGTGTTCGGTGCCTTCGGCGGTATCGGCCACGAAGACGATGCCCTCTCTTCGTAGGACGGGCAGCCAATGCGGTGGCCAGTACTCGTCGGCGACGGCTGGGTCTCCGTAGTCGACCGCGACCTGATTCTCGGCCAGATCTCGCTCGATCGCATAGATCTCGAGGGCCTCGTCGACCGCGCAGAACTGCGCGCCAGGGAGCGGGTCACCGGGCCCCCAGCGCCGGTGTGACCACCAAGTGATCAGCTCGGTCGGCACGCATCCGGGGAACCTGCTCAGCTGCGCGTAGATCTCGCCGGGCTCTGGGCCGGGCGTGGCTCCCTCGAGGACGCGCGCACCGCCGTCGCGCAAACAAGCGTCAAGCCGCTTGAGCAGGTCCCGATCAAGGATTCGTGCCATGGCAGAGGTTCCGGCTCCGGGAGTTCGTCGGAGCGTCCTTGGACAGTGGAATTAGCATTGTGACCAAGGGCGAGGAGTGCGATCCTTGGCGCGTGGTCATCGGTGCAGATGATGCCACTCGAGCACGCGCGGTCAGCGATCACGATCATCGATGTAGCACCTCAAGAACCCGCGCCCCTGTGCTGCGTCGAGGCAAAAGGAGCAGTCGCGGGGGTGGCCATCAGCGCCTACCGGTAGACGTTCGGCTGTGGAACGCCGCCGGCAGCGCCTAGCGACCGATATCGCGTTCCGCTGAGGGACCGGTACGCGGGACGCGCTCAAGCTGGCGTGGCTGGTTTAGGGCCACCTGCGGTGAAGAGGTCGCGGATGGTGGTCGCGAGGATCTCGGGCGCCTGCGTGGCGGTCATCCTGCCGGTGCGGACGTGGTCGCCGCAGGCGTGCAGCAGCGCGAAGAAGCTCGCTACGAGCCAGTCGGTGGGGAGGTCGGTTCGGAACGCGCCGTCTGCTTGGCCGCGTTCGATCAGTTCGCGGATCGGCTGGATCGCGGCGTCATGGGTGCGCAGCACGTCTGTGGAGGCGAGATGATCGGCGGTGGCTTGTGCGATCGCGCGGTTGCGGTCCAGTTCACGCCAGGCGACGGCGATGATCCGCTCGAGCGCTTCGACGGCGGGGCCGGTGTGCGGGTCGGCGGCCTCGAGCGCGCCCCTCGCGTGGTTGACGGCGCGCTGCAGGACTGCTGCGAGCAGCGCCTCGCGCGTCGGAAAGTGGGCGTAGACGGTGACGCGCGAGACGCCGGCGTGCTCGGCGACTGCGCTGATGTTCGCGCCGGTGCCGCGTTCGAGCAACGTCACTGCGGCGTCGAGGATGGCGTCGACGTTGCGCTCCGCGGTTGCACGGCGGCGGTCGGTGGTCGAGTCGGGCATCCATGCGTGAACGTACCTCAGTGCACGGCGTGGCGGACTGGGCCGCTGGGTCGCACGGTGGGCAATGTGAGCAGCGCGATGGTTGCGAGCGCCGCGGCGATCAAGGTTGCGACGAAGAACGCGTCGCGGTAGCCGGCGGCGAAGTCGGTCGGGGTTGTCGTGGCGATCGCGGCCAGGACGGCGACACCGAGTGCGGCGCCGATCTCGTGCGCGGTCATCATCAGCCCTGAGGCGATGCCGGCGCCGTCGTCGTCAAGCTCGCTCGTGGCGGTCACCGACACGGCGGGAAAGACGAGCCCGACGCCGAAGCCGAGGATGAGAAAGCCGGGCAGCAGATTGGCGGCGTAGCTCGCGTCGTCGGGTAGCGCCGCAAGCAGTGCTGTCGCGGCGGCCATGAGCGACGCCCCGCCGACCGCGACGAGGCGTGACCCGGCGTGGGTCATGAGGTGCGGCGCGAGGTGCGCGGCGATCGCGATCGCCACGGCGATCGGCAGAAAGCCCAGCCCGGTCTGCAGCGCGGAGGCCCCGAGGACGTGCTGCAGGTACAGCGAGTTCAAAAGGAACGTGCCGACGAGGATGCCCGTCGCGCCGAGCAGGGTCGCAGCGCCGGCCACGAGCGAGCGTGAGCGCCAGGTGCGTGGCGACAGCAGCGGCCGCTTGACGGCTCGCTCGGTGACGATGAAGCCGGCCAGGAGGGCGACGGCGATGCCGAGGAGCACGAGCGTGTGCGTCGAGCCCCAGCCGTGCTCGCCTGTGGCCTGGATCGCGTAGACGAGCACGACCAGGCCGCCGACGACGAGCGCCGCGCCGGGCAGGTCGAGCTGGCCGGCGACGGCGCCCGCCGGGCGCGCCGGCGACACGAGGCGCAGCGCCAGCGCCGCGGCGACGAGGCCGACCGGGAGGTTGATCAGGAAGATCCATTCCCAGCTCAGCCAGGTCGTCAGGATGCCGCCGAGCAGCATCCCGGCGACGGCGCCGGCGCTCGCGATCGCGCCCCAGGCGGTCAGTGCGATTGTGTGCTGCGCACCTGTGTAGGTCGTGACGATGATCGATAGCGCGGCGGGCGTGAGCAGCGCCGCGCCCAGGCCCTGAGCGGCGCGCGCGACGATCAGCGCGACCGGCGACCAGGCCAGCGCACTGGCGAGCGACGCGATCGTAAACAGCAGCAGCCCGGTGAGGAAGACGCGCCGCCGGCCGAGCAGATCCGCCGCGCGCCCGCCGAGCAGCAGCAGCCCGCCCGCGAACAGCACGTAGGTCGTGACGACCCACTGCAGATCATCGGCCGCGAAGCGCAGGTCCGCGCCGATCGAGGGCAGCGCGACGTTCACGACCGTGATGTCGAGCACGACCATGAACTGCGCCGCGCACAGCACGACGAGCGTCGACCACGGCCGCCGTCCCGGTCGCGCTGCGGGGACGGCGCCGGCGAGCGGACCCACTGTTGGCGTTGCGTGCACTGTCGCTCCTTCGCCTCGCTTTGGGTTGACAAGAGTGTCAAGGCTGATGCTAACCTCGGGTTGACAATGCTGTCAACCCAGATGGAAGGAGCATCACCGTGATCGGATCGCTCGCCCGCCTCGCAGCGCAACACCCCAGACGCGTCGTGCTCGTGGCCATCGTGCTGACGCTGGTCGCGGGCGTCGTCGGCTCGTCGGCGGCCGATCGCCTGGCGCCCTACGCCGCGGAGGACCCGCAGACGGAGTGGGTGCGCGCCGAAGCGGTGCTTGCGGGCAGCGGCGTTGAGGCGGGCGTCGACGTCGTCGCGCTCGTCAAGACGCCGAGCGGAGCCACGTCGCGCTCGGGACGCAGCCGCGTCGAGCACGTCGCAAGCCTGCTGCGCGCCGACGCCGACATCGGCCGTGTCGTGACCCTCGAACAGGGCGGCCGAGGGTTCATCGCGCGCGACGAGCGCTCGACCTACATCGCCGCCGGCTTTCGGCGCGGCGCCGACGAGCACGCCGCCGGCAGGCGGCTGATCGACCGCCTCGGCGATCAGCCCGGGGTGACGCTGGGCGGCTCGGGCATCGCCAGCCCGCAGGTCACCGAGCAGACGTCCAAGGACCTCAAGCGCGCCGAGCTGCTGGTGTTTCCGTTGTTGTTCGCGCTGTCGTTTTTGTTCTTTCGCAGCGTCGTCGCGGCGCTGCTGGCGCTGCTCGTCGGCGCGATCGCGATCGCGCTGACGCTGCTCGGGCTGCGCATCGGCGCCGAACTCGGCTCGATCTCGGTGTTCGCGCTCAACGTCGTCATCGGGCTCGGCCTCGGGCTGGCGATCGACTACTCGCTGCTGATCGTCTCGCGCTACCGCGAGGAGCTCGCACGCGTCGGCCCCGGCACCGAGGCGCTGCAGCGCACGCTCGCCAGCGCCGGGCGCACGGTCCTGTTCAGCTCGCTCACCGTTGCCGCCGCACTCGGCTCGCTGCTGCTCTTTCCCCAGCGCTTTTTGTACTCGATGGGCATCGGCGGCATGATCGTCGCGCTGCTCGCCGCCGCGATCGCGCTGCTTGTCCTGCCGGCCGTGCTGGCACTGCTCGGGCCGCGCGTCAACGCACTCGCCCCGACCCGACTGCAGCGCGCCGCCCGCGCCGACGCGCGGCCCGCACAATCCGGCGGCTGGTATCGCCTGTCGCGCGCCGCGACGCGCCGACCGCGACTGATCGCAGCCGCCGCGGCGACGCTGCTGATCGCGCTCGGCACGCCCTTTCTCGACATCAAGCTGACCGCCGTCGACGCAAGCGTGCTGCCGCCCTCAAGCAGCGCGCGGCAGGTCGACACCGCGCTCAAGCGCGACTTCGACGTGCGGCGCACGACGCCGATAACGCTCGTCGCCCAGACGCGACCCGGGACGCAGCTTGAGCGCTACCTCGCCCACGTGCGCGCCCTGCCTGGCGTAGCGGACGTCTCGCCGCCACGGCCGCAGGACGCGGGGCTGACGCTCGTCGACGTCATCGCGCGCGACGATACGCTGAGCGACAGCGCGCAGCAGGCAGTGCGCGACCTGCGCGCGCTCGACGCGCCGTTCACGGTGCTCAGCCGCGGCCAGACCGCGACGCTCGTCGACCTCAAGAAAAGCCTCGCCGACCACCTGCCCGGCGCGCTGGCGCTGCTCGCCGCGACGACCTTCATCGTGCTGTTTGTCATGACCGGCTCGGTCGTGCTGCCGATCAAGGCGCTCGTCATGAACCTGCTGACGCTGTCAGCAGCGTTCGGCATCCTCGTGCTCATCTTCCAGCACGGCCGCCTCGAGGGACTGCTCGACTACACAAGCCAGGGGGCCCTGGAGGCCACCCAGCCGATCTTCCTGTTCGCCGTCGCCTTCGGGCTGTCGACCGACTACGCCGTCTTCCTGCTGGCGCGCATCAAGGAGGCCCGCGACGCCGGCGCCCCCAACGACGGCGCCATCGCCCTCGGACTCGAGCGCACCGGACGCATCGTCACCGCCGCAGCACTGCTGTTCTGCGTCGCCGTCGGCGCGTTCGCAATGTCGGAGATCGTGTTTCTCAAGCAACTGGGCATCGGCACCGCACTCGCCGTCCTGATCGACGCCACGATCATCCGAGCGCTCCTGGTACCCGCGCTGATGGCGCTGCTCGGCGAATGCAACTGGTGGGCACCGCGACCGCTCGCGCGGCTACACAAGCGGTTCCGGCTCGGCGACGAGGCGACACCTGCATGACCCCCCAAACGAGCCGGCGCACGGCGCGGACGAGCCCGCCGCGCGCACAGGATCGCAGCGCGGCAAGCAGCTCAACTCATAAAGATTGAGCCAGACGGAACCTGCCAGGGGGCTGACGTGATCGCCGACCTTGCGCTCGGCGTGCACATCGCCGCCGGGGCCGCGGGAGTCGCGATCGGGCCGTTCGCGATCCGAGACGCCGTGCGGTCCGCTCCTCCCAGCGCTGCGGTTTGGGCCTACCATTGGCTTGTCGCCCTGATCTGCCTGTCGGCGGTCCCGCTCGCTCTGCTTGACGTTTCGCAGCTGTGGTTCTTCGTGCCGATCGCCGCGGGCTCATACGCCTTCATGTTTGTCGGCTACCGCGCCGCCGCGCGTCGCCGGGGCAGATGGCGCGAAGCGTACGTGCGCGGCACCGTCGGGGTGTACATCGCACTTCTTACCGCGCTACTGGTGGTTAGTGTCCGCGACATGCCCGTCATCTGGGGATTGCCGGCGGCGGTCGGCGTACCCGCAATCCACCTGCTCGGCAGGCGACCTGATAGCCCTGCTCAGTGGGGCCGCGCGCCTAAGCGGCCGTCTGCATGAGCGTCGCGTGAGGCCAATCGAGTGACAGCGCTGGATCGTGCCTTCGAACGTCGCGGGCCGCCTGCCGATGCACGATGCGCTCGCGGCTTGCGGCGCCCTCTCGCGGCGCGAGCGGAGCCTAGCCCGAACGCCGCGGCAGGTATGAACCTCATTGGTGCGCTATAGGCCGACGAGCGCCCAGCACGGCGGCCGCATCCTCCCGACTGTCGAGCCACCCTTGTGACGCGCACCAAGCGCGGCCAACAGTAAACCGCGCGCATGCAAGCCAACCGCGAGCAGGCCGCCGACGTGCTGTTCGCCGCTGCCACCGCCGCCAAGCTGACCGGCTTCCTCGTCACGCCAATCGCGGACTCGCCAAGCTCGACGACCCCACCGGAGACACGCCGGGTGGATGACTGCCTTCCCGCCGGCGTCACGATCGCTCGCCTTGCGCCCGGCGACGAGCACGTCGTGCTCGCCGCCGGTGAGCTGTTCGACGCCCCTCCGAGCAGGCAGTGGACGGCGCGCTTTCTGTCCAGCCAAGGTCATCACCTGCTCGTCGCCCGCGACCAAGACGGGGCAGTGGTCGGCTTCGTCAGCGGCGTTCAGACGACGCACCCAGACAAGGGCACCGAGATGTTCCTCTATGAGCTGTCGGTGGCGGTGCTGTACCGCAAGCGCGGCATCGGCCGCGCGCTTGTCGATGCGCTCGCGAACCTCGCCCGAGACCTGGACTGCCATGGCATGTGGGTCGGCAGCGAGCCCGACAACGCCGCCGCGATCGCCACTATCGCGCCGCAGGCGCCGCACGTCCCGAGACGTTCATGAGCCTTTCCTGGACGTTCGAGCGCGGCGCCTGATACCGAGCCGACGATCGTGGTGGGGTCCTCCCGGGACCGCGATCCCATCGTCGTCGATGCGCTGCCGGCGAGCGAAATCACGTTCGGTCGCCGTCGTCTGGGGGCGGATATCCGCAGCGAGCTGGCGCGGCTGCGCGATGCTTCTGTCCTTCACCTGGGCGTGAGCCAGACCCGTCCGCTGCCAGCGGATGGGCCGCGACGTGGTGCCGTAGCGGCCCCTCGGCCTGGGTCAGGCAGTGGCTGGCGTGCCGGTTTCAAGCGGCAGCCCGGCTTCGCGCCAGTCTTCCTTGCCTTCTGCGTACTTGCGCACGTCGCCGTAGCCCAGGGAGCGCAGATGCGCCGCGGCGATCTCAGAGTTGCGACACGCGGTGTTCGAGCAGTAGGTCACGATCGCGGCGGCCTTGTCGGGCAGCAGCTGCGGCGCCAGCCGCGCGACCTCGGTGTGGGGGATGTTGATCGCGCCCGGCAGATGAGCGTCGTCGTAGTACTGCGGGCCGAGCGTCTCGACGACGATGACGTCGCCGGCCTGGATCGCGGCCTGCAGCTCGTCTCGGGTGATGGTGGTGTTCGTCATGGCGCAAGCATCGACACTCGCCGCGCTCACGTCCAAGACGCGTGGCCTTGGCCGCCATAGGCTTGGCTGATGGATCTCGACCTGCGCCTGGTGAAGTACTTCGTGGCCGTTGCGCAGGCCGGCAACATCACCCGCGCGGCCGAGCGGCTGCACATCTCCCAACCGGCGCTAAGCGCCGCCATCAAGCAACTCGAACAGCAGCTCGGTGTCGGACTGCTGCAGCGCTCGGGGCGCGGCTTTGCGCTGACGCCCGCCGGCGAGCTGCTGCTGGCGCGTGGGCTGGCGCTGCTCGAGCACGCCGCCTCGGTGGCCGATGACGTCCGCGGCCGCAGCCGCGACGACCCCTCTGCCCGGCTGCGCCTTGGACTGTCTCCGACGGCACGCTACGGCGTCGCGCCATCGCTGCTGGCCGCATGCGCCGCGGCCGCGCCCTCGGTGATGCTCTACAGCAGCGAAGACACAACAGCCGCACTGTTGCGCGATGTCGCGCACGGCCGCCTTGACTTCGCCGTCGTGTTCTGCGCTCCCGCGGCGGTGCCCGACGGTGTCCAGCTTGAGCTGCTACGCGACGAGCCCGCGATCGTCCACCTGCCCGCCGATCACCGGCTGGCGGCATCACCGGCACTGTCGCTCGCCGACCTCGCCGACGAGACCATCCTGATCGCTGGCGGACGCGAATCTGACGGCTTCACCGACCGCGTCCTGCGCGGCTTCGCCGACACGGGCGTGACACCACGCACCGCACCTGACCCATACCCCGACCTCGGCCTGCGCGCCGTGCGCGAACGCATCGGCGTCGTCGTCTACACGCGCAGCGCCTTCCCCGCCGACCTGCCGGGCACAACGTTTGTCCCGATCCATCCACCGCTGACGCTGCCGTTTCACCTCGCCTGGCGACCAGCCTCCCGCACGCGCGCCGTCAATGCCGTGCTCGACGCCGTGCACGCCGCCACACCGCTCTGAGAGCGACCCGCGGCGAGGGCAAGCCGCCCCGCTCGCAGAAATCCCCTACGCGCCGTCCCGACAGCCGTTCGGCAGCGGGACGTCGCCGGCGGTGCCGCCAAGCGCGGGGGGTCCGGTTTCGTTTCCCGCTGGGGGACCGGCCATCGGAAGTCGCCGCTAGCGCCCGTTCCAGGCGAACGGGCTAGTCACGCATCCCGGCGTAGCAGACCACGCTCAAGCAGCTCGCGGGTCGAAGGTCCTTCGTCGGTGATGAGGACGGTTTCATCGGGATTCTGTGACCACGCCAAGAGTCGCGAACGGAAGGCCGGACCCAACGGCTCTGGCAAGTTGTCGAGCGGGAAGTACGCGAAGGCGTCGCACTCGTCGGTGACGCTCAGCTGGCCCGCGACGATCCGGCAGACGAACTGAAACAGAATCTCTTGGCGACCGGGCTTCCATGAGACGCTCGCCAGCCGAACTACCTCCGCTTGGACTGCCGTCTCTTCGCGTATCTCGCGTAGCACGGCCTCCCACGGTGACTCCCCGGCCTCGACGCGGCCGCCGGGAGCGTTCCAAAGATCTACGTCGGGGCGATGGCACAGCAAGACTTCGCCGCGCTCGTTCAAGATAGTGGCGAAGGCACCGGCCTGCATGAAGAGCACAGTACGGCCTGCTCAGACGCAGGGCCCGGCCGCCTCCAGGCCAAAGCGCATCCTGTGGAATATGGAAACAAGCCCGCAAGGCATCGAACTGCACGACGGTCCAATCCTTCTGCGGGCGTGGCGGGAAGACGACGCGGGGGCGGTCTATCTGGCCTGCCAAGACCCCGAGATGCAGCGCTGGCTGCCGGAGCTGCCCCGGCCATACACCGAAGACGATGCCCGCGCTTTCGTGTCAGAAGCGTTCGGCCACGGCGGGTACAAGTTCGCCGTCTGCGAGCACGGGACGGTCGTTGGGTCGATCGGGGTCTGGCTAGCCAACCACGAGACCGGCCACATCGGCTACTGGTGTGTTCCCGAGGCCCGAGGTCGGGGCATCACCACGCGTGCCCTCCGTCGAGCCTGCCGCTACGCGCTCGACGAACTGCATCTCGAGCGCCTTGAGCTACATACCGACAGCGACAACATGCCGTCCCAGCGCGTGGCAGCGAAGGTCGGCTTCCAGCGCGAAGGGGTCAAGCGATCGTACCTGCGGCATCCGGATGGACAGCGGCGAGATTCGGTTCTCTTCTCGCTGCTGCCTGGGGAGCTGCGCTGACGAGCCATTAGTAGGCCAGACAATGCTGCTCTGAGGGAGGACGGGACTCTCGACGTGGCAGCGAGCGACGCCGCCGTTCGCCCCGGCAGACGCTTCCCTGTGGGCGCCGCCCACTCGTCCCCGCTGAGGGACCGGCTATCGACCTCGGCAGGCCGGTTGCTCTACTGCAGGAGGGGCAGGGCGGTCCTGAGGGGCGGCGGGACGCGCGCTCGTCGCCAGGCGGCCGAGACGACGACGTCGAGGGTCACCATGCGGAGCGGGCGCCAGACGATCGCGTCGCTTGCGAACGCGACGACTTCGCTGGCGAGCTTGAGCGAGAGGCCGGCACCGCTTGCGACGAGTCGCAGGGAGGCGTCGACGGCGCCCTGGTGGGACTGGTGCGCGACGTGGAGGTCGTTCAGGCCGGCCGTCGCGAGCGTCTCGAAGATGTGGTCGTACTCGACCGGATCACCGGCGCGGGCGAAGGAGATGAGCGGAACCGAGTTGAGTTCGGCCGGGGTGATCGACGTGTTGGCGGCGAGTGGATGGATCGCGGGAACGGCGACGCCGACCGGTTCGGTGGCGACGACGACGGCGTCGAGGTGCGGGTCGTCGACGCGGCCGCGCACGAGTGCGAGGTCGAGCTCGCTGTCGCCGAGCGCCGCAGCGGCGGTCGGTGCCGGTGGGATGGCTCGCACGACGACGGTCAGACCGGGGGCGTCGTCGGCGAACATCGCGAGCAGCCGCGGGATCAGCGACGGCGGCAGGGCCGGAACGGCGCCGATGCGCAGCTGGCGTCGTTGGCCGTCGCGTACCTCTGCCATCGTGGCGAGAGCAGCGTCGAAGCGCTCGATCACGGCCGCGGCCTCGGTGAGCAGTGATCGACCGCCATCGGTCAGCGGACGTTACGACCACGCGCCACGGCAGCGTCCGATAGCGGTTGGCGACGCGGCGCGGCTACTCCAGCGTTCTGATCGCCGGACGGGGCAGCTCGTTGTTGTCGATGACACGCGTGGCGCGACGCTGCGGTGCACACCGCGACAGGTAGAGCCGCTGACCCTTGACGTATCGGCGGTTAGCCGGAGCATCGACGTCCGTGGATGCCCAGCTGGTGCCGCGAGCGGCGCAGCGGGCGACCGAGACAGCGAACGCCACCTCGAGAAAGACGGAGTAGTCCCAGACGCCGCACAACTCGTCGCGGTGCAAAAAGAGGCCGTCGAGGACGAGGATCGCGTCGCCGGCCACCTCCTCCTCCGCGGCGTCGATCGCCTTGTCGGCGTGCAGGTCAAAGGCACGCCGACGCACCCGGCGTGAGCCGCCCGGCGCGAGCGGGTCGAGCACGCAGCGGTGCAGGGCGCCGTAGTCATAGGAGTCAAGGAAGAACCCCTCGGGTGACGTGCGGCCCCTCGCGTGGCGCACGCTGCGCGGATTGAGGAAGTCATCCGCCGACACCCGGATCACCTCGCGGCCGCTCGGTGTGAGCTCGTTGGCGAGCTCGTCTGCGAACGTCGTCTTGCCGGCGCCGTCGACGCCATCGACCGCTACGCGCGTCACGCTCCCCGCACCGACGCTGAGGACCTCGTCAGCGACAAAGCGCAGCACCGCCTCTCGTCTCCGATGTTCATGGACACCATCGCGCGCTTGCATTGCGACCATGTTCGCGGACGTGTCGAGGCTGCGTGCAGCTTCGATTTAGAAGCCGGCCGCTGGCGGTTCGGCCTGTTGAGATGCGCCCGGATCGTCCTCGCGTACGCGCGCGAGTTGCTGTGGCGGTAGAGGACCGGCTTGGGGCCAAGCGCGAGCGGGGGCATCGGCGGCGCCGACGCAAGTCCTTGCCACTGCGATGGCAACATCTGTCCGAGTGCGCTCGCGCCGGCGCGCCGACTACTCAGCGCCGTCGATGGCGAGCTGATAACTCTCAGGTGCGCGTTCGTCGCGTGCGCCGGTGCAGTGTCGTTGAGTGGCCTGGTAGACGTCGGGCGCGCGCGCTTGAAGGGCGGGTTACGTGCTGAATCGATGCGTGCCGGCTGGTGTCGGCGATCCACGGACAGATCGCGTTCGCGGCCCCGCTCGAGGCGGGCGCCGCGGAGCCGGTCAGGAGGGACGTGTCCCGCGTCGACGCGCCCGGATCTCTGCCGCAGGTCCTTGGTCGAGGGGGCGTGACGCGTTGCGTCGCGTGATGCTCACGGCCGCCGCGGGGGAACGCGTTGGCGGCGGGTCAGGTCGACGCTGTCGGGGTCGCCGCCGAGCGCGACGATGTGCGCGCGCATCGCGGCGATTAGCGGGCGGCGCGGGGTGTCTGGGGCCCTGCGCTGCTGGTGATGCGAGGATCGGCGATGGCGGATTGGCATCAGACAGAGGGGGTCGTCGTGAGCGAGGACGCAGAGCTTGGATTGGCCGAGGCGGTCGCGCTGCTCAACGAGGGCTTCACGCTTGTCCAGTTGGGGCGCTGGGAGGAGGCGCTCGTCGTCTATGACGACGTGATCGCGCGCTACGCCGACGCGCCCGAGCCCGCGCTGCGCGAGCAGGTCGCCGACGCACGGGTCAACAAGGGCGTCACGCTTGGGCAGTTGGGGCGCTGGGAGGAGGCGCTCGTCGTCCATGACGATGTGATCGCGCGCTACGCCGACGCGCCCGCGCTGCGCGAGCAGGTCGCTCGCGCGCGGTTCATCAAGGGCGCCACGCTCGGGCAGTTGGGGCGCTCGGAGGAGGAGCTCGTCGTCTATGACGACGTGATCGCGCGCTACGCCGACGCGCCCGAGCCCGCGCTGCGCGAGCACGTCGCCGACGCGCGGTTCAACAAGGGCTTCACGCTCCTCAAGGAGGCGCTCGTCGCCTTCGACGACGTGATCGCGCGCTACGCCGACGCGCCCGAGCCCGCGCTGCGCGAGCACGTCGCCTACGCGCGGATCAACAAGGGCGCCACGCTCGGGCAGTTGGGGCGTTGGGAGGAGGCGCTCGTCGTCTATGAGGAT
>CADCVQ010000138.1:0-311 GCA_902806175.1 uncultured Solirubrobacteraceae bacterium
AGGCGCCAGTCGCGGTCGGGGTGCAGCCGATCAACGGAGTGCCGAACGATTTCGCAGCCGTCTAGCACGGCTCGGCTATCCATGGACATCAGAATCATCGCGTCGACCCACGCCTGCCGATCGAGGCGGCGCACGTCAAGTGTCGGGTTGAGCGTGACGTGCCAGCGGCCGCGGGCGCCCTGCGCATCAAGAAGTCGCACGAGTTCCTCGCCGAACTTACGTCCCGATCCGGACGTGCGAGCGAACTCCGGGACAATGATCTGGGTGACCTCGATTGCAAGGCGCCGGCCGTCCTTGAGCGTTGCCGCATA
>CADCVQ010000138.1:321-17647 GCA_902806175.1 uncultured Solirubrobacteraceae bacterium
CCGCATAGTCGAAGGTGAGGCCCGGATAGCTCGGATGTTGTCCATCGACGAGATCGAGCACTTCGACGTCGCCGAGCTGAGGAAGTAGGTCTGCCAGCGCGAGGCGTTGGCAGATCATCTTGTCGTGCTCGGTAGCCCATGCGCTCAGATCGCGCCGGTCCGAAGGCGGCTCGGGGTAGCTCCTGCGAGGTTCTCTCAACGCCGCCCGAGATTAGCCCTCTAAGATCGCCACCATGGGCAGCGCCACGAGCGGCAGTGCCCACCACACGCGGCGCAACCACGCGCGGTAGCGCGTGGTTGCAGCGGTCCGCGGCGAACTGCCCGCCTTGCGCTCGGCCACATCGGTGTGCACCCACCAGTCATCGGCGGCGGTTCGACAGAAGTGAGCGTTGGAGCGCATCCGGATAGGTCGCGCGTGAGCAGCCGCGGCCGGTCCTTGATGATGACTCGAAGCCGCCAGAGACGCCTACGCAGCCGCGATGACGAAGCGTTCGAACCGGGCCTGCAGGCGCTCGACGTCGGGGCGCTGCTCCTCGCGCCGGGGCTGCGCGATCTCCTTGCCGTGGAAGCCTTGGAGTCCTGTGCGCAGCATCGGTCCGTCGATCTCGCGCAAGAGGCGCGTGGCGATGTGCACGACGCCGTCGGGATCGATCCCGAGCAGGTTGCGGTCGAAAGCGAGGTGGTGGATCGCGCACAGCGCCAGACCGTTGACGACGGCGGCGATCCCGTCGGCCTCGACGTCGGGCACGATGTGCGCGGCCTGGATGAGCTCGCGCTCTCGCAGCGTGCAGATGGCGCAGCGGTGTCGGTACGCGCGCATGACGTCGAGTTTGAAGCGCTGCTGGTGCAGCCGGTAGCGCGCCTCGCGGGTTGCGTAGGCGCGGACATCCGGTCCTGAGATCAAGCCGCCGGGCTGCATGTCCTGGACCGGCAGTCCCGGCTCAAGAACGACGAGGCGCGCGGTGGGATCATCGGCGGTCACGAACATCGGCGCGACGACGAGGTACTGGCCAGGCTCCAATGCGCGGAAGTAGACGAGCGGCGTCTCCAGCTCGTATGCGGCTCGCAGCGCGCGGTTGTCGGCTTGATCGATGGAACCGCTGCGGTACGCGTACGTGAAGAGGGCGCCGCCCTGATCGAACGCGTCGGCGTAGGGATCCTTGAACGACGTCATCACGGTCAATGCCGCGGGACCCCGTTGAAGCTGCGAGCGGTGGATGCCGCGCTGGAAGGAGCCGAAGCTGACTCGCTCGCCGCCGAAGCGAAAGCCGTCACGCAGCCGCGGCAGCGGCACCAAGTCGTCGTAGGTGTGCGCAAGCTCCCGAGCACGACCGACAGCGGCCTGCCGCAACGCGAGGTCTGGATCTACAGCCGGCACGCCAGCAACGATCGCGCACCGTCCCCTCTGGCGCAACGACGCGCATCCGTGGTCTGAGCCACCACCGCGACCAAGCCAGAACAACAGCAGCACAGACTTGCACCGCCGGTGCCTCTCACCGGCGCTAGCCGGAGCCCGTCGCGACGACGTCCAACCGCAGCGGCCGCGGAGTCCGTCAATGTTTCGTGCAGCTGGATCGGATACGGCGACCTGGGCGGAGGCGCCCGATGGGCGCCTGCGGCTCGTCGAGTAGATGCTGTCAATCGGCAAGCTCGCCGCGGGGCCGGGCGCGGGCCGCTACTACGTCGTGCAGGTCGCGCAGGGGCGCGAGGACTACTACGCACGGCGAACGTGAAGCGCCGGGCGCGTGGGTTGGGCGCGGCGCGAGGTTGCTCGGCCTGGGCGGGGAGGTCGGCGAGAGGAGCATCGGCCGGCTGCTCGAGGGGCGTGATCCCGGATCGGGCGAGCAGCTCCGACGACCGCTCGCGTCAGGGGCCGTCGCCGGCTTCGACCTGACGTTCCGGGCGCCGAAGAGCGCGAGCATCCTCTTCGGCATCGCCGATCCGGCGGTGTCCGGCGAGGTCAGCGCGCGCACGAGCACGCCGTGGCGCAGGCTCTGGAGTACCTCGACCGCCAGGCGTGTCGCGCTCGGCGCGGCCACGGCGGCGCGCTGCAGTCACCGGCGACGGGTTCGTCGCCGCCGCCTTCGGCACCGATCGTCGCGTGCCCGCGATCCGCTGCTCCACACACATGTCGTGATCGCCAACGGCACGCGCGGACCCGACGGGCGGTGGAAAGCGCTCGACGGCCGGCCGTTGTACCGGCACGCCAAGACCGCCGGATACCTGTACCAGTCGGTCCTGCGCGCCGAGCTCACGGAACGGCTGGGCGTGCGGTGGCTGGCAGTCGAGAACGGGACGGCTGACATCGAGGGCGTTCCCCGCAGCGTCATCGCGCACTTCTCGCGCCGGCGGCGGGAGATCGTGGAGCACATGCGCGAGCGCGGTGTGCACTCGGCTCGCGCGGCGCAGATCGCGACGCTCGAGACCCGGCGGCGCAAGCAGTACGGCGTGCCGGCCGAGCGACTTCGCGACGAGTGGCGGGCACGAGCGGCCGAGCACGGGTTGGACGCTCGTCGCGTCCGTCGCGTGCTTTACTCGTGCGCGGGCAATCGCTCGACCTTCACGCGCGGCGACGTGCTGCAGGCGCTCGCCGAAGCGTCGCGCGGCGGCGCCTCGATCGCGCGGCTCGAGGCCCACGCCGACGCGTTCCTCACGCGCGATGACGTCGTGGCGCTGGCCGAGGACGGTGGTGAGCCCCGGTACACGACCGTCGAGCTGCTGCGGCTCGAGTGCGATCTGCTCGATCGTGCGGGGCGTCGCGCGACGACGAGAGATGTCGCGGTGGCGACGCCGGAGGCGCTGGACGCGTCGCTCGCCGCCCGGCCGACGGTCACGGCGGAGCAGCGGGAACTCGTGGTCGAGCTCACCCGCGGCGGAGCGGCGATCGCCGTCGTGAGAGCCGCGGCCGGCACCGGCAAGACCTTCGCACTGGACGCCGCTCGCGAGGCCTGGCAACGCAGCGACATGCCGCTCCTCGGTTATGCGCTCTCGGCCCGCGCGGCCTGCGAGCTGCGCGACCAGGCTGGAATCGACGCGACGATCGCGCGCCTGACGTACGGCTTGGATCGCGGGCTCGGACTGGCCGCCGGCTCCGTTCTCGTCGTCGACGAGGCGGGGATGGTCGGGACGCGCGACCTGGCTCGCCTGGCCGCGGCGGCGGCTGCGGCCGACGCGAAGCTGGTGCTTGTCGGCGACGACCAGCAGCTTCCCGAGATCCAGGCCGGCGGGGCATTCAGGGCGCTGGCCGAGCGCGTCGGCGCGGTCGAGCTGCGATCGGTTCGCCGCCAGCGCCACGCCTGGGATCGTTCGTCGCTCGCGGCGTTGCGGGCAGGTGATGTCGACCGGTTCGTGCGCGAGTACGACCAGCACGGGCGAATCGCCGCCGCGCCGACGCCCACGGACGGGCGCGCCGCCATGGTCGCCGATTGGTGGGACGCACACCACCGCGGCGACGACGCGCTGATGATCGCCCACCGGCGTCGCGACGTCGCCGCGCTGAACGACGCGGCGCGCGAGGTCCTGCGCGCAGCCGGAAGCATCGGCGACGACGAGCTCGTCACGGCGCAGCGAGCGTTCGCCGTCGGGGATCGGGTCATCGCTGGACGCAACGACCCGCGACTCGGTGTGGTGAACGGCCAGGCCGCCACGCTGACCGCGATCGCCGCAGATCAGCTGGTCGTCGCGTTCGACGGCCGATCGCCGATCGAGCTGCCGCACAGCTATGCCGAGCACGGCAGCCTCGATTACGCCTACGCGATCACGGCGCACCGCGCGCAAGGCGCCACGGTCGACCGCGCGTTCGTCCTGGGCTCCGACGAGCTGTACCGCGAGTGGGGCTACACCGCGCTGCCGCGCCACCGTGAGGAGGTGCGCTTCTACGTCAGCGCGACGCCGGACACGCTCAACCGCCCGCCGTCGCCGCTGCAAGGCGACCCGGATGCGGCCCGCGAACCCGTGCGGATGCTTGCAATGAGCCGTGTGCCCAGCAGCTCGCGCTCGACGGCGTGGAGCCGCAGCTTCGCCGGGCGATCGACCCGCTCGCCCCCCTCGGGCCAGGACGGATCGACCCCGCACGCGAGCGCCCGCCCCGGCCGGAGCTCGAGCTCGGTCGCGACGTCGGCGCGGACACATGGGCATCAGCCGCTGAATCCCTCGCACAGGAGTACGTCCCATGACGACCACCACACCACCCCCGGCACAGGCTGCTGACCGCCGCCGAGGTGTCCGAGATCCTTCGCGTCCCGCGTTCGACGGTCTATGAGCCCGCGCGCAGCCGCCGCATCCCGTTCCTGAAGGTCGGCCGGCGCACGCTGTTCGACTCGCAGCTCATCACCGAGTGGATCTCGACGCAGAATGTCCCGCCGCAGCGCTGAGCTGTCTGGGCGTTATCGGTGCGCCGGCGACGCCGGCGCAGGATGACTACGTGCCTCCGCGTACAGCGGCTCGGGCGCCATGTCGACGCCCTTGGGCCAGACGATCGTGCCGCCCTCGGGATCGACGCGCACCTGGGCGAAGAACCTCTGGTCGGCGAGCGGCTCGAATACCCCGCGCCACTCGCGGTCGTCGAACGCGACGTCTCCCACGGTGCCGTCCTCGAAGCTCAGGCGCAGACGATGGTCGCCGATCACCTCGAAACCGACGACATCGACAAGGGGATCCATACAGCCCATGCTACGCCAGCGGCTCGATCGGGAGAAGGGGCTGATTGTCCCGGGCGCGGTCCCAGTTGGCCTGAAGCTCGTCGGCGTGTAGGAGCGCCCATTCCTCAACGAACGCCAACGCGCGCGACGGAAGCCAGCCGACCACGACCTCGCCGTCGAAGCCAACCGAAGCCTGGTACTCGCTGTACCGCGCGTGGAAGTGCGGGCGCGCGTGGGCGCCCTCGTCCCCAGTACATCCAGATCGTGATGCCGTAGTGACTCGCCGCGCAGGCCCCACGATCGCGCGAGCAGCCGCCGACCGCGGCACGTACACTGAGAAGCTCTGCTGCAGACCGGCGCACATCGGGAGACGCGCGATCAAACGCGACAACCTCATCATTGATGTCGGGATGCACACTGGCGAAGACACAGCGTTTTATCTCGCTAAAGGTTTTGATGTAGTGGCGGTCGAGGCAAACCCGTTGCTGGTGGCGGCCGCTGAGCGTCAGTTTGCAGATGAGATCAGCACCGGCAGGCTGCGGGTCTTCGGCGTCGGCATCGCGCAGACTCGCGGGACGCTGTCGCTTGCGGTCGCGGACAACACGGAGTGGAGCTCGTTTGACCGCGAGATGATCGAACGAAACAGCCGGCTCGCAGGCACCGCATACCGGACGATGGAGATACCGACCGTACCGTTCGAGGACATACTCGGCGAGGTTGGCGTTCCACGATATCTCAAGATCGACATCGAGGGGTTCGATATGTTGTGTGTCACTGCGCTTCACCAGTTCACCGATAGGCCGGACTACGTCTCGCTTGAGTCCGCAGTAAGCGGGACGGTAGCGCCGGCAGCCGACGTATTTGACGAACTGGCCCAGCTGTGGGCGCTTGGCTACAGGCGGTTTCAGTATGTTGATCAACTGCGTCACGCAGAACGCCCGGCGCCGCATCCCCCGCGAGAGGGCGACTACGCCGACGCGTCGCGCAGTCACAGCGGCTTGTTTGGCCAGGAAGCACCCGGCCGCTGGCGATCGGTGGGGTTCGTCTTGGCCTGGGCGCAGCTACTGAGAGCGCAGCAGAATCTTACGGGGATGGGTGGCCGCTGGTCATACACCAAACACGCGAAGCTGGCCAGGGCGGCACGCCGAGCGATGCTACGCCGGCGCATGGGGTGGTATGACCTCCATGCTCAGCTCGGCCACGCGGAGCGGTGATCGGCGGCGGTGCGCGGGATCACTCGCCGGGCGCGCTGAAGCGCACGCGCCGGGCGGGTGTGGCGTGCCGGGGGCCGCTCCCCGTCTGCCTGACAGCAGCTCTGACGCGGCGTCCGGCTTGAACGCGGCGCGGCGTGCGGTCACCCGACGGCTCGCACGTAACCAATCCGTTAGCTGCGCCTGACATCGTGCAGTGATGGACGACGGCACCCCGATCGGCCGCCGCGCCTTCGCCGGCTTCGTCGGCGTCGGCCTCTCGTCGCTGGCGTGGGGTGGCGCCGCGATGGACCTGCTCGCGCAGTCGACGAAGCTCGTGCCCGAGTCGATGCGCAGCGCGCTGCCGTTCGGCAAGGGCTGGCGGATCTACGCAGTCAACCCGCCGCACCCGCGCTTTGACCCCGCCACCTGGCGCCTGCGGATCGACGGTCTCGTCGAGCGCCCGCAGACCTTCACGTACGCGCAGCTTCAGGCCTTGCCGCAAGCCCGCCAGACGTCGGACTTCGTCTGCGTGACCGGCTGGTCGGTCGATGACGTGCGCTGGGCCGGCGTGCGCTTCGACGACCTGCTCGCCACCGCCCGGCCGCTGAACAGCGCGACCGCGCTGAAGTTCATCTCCGCCGAGCAGCCCTACGAGGACTCGCTGACGCTCGCGCAACTGCGCGCGCCCGACGCGATGCTCGCGCTGCAGATGGACGACGCGCCGCTGCAGCGCGAGCACGGCGCGCCCGTGCGCGTCGTCATGCCGCAGATGTACGGCTACAAGGGCGTCAAGTGGGTTTCTCGGATCGTCGTCACCGACCGCGTCGAGGACGGCTACTGGCAGCAGCGCGGCTATGACCGCGACGCCTGGATCGGCGGCTCCAATGGCCGTTGACCCGCGCCTCGTGATCGCCGGCGAGCCGCGCGTGCAGCGATTCGGCGCCACGGAGCGCCACCTGCACACGATCCACGCCACGGCCTTCTCCCTGCTGTTGCTCAGCGGCTTCGCCCTCTACCTGCCGTTTCTCGCGCAGATCATCTCCGACCGCCCGCTGATGAAGGCGATCCACCTGCTCACGGCGGTCGGCTGGCTGACGGCGCTTGCGCTCGTCGTGCTGCTCGGCGACCGCGCAGCCCTACGCAGCGCACGCCGCGAGATCGAGCGCTTCGACGCCGACGACCTGCTCTTCGTGCGCCGCCGGCGCGCTGCGGCCGGGCGCTTCAACGGCGGCCAGAAGGCCCACGCGGTCCTGCAGGCTGCGCTCTCGCTGCTGTTCGTGATCTCCGGCGTGCTGCTGTGGCTCGGCGAACGCGACACCCAGCTGCGCCTGCCGGGGACGCTCGCGCTGCACGACGCGGCGACCCTGCTGCTGGCGGCGCTCACCGCCGGTCACATCTTCAAGGCGCTGTCGACGGCGGGCTCGCTGGAGGCCGTGACGCGCGGGACGGTGTCGGCACGCTACGCGGCGCAGCACCACGAGAAGTGGCGTCCGCCGCTGCCCGCCGCGCGCGAGCGGCGGGCAATCGCGCCCACCGAGCTTGCCCTCGCGGCGCTCGTACTTGCCGCGGGCGCCGCCGCCGTCGCGCTTGTGCTCTGACCCGTCGCAGAAGATCGAGCGCGCCCCGCCGAACCCGGTTAGGTTCCTCGCACAGTCATCACCGACCTGCTGGAGGTGCGTCGTGACCACAAGGATCAAGCTCGCGCTCGCCGTTGCCATCACGGGAGCGCTCGCCATCGCCGGCACCGCCGCGATCGCCGGGGGAGGCAAACACGTGCGGGGGGTGCTCGACGGCTACGAAGAAGTTCCGGCCGTTTCGACCGCCGCCGATGGGAGCTTCCAGGCGACCGTTGCGCCGATGGGCGACGGCCTGAGCTACAGGCTCGCGTACTATGGGCTGGAGGGCGACGTCACGCAGGCGCACATCCACCTCGGCCAGCCCGGCGTGAACGGCGCCATCAGCGTGTTCCTGTGCTCGAATCTCGGCAACGGGCCGGCCGGGACGCAGCCCTGCCCGCCGCCGCCCGCGACGATCGAGGGCACGATCACGGCCGCCGACGTCATCGGCCCGACCGCGCAGGGCATCGCGCCGGGCGAGATCGACGAGCTCGTGCGCGCGATCCGCGCCGGCGTGACGTACGCCAACGTGCACAGCACGAAGTTCCCGGGCGGCGAGGTCCGCAGCAGGCTGCGCGCCGGCTGGCACGGGCGCGGCGACAGGTAGGAGTCCGCAGCGGTGGGCGGCACGACCGGCCACCCCCTCTGCGCTGGGCTGCGCCCGTGGCGAGCGCGTTCTACGGCTGCCCGGAGTTGTCGCCGACGATCTCGGCTACCTCGTCGTGCTTGCGCACGATGAGGTAGCCGTCGCCGTGGTCGACGACGTCCTCGGTGTCAGGCAGCTGGTGACCGGGGACGACGATGAACTGCCTGTCGTCCTCGCGCACCGCCGCGTAGGCGTCGAGCGCGACCCGCAGGGTCGTATCGCAGTCTCCGTCGCCGCATTCGCAGACGAAGCCGGCGAAGTCGGCCTGCCTCTGGCCGCGGTGCACGTTGGCCTCGAGGCTCTCGTTGAGATCGCGAAACGACGCCTCGTTGCGGGCGATGCGCTCCTTGCGGTCAGTAGCCATAGCTCGTTTGTACCGTACGCACCAGAGCCGAAACATGGGCACGGCGCGCAGGACGGGGTACGAGGCGCGGATGACCCCAGCGGATCGCGTGCAGGCAACATCCCTCCTGTGGATCGTCAACTGGCTGATCCTGTGCCGGCAGGGCGGCCCGGCTACGGCGCCGCCGTCCACTTGACCTCGCCCGACCTGCAGGTCTGGATGACGTTGCCCGACGCCTTGTCGACCGTCCGGTCGCTGAGCGAGAACGTGCCCTTCGCGCCGCTGCGCCCGATGACCGCGGTGAAGCTGTCGTCGACGTAGGTGCGGGTGGCGCCGTTGTCGATCGTGTACTTCTCGCGGTCCTTGACGCGGCCGTTCTCGCCGATCGAGAGGTTCGTGCTGGGCGCCTCGATGCCGATCGCGCGCGTGTCGTCGCTGCACTTCACCTGCTCGCCGAACAGCGCCCGCGAGACGAGCTTGCCGTCACGGGAGATGCGCAGGACGATCGGGCGCCGCGGCCCGACGCCGCGCTGTGTGGTCACGCCGAAGTAGCGCGCCCGGCCGCGCGCTCCGCGCCTGCCCAGCTCGCCGTCGGGGCGGCGGGCGCCGAACGCGACCTCGCCCGTCCGGCAGGTCGTCGTCCTGCCCGCGGCGGACCTCTCGAGCGTCGCCGCGAAGGTCCCCTCGATGGCCCTCGGGCTCGTGAACGCCCCGGAGATCTTGTACTTCGTGACGACCTTCTCGTCTTGGCTCGGCTCCTGCGTGATCGTCCCGTCGGCGCTGAACGTGCCGTCCGCGGCGATCGTCAGGTCGTCGGTGACGTCGCCGCCCGCGCACTTGGCGCGCAGCGTCGCCTCGATCTCGAGCCTGCGGTCGTCGAGCGCGCGCAGGGCGATGACGGCGTTGCCGGCGCCGAAGAGGTCCTTCGGCGCGGCGACGAGCGCGCCGCCGCCGAAGTTTCCGGCCGGGCTCTCGGGCGCCTGTGCGGTCGCGGCGGACGCGGCCACGAACGTGGCGGTGACGGCACACAGAAGCGCAGGCGTGCGCACGCCCGGCACCCTAGCCGGTCGCCGCCGAAGGTTCGCCCGCTCGCGTGCGAAAACGGGTGCGGGCGTCTGGCTGCGTAGCTCGCGCGGCCGATCCTTGGCGCGCGCCGTTCTCACCGTTAGTCTGGGCTCACGTCCGCAACCCAGGAGGCAGTCATCATGGAAGACACGAAGACCGGCTACGCCCCGTACGCGGGCGCGCGCGCCGAAACCAGCACCGCGACGCTGCTGGGCCAGGTGATGTTCCTCGTCGCGATCGCGCTCGGGTTCATGGTCGCGGGCAGCTGGATCGGCCGCGACCTGGCCGAGGGAACGGCGTTCATCCTGTTCCTCGTCGCCTTCGGGATGCTGATCGCGCAGAGCTTCGTCGAGAAGCTCCGCGTCGGCACGTTCGCGATCGGCTGGCTGTACGCGATCGCGCTGCTGATCGGCATCGGCATCGGGCCGGCGCTGAACTACTTCATCCAGAACGATCCGTCCGCTGTGACGCAGGCGGCGGGCGCCACAGCGCTCATCACGCTCGGCATGGGCGCCGGCGGCTTTGCCCTCAGCAAGGACCTCAAGGCCTGGATGCGGCCGCTGTCGTTCATCGTCCTCGGCTGCGTCGCCCTCTCGTTCGTGCTGCTGATCTTCTCCAGCGGCGGCAACCCGATCCTCAGCGCGGTCATCGCGATCGTCTCGTCGCTGCTCATCGCCGTGAACTTCAACTACCTGCGCAAGCACGGCACGGGCGACGACGCGGTCTGGATCGCGACCGGCATCTTCGTCTCGATCGTCAACATCTTCCTCTCGCTGCTGAACCTCTTCAGCGACTGACCGCTGAACACCCGGGCGCCCGTGGCGCCCGGGCCTCGCGCCGGCTTCGCCCGAAGGGCCGCCCGGAAGGCCTGCGCCCGATCCTCGATGATGCGGGGGAGATGGCGCATCGCACGAGCTATGCCTGCAACGGCGACGTCAACATCGCCTACCAGGTCTGCGGCGACGGCCCGGTCGACCTGCTGTTCGTCAGCGCGTTCATCAGCCATGTCGAGCACCTCTGGGAGGACCCGGGACTCGCCCGCTTCTTCACCCGCCTGACGGGCTTCGCGCGGCTGATCGTCATGGACCGCCGCGGCTCGGGGCTGTCCGACGACGGCCCGCTGGGCGTCGAGCACGAGATCGCCGACATCCGCACGGTGCTCGACGCCGCCGGCAGCGAGCGCGCCGCGGTGCTGTCCTACACGGCCGGCGGGCCGCTGGCGGCCATGCTCGCGGCGCGCCATCCCGAGCGCGTCAGCGCGCTGGTCCTGTACGCCTGCATGCTGCGCGCCACGCGCGACGACGACCTGCCGTGGCTGCTGTCCGCCGCCGAGCGCGATGCGCGCTTTGAGCAGATCCTGCAGCGCTGGGGCGAGGGCACGATGATCGACGCACTCGCCCCGAGCGCCGCCGGCGACGCGGCGCTGAAGGCCTGGTTCGGGCGACTCACGCGGCTGGCTGCGAGCCCCGGCCGGATGCGGCGCCTGATCGCCGCGCTCGCGCAGATCGACCCGCGTCCGGACCTCGAGCACATCGAGGCGCCGACGCTCGTGCTGCACCGCACGGACGACGCGTTCATGGACGTGCGCCACTCGCGTGAGTACGCGCGGCGGATTCCGGGCGCCCGGCTCGTCGAGCTGCCGGGCGCCGACTCGCTGCCGAGCGTCGGCGACAGCGACGCGCTGCTCGGCGAGATCGAGGAGTTCCTGACCGGCGGGCGCCGGGGCGCAGAGCGCGAGCGCGCGCTGCTGACGGTCCTGTTCAGTGACATCGTCGGCAGCACCGAGCTCGTCGCGGAGCTCGGCGACAAGCGCTGGCGCGACCTGCTCAGCGTTCACGAGAGCGACGTGCGGCGCACGCTGCGGCGCTTCGACGGGCGCCTGCTGCAGCGTGTCGGCGACGGCTTTCTCGCGGTCTTCGACGGGGCGCCGAGCCGCGCGGTGCGCTGCGCGCGGGCGCTGCGCGACGACGTCGCGGGCGTGCACGTGCGGATCGGGTTGCACACCGGCGAATGCGAGGTCATCGGCAACGAGATCGCCGGGATGGCGGTGCACATCGCCGCGCGCATCGGCGCGCTCGCCGAGGGCGGCGAGATCCTCGTGTCGGGCACGACGTACGGGACGATCGTCGGCGCCGGCCTGGATTTCGACTACCGCGGCGAGCATCGCCTGAAGGGCGTGCCCGGGCGCTGGCCGGTGTTCGCGCTGAACGAGTGACTTCGCGGGCCCCGCTACATCCGCTCCAGCCGGCCTCGCGCGCGCACGTAGCGGACGAGCACCGCGCCCCAGTCGGCGAGACCCGCGAACAGGTGGCCGATCGGCCCCGTCACGATCCACGCGGCGAGTACCTCGTGCGGTGGGCGACGGGGTCGCATGAGCGGACGATAAGGTGGTTCGCATGGCCACCGCAGTCACCACCACCGTCACCGAGCTGCCCGAGTCGCGCGTCAGCGTGAGCGTCGAGGTCGCCGCCGAGGAGATCCAGCGCTCGCTGGAGACCCAGGCGCGCAAGCTCGGCCGCGAGATGAAGGTCCCGGGCTTTCGCACCGGCAAGATCCCGCCGGCCGTCGTCATCCAGCGGATCGGTCGCGAGCCGATCCTCGACGAGGCCGTCCGCGGCCGCCTCACCGACTGGTACATGAAGGCCGTCGACGAGTCCGGCATCGCTCCCGTCGGCGATCCCGATGTCGACCTCGGCTCGCTGCCCGACGAGGGCAAGCCGCTGACGTTCTCCTTCCAGGTCGGCGTGCGCCCGACCGCGACGCTCGGCTCCTACCGCGACCTCGAGGTCCCCAGGCGCGAGCCATTCGCCGACCCCGCGATCATCGACGGCCAGATCGAGGAGATGCGCGACCGCTTCGCTCGCCTGGAGGTCGTCGACCGTCCCGCGCAGGAGGGCGACTTCGTGATCCTCGACTTCGTCGGCACGATCGACGGCGAGCCGTTCGAGGGCGGCGAGGGCCGCGACCAGCTCGTCGAGGTCGGCGCCGGTCGCCTGATCCCGGGCTTCGAGGAGGGCCTCGTCGGCGTCTCGGCGGGCGAGCAGAAGACCGTCGACGCGTGGTTTCCCGACGACTACACCGCCAAGCACGTCGCCGGAAAGGCCGCACAGTTCGACTTCACCGTCAAGGAGGTCAAGCACAAGGACCTGCCCGAGCTCGACGACGACTTCGCCTCCGACGCGGCCGGCTACGACACGCTCGAAGAGCTGCGCGAGTCGATCGCCGAGGAGCTGCTCGAGCACGACGTCAAGCAGGTCGACAACGAGTTTCGCGCCGCCGCGCTGGACGCCGCCGTCGCTGATGCGACCGTCGACGTTCCCGAGGCGCTCGTCACGGCTCGCGCGCAGGAGTTGCTCGATCGCATGATGCACTCGCTGAGCCATCAGGGGATCACCAAGGCGCACTACCTGCAGATCTCCGGCAAGACCGAGGAAGAGCTCGTCGAGGAGTCAAAGCCCGACGCCGAGGTCGCGCTGCGCCGCGAGGCCGTGCTGGCGGCGATCATCGAGGCCGAGCAGATCGAGCCCAGCGAGGATCAGCTGCTCGACGCGCTCGAGGCCGCGGCCGAGAAGGAGCAGATGTCGCGCCAGAAGCTGCTTGACCGCCTGCGTTCGGCGGGCCGCGTGGAGATGCTCGCCAAGGAGGTCGCCGCCGAGCAGGCGATCGACCTCGTCGTGACGACTGCCAAGCCCCACGCACCCGAGGCCGCCGAGGAGAAGCCCAAGGCCGCTGCCGCCGAGAAGAAGAAGCCCGCCGCGAAGAAGAAGCCGGCCGCCAGGAAGAAGGAGCCGGTCAAGACGCAGGGCGAGAAGGGCGAAGAGCTGTGGACGCCCGACTCCGACCCGGCCGCCGCGGGCGCCAAGGGCAGGCTCTGGACGCCCGACAGCTGAGCGTGCGGCGGTTGTCTGCCGTGGTCTGGTCGGATCTGCGGGCACGCACGTCTTGCGTGGCGTCCGGATGAAGCGGCTACTGGCGCTCGCGACGCTGGCGGTCGCGCTCGGCCCGCTCGCCACGGCCCACGCGATCACGCTGCCGCCGGACTTCTCCGACGAACTTGTGGCGACCATCCCGGCGCCGGTTGCGATCGCGTTCACCCCCGACGGCAGGATGCTCGTCGCGTCCAAGGACGGTGCCCTGCGCGTCCGCACCGCGAGCGGCAACCTGCTGACCGCCCCCGCGCTCGACCTCGGCGGACGGCTGTGCAGCAACTCCGAGCGCGGCCTGCTCGGCGTCGCCGTCGACCCCGCGTTCGCCGTCAACCGCTTCGTCTACGTGTACTACACGTTCAACAAGTTCAACAACACCTGCCCGCTCAACGCGAGCCAGACGCCCGTCAACCGCGTCGCGCGGTTCGTCCTGCAGGACTCCAACGTCATCGACCCCGCGACGGAGAGGGTGCTCGTGGACAACATCTCCTCCTACGGTGGCAACCACAACGCCGGCGACGTGCAGTTCGGCAAGGACGGCAACCTCTACGTCAGCGTCGGCGACGGCGGCTGCGACTACGCCGGCGGGGGCTGCGCGGCGGCCAACGACGCCGCGCGCGAGGAGCGCACGCTCCTCGGGAAGATCCTGCGGATCACGCCTGCCGGCGATATCCCGCCCGACAACCCGTTCGCCGGCGATCCGGCGGCGGCGCGTTGCAACACCGCAGGGGGGACGACCGTCCTGACGCGCTGCCAGGAGACGTTCGCGTGGGGGCTGCGCAACCCGTTTCGCATCGCGTTCAATCCGAACGCGGCGGGGACCCGCTTCTACATCAACGACGTCGGTCAGAACGAGTGGGAGGAGATCGACGACGGCCTGGCCGCAGCCGACTACGGCTGGAACGTCCGGGAGGGCCACTGCGCCACCGGGTCCAGGACGAACTGCGGCGCGCCTCCCGCCGGCATGACCAACCCGATCTTCGCCTACGGCCGCAGCGACGGCTGCGGGTCGATCACGGGAGGCGCGTTCGTCCCCGCCGCAGACTGGCCGCCATCGCACGCCGGCACGTACCTGTTCGGTGACTATGTCTGCGGCCGGATCTTCCAGCTCGTGCCCGACGCAAGCGGCGGCCTGCGGCGCGTCACGTTCGCCGACGGGCTCGGCGCGTCCAGCGCGGTGCACCTCGCGTTCGGTCCGCGCGGCGCGGGGAGGGCGCTCTACTACACGACCTACCGCGGCGGCGGCGAGGTGCGGCGCATCGCGTACACGCCGGCCAACCGCACGCCGGCGGCCGATGTCACCGCTTCGCCGAGCGCCGGAGCGACGCCGCTCAGCGTCGCCTTCGACGGGTCTGGCAGCAGCGACCCCGATCCGGGCGACACGCTGACCTACGTGTGGGACTTCGGCGACGGCGCGACCGCCGAGACCTCAGGCCCGACGACATCGCACACCTACACGGTCATCGGCACCTACACCGCGACGCTGCGCGTGCGCGACAACCGCGGCAGCACCTCGCCCCCCGACACGGTGCGCATCGACGCCGGCAACACGCCGCCGGTGGCGACGATCCAGAGCCCGGCCGCGGGCCAGACCTTCGCCGTCGGCGAGACGATCCTGCTGCGCGGGACGGCGACCGACGCCCAGCAGGGCACCCTGGCGCCGTCGGCCCTGAGCTGGACGGTGCTGCGCCGTCACGGCACCCACACCCATCCCTATCTCGGTCCTCTCGCGGGCAACGCGTCGAGCCTGCTGGGACCACCGCCGGAGGACCTGGCGGCCACGACGAACAGCTCGATCGAGGTTCAGCTCACCGCGACGGACGCGCAGGGCGCGGAGTCGACCCAGACGCGCGTCGTCATGCCCATGCTCGCTGACGTGAGCTTCGCGAGCCAGCCGGTCGGGCTGACGCTGACACTCAACGACACCCCGTTCACCACGCCGCACACCTGGACCTCGTGGGTCGGCTGGAACCTCAGCGTCGCCGCGCCCGACCAGGGCGCCCATCGCTTCAGCTCCTGGTCTGACGGCGGTGGCCGCGCGCACGACATCCAGACGCCGCCGGGGGGCGTCGTGCTGACGGCGACCTTTGCCGGTTCGCCGGCGCTCGGCGAGCCCGCGCCGGAGCAGCAGCCCGGCGCCCTCACCGCGGCCGCGAGCGTACAGCAGGCGCCCCGCCCGGCGTGCGTGCAGCCGCGCTCGCGACGCGTCGCGAGCGCGCGGCTGCGGGGCAGCAGGCTCGCGCGTGCGCGCGTCGTGGCGACGACGTCGACACAGCTCGGGCGCCGGGCGCGGACGCGCTACCGGGTCATGCTCACGCGCCGGTGCTCCACGGTCGCAACCGGGTACGTGCGCGGCCGCAGGCTCGTCCTGACCGTGAAGCCGAGCGGCACGAGGACGATCATGCGCAACGGCAGGCGGGTGACGGTCACGACCCATCCGCGCCTCGCCGGCGCCTACCTGCTGCGCCCGTCGCGGGCGGGTCCGCGGGTCAGCGTCACGACCGTGCGCTTCGGCGCGTGAGCGCTGCCGCGGGCGCAAGGACCAGCTCGCGCTCGAACGTGAGGACGCGTTCACACCGCCCGGCCCGGAGCGGGCGATTGCTAGGCTCCCCCCGGCAGGAGATCAGCAGATGACGCCTAACTGAAGCGAGGACCATGAGCCCCCTTGTCCCCATGGTGGTTGAACAGACGTCGCGAGGCGAGCGCGCCTTCGACATCTACAGCCGCCTGCTCAACGAGCGGATCGTCTTTCTGGGGACGCCGGTCGACGACCAGATCGCGAACCTGATCGTGGCGCAGCTGCTGCACCTGGAGTCCGAGGATCCCGACAAGGACATCTCGCTCTACATCAACTCCCCGGGCGGCTCCGTCTACGCCGGCCTGGCGATCTACGACACGATGCAGTTCATCAAGCCGGACGTCTCGACGATCTGCGTCGGGATCGCGATGTCGATGGGCGCGCTGCTGCTGGCCGGCGGCGCGGAGGGCAAGCGCATGGCGCTGCCCAACGCGAAGATCCTCATCCATCAGGTGTCGAGCGGTTTTCAGGGCCAGGCGACGGACATCGAGATCCACGCTAAAGAGATCATCGACATCCGCCGACGACTCGACGAGATCATCGCCAACCACACCAAGCAGCCCTACGAGAAGGTTCGCACCGATACCGAGCGCGATTACTTCTTGAGTAGCGATGAGGCCAAGGACTACGGCATCATTGACCGGGTGATCCACCAGCACTGAGCCTCATGGCGCGACCGACCGACTCCAACGAACAGCTCCTCTGCTCTTTCTGCGGCAAGTCCCAGCGCCAGGTTAAGAAGCTCATCGCCGGCCCCGGCGTCTACATCTGCGACGAGTGCATCGACCTCTGCAACGAGATCATCGATGAGGAGCTCACCGCTCCGCCTTCGTTCGACATCGAGAGCCTGCCCAAGCCGCGCGAGATCTACGACGTCCTCGACGAGTACGTCGTCGGCCAGGAGGAGTCCAAGCGCACGCTGTCGGTAGCGGTCTACAACCACTACAAGCGCGTGCAGATGATGCAGGCCGAAGACAGCGACATCGAGCTGCAGAAGTCCAACATCCTGCTGCTCGGGCCGACCGGCTGCGGCAAGACGCTGCTCGCCCAGACGCTGGCGCGCATCCTCAACGTGCCTTTCGCGATCGCCGACGCGACCGCCCTGACCGAGGCCGGCTACGTCGGCGAGGACGTCGAGAACATCCTGCTCAAGCTCATCCAGGCGGCCGACTACGACGTCAAGAAGGCCGAGACCGGGATCATCTACATCGACGAGGTCGACAAGATCGCCCGCAAGAGCGAGAACCCGTCGATCACCCGCGACGTCTCCGGTGAGGGCGTCCAGCAGGCCCTGCTGAAGATCCTCGAGGGCACCACCC
>CADCVQ010000139.1 GCA_902806175.1 uncultured Solirubrobacteraceae bacterium
TCGGCGACACGCTCGCCGGTGCCGAAGCCGACGCGCACGACGAGCGCCTGCGCGAGCGCAGCCTCCCGCGCGTAGGGGTCCGCCGACGCGACGCGTTGGGCGTACAGCACGCGGTTCAGACGCTTCAGCGCCGCATCGGCGAGCGCGTCGAGATCGGCGCCCGCCAGCCAGCGCGACGCCGCGTCGTAGCCGTCGAGCGCGGCCGCGTCGACGAGCGTCACGCGCGTCGTCGTGACCGGCTCGGGCGCGGGCTCGGGCGGCGCCGCGACCGCCCTCGGACGGCCGCGTCGCCGCGCAAGCAGCCGGCGCTCGGTCGCGCCGAGCGCACGCAGCACGAGCACGTGCGACGGCGCCTCGCCGAGATGCTCGCGGATCGTGAAGCGCCCGTCCGCCGGGCCGAGCACCCACGGGAACTCGAACTGCACGACGCAAAACCGCCGCGACCCGGAGGTCGCGGCGGTTTCGGTCACTGCGAGAACTGACGTGCGGCTACTCGGACTTGTGGGCCCGGCTTGCGCGCGTCGCCGCTCCGACCTTGATCGCGTACTTCGACGGCTTGATCTGCACCGTCGGGTTGTCGATCTGGCCGAGCCGATCGATGAGCTTGATCCACTGCGACGGCTTGAGCACCGACTCGGCGATCTTGCCGGCCTTCGTCGACGCATCGAACTGCGGGCGGAAGCCCACGTGGATGTGGTCGGCGTGGTCGCCCATCGCAATCGTGTTCTCCGCGCCGTCGTACTTCATGAGCGTGATGATCTGGGCGGGCTTCATCGTTCCCTGCAGCGTCAGCAGCCGGCGCACGGCGATGTCGGTGATCGAGCCCCCGCCCTGGTTGCCCAGGATCGGGATGCCGTTGATCTTCGCGATGTCGATCGCGTTGCCCGACGAGTGCGCCGAGACGTTGCCGCTGGAGGTGTAGAAGCCGTGCCCGCAGCGCAGCGACGTGACCGCCGGCTTCAGACCCGAGGAGGCGAGGAACTCGAGCGTCGCGAGCGCACGGCGGTCGATGATCCCGGCCGCGATGTCGCGGCGACCGCAGGAGTAGATCTCGATCCGCGGGTTGGCCAGCACGCGCTGGATGAGGCTGTCCTTGCTCATCAGCAGGATCTGGCCGATCGTGGCGCCCTGGGCGTTCTCCCCGAAGAACGGGTTCTTGCCCTGCGCGCGGTAGATCGCCGTGGACTCGAGCAGCTTCCAGCCGTCGAGGATCGGCTTCGGGTCGATGCGCGGCGCGCCGCGGCCTGCCGGGCGGATCTCGAACATGACGTTCGGGGAGATGCCCGGCGTGACCTTGCCGATACGACCCAGGATCGTGCCCGCGATGACGCGGCGACCCGGGACGAGGCGCTTGAGCACGACGTCTTCCTTGTTGAGGCCGTAGACGCCGGTGAAGTAGGACTTCACGCTCGAGCCGGCGGCCAACGCGGACTCCGACTCCATGATCTGCTGCTTGCCACCGGCCGTCAGCGCCTTCGGGCGCGTCGGGTTGGCGAACAGCCGCTCCTTGGCGAGGTCGGTCGTCGACCGGACGGCTTTGGCGGCCGGCTTGACGGCGGCCTTGACCTTGCCCGCGGAGCCCTTGACGGCGGCACCGGCGCTGGCCGGCTGCTTCGGAGCCGGATCGGCCTTCGGCAGCGCAAGCTCCTTGGCGATCGACGCCTTGGTCTGGGTCTTGTCCTTGGGCACCGGCACCTGCGCGGCCACCTTCTTCAGGCCCGCGTACGTGTAGGTGTTGCCGTAGACGTCGCGCAGCATCACGAAGTTGCCCAAGCGCGAGTTCTTGCCGACCTTGATGATCTTGCCGTCCTGCACTGCGACGACCGGTGAGCCGGGCTTCGCGAAGATGTTGATCCCGCGACGCTTGCTGTTGGCCTCGACCGGCAGGGCAGCGTTCTTGCCGCGAGCCACGCGGCGCGAGGCCTCGCGCTCGGAGATGTCGTCGGCGTACTTCGCCGCGGCATGCACCGGGAACAGGCCCTGCGTGAGGCCGCTGAGCGAGCCGACCAGGTCAGACGGCATGCCGCCGATGAACCGTGCCCGCATGAGCACGGAATCGACGTACCAGTCCGCGTGGTTGTAGGCGAAGATCGCCTTGCGCAGATCCGTGTCGGCGCCCGCTGCCTTGAGGTAGCGCGCCGCCGCGAAGACGGCGTCGACCGGGTTGTACGGATCCTTCTTGCCGTCGCTGTTGGCATCGACGCCGAAGGTCTTCCAGCTCGACGGGATGAACTGCATCCAGCCCATCGCGCCGGCCGACGACACGTTCAGGTTGCGGCCGTAGTCGGTCTCGATCTCGTTGATCGCGGCCAGGACCTCCCAGCGGATGCCGTACTGGATGCCCGCCGCCTGGTAGATCGACAGCAGAAACGGCGGGATGCGGAACTTGTTGATGAAGAAGTTCGGGACGCCGACGGGCACAGGTCCGATGCTTGCCAGGGAGAGCGTCGGGTTCTGCAGCGTCGGTGAGCCACCGGAGAAGCGCAGCTTCGTCTTCTCGGGGCGCGCGCGCTCGGGCAGCGGCGAGCGGAGAAGACGGCCGGCGGAGTCGCGCCGGCCGGCGGACGGTTTGCCGTTCTTGCCAGACCGGGACTTGCCCTGGCCCTGGGATTCGCCTGGCGCAGCCGGAAGCACCGGCGTGGTCGCCGAGGGCGCGGCCGGCGCCGGTGCCGGTGCGGGGGTCGGCACGATTCCGAGCGAGGGCGCGCCGCTGCTCGGAGGCGCCTGTGCCGGCGTCGTCTCGCGGATGGAGAGGATCGCTCCGAGGTTCAGCCCGGGAAGCCGCACCTGGTCGACCGGCGTGTCGGCGCCGATGTCCAGCGTGATCGTCTTCTTGCCGAGGACGCCGGTGACTTCGAAGGTGCGAACGATCGCGTTCGCAGGTGACGCAAAGGTCCCGAGAGCGGCGGTGAACCCGCCGGTCAGGGCCAAGGCAATGAGCAGCCTACGCTTGTCGTGCATGTGTCCCTGCTTCTCCCCCCTGGAGGTATCCCAAGTACGCGAGCCCGATGCGCGTGCGCGGCACACTACCTTGAATCACGGTCGGACGTAAACCCGCGCTAAGCAGTTGCCATAGAAGCTGCAACTAGTTGGCCGTGAGGCGCAGGGTGCCGTGGAATCGGGGTTGCGGGGGCCACCCTTCGACACGCGCGCTCGCGCGCGCAACCCACTCCGCTACCCTCCGTCCGCCCGGCGATCAGGAGGAATTCTCCCCCGATGAGCGACGATGTTGAGGCCGAAGGGCTGCGCGAGCGGCTCACGAAGCAGGGCGAGGACACCCTGGGCAAGCTCGCCGAGGACCTGATGGCCAACCCGCTGATCGCGGGCGCGATCCAGCGCGCGTTCGACGCGCGCGAGAAGGCGTCCAGCGCGCAGGAGGCGGCGCTCGGCGCGCTGATGCTCCCGTCGGCGGCCGACATCGAGCGCCTGACGCGACGCGTGCGCTCGGTCTCCCAGCGCCTGGAGGGAATCGAGGACGGCATCGACCGCCTCGACGAGCGCCTCGGCGTGACGGCGACCTCGGTCGGCCTCGACACGCGCCTGGAGGCGATCGAGGTGCAGCTCTCGGCGCTGACGAAAGAACTCGCGGCGATGCACAAGGCGATGCCGGCCGCGACCAAGCCCACGGCAAAGCCCGCCTCCACGCGCAAGCAGCGCGTGAAGGTCTCCAACTAGCGGTCGCTGCGCTTCTATGGGCCGGCGAGGGCGGCGGCGCCGACGCGGCCGAGCCGCTCGGCCGCCTGCACCAGCGCCTCGGCATCGATCCGCCGCCGTGCACCATCGGCTTCGAACACGTCGCTGACCGCCAGCAGGCAGCCGACGCGGATCGCGCGCAGCTCGCCGACGCGCAGCAACGTCGCGGCCTCCATCTCGACGGCGAGCGCGCCCGCCTGCCGCCAGCCAGCCGTGCGCTCGGGGTCGCGGTCGTAGAAGAGGTCGCTCGAGGCGACCGCGCCCGTCCGCGCGCCCGCCGCGCCGTCAGCAGCCGCGAGCGCGGCGACGAGCCCGGCGTCGGCCGTGACGCGGCCATCTGCACCGAGCGCGCGGCTCGCACCGTCGGACGCGAGCGCGGCGTCGGCGATCACGAGGTCGCCGAGCGCGAGGTCGTCATGCAGCGCGCCGCAGGTGCCGACGCGGAGCGCGACCTCCAGGCCGAGGTCGCAGAGCTCCTCGAGCACGATCGCCGCGCTGGGGCCGCCCATCCCGGTGCTCTGGATCGTCAGGGGCTCGCCGTCGGCGGCGGTCCCCGTGTAGCCCCACAGGCCGCGGTTGTGGTTGAACATCTTCGGCTCGGACATGACGAGTTGGGCCAGCGCGAGCGCGCGGCCGGGATCGCCCGGCAGCAGCGCGCGACGGGCGAGTGGAGCGGTGGGGTGGATGTGGACGGGCATCAGGGCGCGCCATATGATCGGACGATGGCCAAAAAGAAGAACGTCTCGCGCACCGACGCGGTTCGCGAGGCGGTCGATCAGGCGTTCAAGACGCAGGTTCCGCGCGAGCGCCTCGGAGACCTGCTTGACGAGCTCGGCAACACCGCGGGCCGCCTGCGCGGCGCCGTCGACGAGTTGCGGCCGGCGTCGGAGGCCGAGATGAAGGCGCTGCGCGCAGAGCTCGAGACGCTCAGCGCGCGGGTCGCGGCGCTCGAGGCCAAGCCGAAGCCGGCGGCGCGACGCCGGGCGTCGACCGGCGACAAGCCGGCCGCCAAGCCGCGGGCGCGCAAGGCGCCGGCGAGCAAGCCGCCGGCGACCGGCTCCTAGGTCAGTCACCGAGGTCACCGAGGCAGAGGAGGTCACGCGATGGGTGCCGAGTTCAGCGGTCCCAAGGAATTTCGCACCGTCATGGATCGCATCTTCACGATGATGAGCGACGATCCCGACATGGGCCCGAAGCTGCGCGACGCCGACGTGCCGCAGCGCTTCGAGTTCGAGGACGTCGACATGGTCGTCAACATCCGCGCCGCCGAGGAGGGCGAGGACGGCTGCCTGTTCTGGCAGTGGAACGACGACATCGCCTGGAAGCCGAAGGTGAAGATGTCGATGTCCTCCGAGACCGCCAACAAGTACTTCCAGGGCAAGGAGAACGTCGCGGTGGCGATCGCCCGCCGGCGGATCAAGACCAGCGGCGACGTGAAGGCCGCGCTGGCCCTGATTCCGATCACGAAGCCCGTCTACGCGCAGTACCGCGCGGTCGTCGAGGCCGAGTACCCGCACCTGAAGGTCTGAGCCGGAACGCGAGTGTGGTTGACACCGCGCCCATTGAGGCGTATGTATCAAGCATCAGGTCGAACAGTGGATGGTTCGCCGTCCACGAGGCGCCGCCGGTACGAAGACGAGCGCCGCCGGCCGAGGCAGCGGGCCGAATCGCCCGCAGGCGGCGGGGCCATGGCTCCGCCGCCGTCGTGATCTGAGCCGGACGGCACGCCGGTGCCCGAGCGATCGCCGTCAGCCGCGCAGGTCGCGCGCGAGATCGGCACGACCGCGGCGACGCTGCGCCGCTGGGTCGCGCGCGGGCTGATCCCGCAGTACGACGGGCGCTGGGCGCCCGCGGCCATCGCGCACGCGCGGCTCGTCGCGCGCATGCGCGAGCGCGGCCACTCGCTCGAGCAGATCCGTGCGGCGGGCGACAGCGGGCGCCTGGCGTTCGGGTATCTGCAAGGGCTCTTCCCGTCAGGCGAGCCGACCCACACGCTCGAGGAGGCGGTCGCCGACACGGGCCTCGAGGCGGCGCTGATCGAGCGCATCCTCTCGACGCTCGGCCTGCCCGCCGGCGCCGTCGACCGCATCTCGGAGAGCGAGATCGAGCTGCTGCGCTACTCGGCCGCCGTGCTGGTGGCGGGCCTTCCGCTGATCGCGTTCCTGCAGCTCGTGCGCGTGTATGGCCAGGCGCTCGCGCAGATGGCCGACGCGGAGGTGCGGCTGTTTCACATGTACGTCCACGAGCCGCTCATGCGCGAGGGCGTGCCGGGCGTGCAGATGGCCGAGGAGATGCAGGACCTGGCGGCCCGGCTGCTGCCGCTCACCTCGCCGATGATGGACCTCGTCCACAGGCGGCTGCTCGCCCACTTCGTCGACCAGGACGTCATCGGGCACATGGAGGCCGAGCTCGACCCGCGCGATCGCCTCGCGCTCGGTCATCTGCGCGTCGCCGTCGCCTTCGCCGACCTCGCCGGCTACACGCGCCTGACCGAGGAGCTCGGCGACGACCAGGCGGTCGACATCGTCGAGCGCTTCGTCTCGAACGTCGCGAACACCCTGCCCGACGACGCACGGATCGTGAAGACGATCGGCGACGAGGTCATGGTCGTCGGCACCGACGCCGGGGCGCTCGTCGACTGGGCGGTCGGCTTTCAGGCGCTGCACACGACGCGGCCGCTGCCGCGGATCGGGATGCACTTCGGCGAGGTGCTCTACCGCGACGGCGACTACTACGGGCGCGAGGTCAACCAGGCCTCGCGCGTCTCGGCCCGCTCGGGCGCGGGCGAGGTGCTCGTCACGCGCGACGTGGTCGAGGCGGCGGGCTCGCACCTGGACTTCGAGCTCATCGGCGATGTTCGGTTGAAGGGCTTCAGCGGCGCGACCGAGCTGTTTCTCGCGCGCGCGAAGGAGGATTAGAGACGGCCACCAGTGGCCCAGCGGTTCGAGCGCCTGCTCGTAGAACGCCCTGCTGACGGCGGCGTCGGCCACGTGCAGCTTGACGTGGTCGATCATCCACCGCAGCGTACCTGCGCCACACGCGGTTTGGCACGTTCGCCACGCAGGGTACGTGCGGGCCATGAGCGCTTCAGAGCACGAGCACGAATCCGCCGAGGAGCACGCCGGCGCGCAGTCGATGCCGAGCGAGCGCGAGGTGCTGCTCGAGCAGATCGAGGAGACCCGCGAGGAGCTCGGCGCGACCGTCGAGGCCCTGGCGCACAAGGCCGACGTCAAGGCGCAGGTGCACGAGAAGGTCGAGGAGCGCAAGGAGCAGCTGCACCAGGTGCAGGCCGAGGCGACCGGCAAGCTGCGCGAGACGCTCGACAAGCCCGCCGTGCCGGCCGCGATCGCCGCCGTCGGCGTGCTGCTGCTGCTGATCGGCCGTCGCCGCCGTCGCCGCGCCGTGTAGCCGCTATTCGATCCGCCGCGCCGCCGCCCAGCGCGACAGCTCATGGCGGCTGGAGAGCTGCAGCTTGCGCAGCACGGCGGACACATGCGCCTCGACCGTCTTGGCGGAGATCCCGAGCCGCTGGGCGATCTCCTTGTACATGTAGCCGCGTGCGATGTGCTGCAGGACCTCGCGCTCGCGCGGCGTGAGCTGGTCGAGGTCGGCATCGCGGTCGGTGCCCGGCGACTCGCGCCCGCCGCCCGCACCGGCGAAGGCGTCGAGCACGAAGCCCGCCAGCCGCGGCGAGAAGACGGCGTCTCCCTCGTGCACGCGGCGCACCGCGTCGGCGAGGTCCGCGCCCGAGATCGTCTTCGTCACGTAGCCGCGCGCGCCGGCGCGGATCACGGCGATCACGTCCTCGGCGGCGTCGGAGACCGAGAGCGCGAGAAACCGCGTGTCGGTCGCGTCGGCGCCGACCTGGCGCAGCACCTCGAGGCCGCCGCCGTCGGGCATGTGGACGTCCAGCAGGACGACGTCGGGCACCAGCTCGCGGATCAGCGCGACCGCGTCGGCGACCGTCGCAGCATCCCCGACCACGTCGACGAGCCCATCGAGCTCGGAGCGCACGCCGGCGCGAAAGAGCGCGTGGTCGTCGACGAGCACGACGCGCGTGTTCCCAGCGCCGGCCGCGTTCATGATGGCTCGCCCCGCTCGAGCACGAGCTCGACCTCGGTGCCGCCGCCGCCGGGCGCGGCGTGGATCGCGGCGCGGCCGCCGTGGCGCTCCATCCGCCCGACGATCGACTCGCGCACGCCGCGCCGGTCGGCCGGCACCGCGGCCGGGTCGAAGCCCGGGCCGCGGTCGCGGACGAAGACCTCGATGCGTTCCTCGCGCGCCTCGGCATAGACGGCGACGGCGCCGGCGTCGCCGGCGAACTTCGCCGCGTTGAGCATCGCCTCGCGAGCGGCGGCGACGAGCGCCTCGCCGTCGCGGTCCAGCGGCGCGTCGCCGACCGCGACGACGTCGATCGCCACGCCGTGTGCCTGCTCGACCTCGTCGGCCGCCGCCTGCAGCGCGGGTGCAAGCCAGCGCCCGCCGTCGGCGCGCGCGGGCGCGCCGTTCAGCCAGGTGCGCAGCTCGCGCTCCTGGCGGCGCGCGAGCGCGGCCACCTCGCGCGGGTCGTCGGCGCGCTTCTGCATGAGCGCGAGCGTCTGCAGGACCGAGTCGTGCAGGTGCGCCGCGACCTCCGCGCGCTCCTGCGAGCGGATCCGCTCGGCGCGCTCGATCGACAGCGACGTCAGCAGTCGCACGAAGAACGGCGCGAAGATCACGACGAGCGCGATCGCGACGACGAGCGCGGCGAGCGCGACGTCCGACGCCGCTGCGAGCGCGCCGCTGAACTGCAGGAACACGATCGCGGCGGCGATGACGAGCGTCACGCCGATCCCGATCCGCGAGATGACCGCGGGGCGCGACTCGCGGTCGCCGCCCGACAGCATCGGCGGCGGCGCGATCACGGCGCCCGCGACGCCCGCGGCGGGCGCCGCCGTCGCGCCGCGCGTATCCGGCCGGCCGACGGACTGGCGCCAGATCAGCGCGCCGCCGGCGGCGACGAGCACGAGCGGCCAGGTCAGCGCGTCGGAGAACGGCAGGCCGAGCGCGCGAAAGGTGAGCAGGATCGCGACGACGAGCAAGCCCACGCCGGAGCCGACCTCGAGCGCCGCGCGCCGGTTGCGCGACGTGCGGCGCTCGGCGGAGGCGACGGCCGCAGACGGCTGCGCGCCTGCAACCGGGAGCAGCCACCAGGCGAGCAGGTACGCGACCAGGCCCAGGCCGCTGGCCAACGTCGTCGCGCCGAAGACGATCCGCACCAGCAGCGGATCGAGGTCGAGGTGCCGGCCGATCCCCTCGCAGACGCCGGCGACCATCCCGCGCTCGGGATCGCGGCGCAGCTCGCGCAGCGCGGGCGCCCTGTGGCCGGTCGTCTGGGCGGCGATCTGCGGCACGTGGCTCATTCTCGCCGGCTCAGGCCGGTCACGAGCAGGATCGTCCCGACGACGGCGCACGCCAGCGGGGCCATCGTTGCGAATGTCAGGCGCAGCGCGCCGCTGCGGTCCAGCAGCAGCACGAGGCCGAACAGGACGAGGACGACTCCCGCGACCAGCGACAGGCGGTCGATCTGTCCCGCCCGCCGGCGCATCAGCTCGAGGTCGCGCAGGCCGAGTTGCGCTCGTCGCTCGTGCGCGCACGGCGCTCGCGGCGCTCCCACGGCGGCCCGCCGCGGTCATGGTCGATCTCGCGGTGGCGGACCTCGAGCAGGCCGAGCCCGACGTCGCCCTCGATCACGAGCCGCGCGCCTCCCGCGCGGGCGCGGCGCCCGTCCTTCCAGTCGACGTCGATCCCGCCGCTCGTCCGGTCGAAGACGGCGACGCCGCCCATCCCGATCTCGGCCGAGCTTGCGACGCAGACGCCCTCGGGCACGAGCACGAGCGCGTGGCCGGTGCCGATGCGCACCTTCAGCGGGTGGTCGCCCGACGGCAGGTCGAGCTCGCGCAGGTCGACGACGAGCTCGCCCGCGCCGAGGCGGTAGCTCTGCTCGAGTTCGGCGATCGTCGCGGGCCGCTCACGGCGCTCGCCGAAGCCGCCGTCGAGGTCGATCCCGGCTGCGGAGACGAACGCCAGCGGCAGCGCGATCGCGAGCGCCGGCAGGACGAGCCAGCGCGCGCCGCCGACGAACGCGGCGGCGACGAGGCCGGCGCCGGCCGCGATGACGATCGCGGCGACGACGACGCCGCCGCCCAGGCCGCTGGCGAAGAAGCTCGCCACCGCCAGCGCGCCGCAGCCGATCAGCAGTCCGATCCCCAGCGCGGCGCGGCGGATGATCGTGCCCGGGCTGCCACTGGGCCGTTCACCCGAGGCCAGCCACCACACGGCCAGGCCGAGGAGCGCGAGGAAGCCGAGCGGCACGAGCGCGCCGCCGAAGACGAAGCCGAAGCTGCCGAAGACGAGCGCGGCGACGATCAGCGCGAGCGCGATGCCGATTGCCGTTGCGCGGTCGCGCGGGGTGGACGGCGCATCGCCACCCTCCTCGTCGAGCGGGACGAGCAGCAGCGCCGCGGCGTAGACGACGAGGCCCGCGCCGCCGAGCAGGGCGAGCACGACGAAGCCGATCCGCACGAGCGTCGGGTCGATGCCGAAGTAGCGCCCGACCCCGCCGCTGACGCCGGCGATCATACGGTCGCGGCTGGAGCGCGTGAGGCGGCGCGGCCCGGGATCGGGCGGCGGCGGGGACGGGGTATCGGGAGGGGTTTGCATGATTGGCAGTCTCGGGCTGTACGGGGCCCCTGCCTATCGGGAATCATCCCTAGGGAGCGACCCTCGAGTCACCCTAGACTCGATCCATGGACCTGCTCGAGCGCGTCCGCGCGACCGGTCTGCTGCCCGCCGCACAACCCGTCGTCGTGCTGCTCTCGGGTGGCCGCGACTCGGTCTGCCTGCTCGACGTCGCGGTGCGGCTCGCGGGACGGGAGGCGGTCAGCGCGCTGCACGTCAACTACGGCCTGCGCGACGCCGCCGGCGCCGACGAGGACTTCTGCCGCGGGCTGTGCGAGCGGCTCGGCGTCGCGCTTACGCTCGAGATCGCGGCGCGCCCCGAGGGCGCGGGCAACCTGCAGTCCTGGGCGCGCGACGTACGGCTCGGGGCGGGGGCGCTGCTGGCGCTCGCCCGCGGCGGGCGGCTGGCGACGGGGCACACCGCAAGCGACCAGGCCGAGACCGTGCTCTACCGTCTGGCGGCCTCGCCGGGACGGCGCGCGCTGCTGGGGATGTCCGCGCGCGACGGGCTGCTCGTGCGCCCGCTGCTGCAGGTCACGCGCGAGGAGACCGCCGCGCACTGCACGGCGCGCGGCCTGGACTGGCGCGAGGACGCGTCCAACGACGATCACGCCTACGCGCGCAACCGCGCTCGCGCGGGACTCGTTCCGGCCCTGCGCGAGCTGCATCCGGCGGCGGAGCGCAACGTCGCGCGTACGGCCGAGCTGCTGCGCGACGAGGCGGCGGTGCTGGAGGAGGTCGTCGACACGGCGCTGGCGGGCCGCGACCACATCGCGGTCGCGCACCTCGGCGCGCTGCCCCCGGCGCTCGCGCGGCTCGTCGTGCGGCGCCTCGCCGAGGCGGCCGCCGGCGGGCTGTGCGCGCGTGCCGCGGGCCGCCTGGACGACATCCTCGACCTCGGCGACGGCGCGCTGGACCTCGGCGACGGGGCACGCGCGGTCGTCAGCGGCGGGCTGCTGCGCGTCGAGCCGACCCCCCCGGGCCGCTCGGCGCCGGCAGGCGCGCCGGCCGATCAGCCGCAGTCGCTGTCGCGGTTGCGCGACAGGCACGGCTCGTAGACTCCCGCGTCGCATGCGCGACGCCTCCGTCGGCGAGATCCTCGTCCAGCCAGATGACCTCGCGCGCCGCGTTCGCGAGCTCGGCAGCCAGATCACGGCGGACTACGAGGGACGCGACCTGCTGCTCGTCGGCGTCCTCAAGGGCGCGGTCTTCTTCCTGTCAGACCTCATGCGCCACATCGCCGTGCCCTGCGAGCTGGACTTCATGGCGGTCGCGAGCTACGGCTCGGCGACCGACTCCTCGGGCGTCGTGCGGATCCTCAAGGACCTCGACGTCGCGCTGGAAGGCCGCCATGTGCTGATCGTCGAGGACATCGTCGACTCGGGCCTGACGCTGCAGTACCTGCTGCGCAACCTCGGGGCGCGCAATCCCGCGTCGATGGAGGTCTGCGCGCTGCTGACAAAGCCCGCCCGCCTGAAGGTCGACCTCGAGCCGCGCTACGTCGGCTTTGAGATTCCGAACCGCTTCGTCGTCGGCTACGGCCTCGATTACGCCGAGCGCTTCCGCAACCTGCCGTACGTCGCCGTCCTCGAGACGCAGGCTGAGGTGCCGATACAGGCACCGACGCGCGGCGCGCAGAGCTGATCCGAATGGCTGGACGCCGACGTACCCCTGCTACGCTGGCACATTCCGTGACCGACTGGGTTTCCGCATAAATATGAGCCGTTTCTCCAAGAGCGCCGCCTTTCCGATCCTGATCGTCGTCATCCTGGCGTTCTTCGCCCAGCAGCTGATCTCGAGCCCCAACAAGGAGCCGGATCCCGGCTTCGGGGTCTTCCTCGCGGAGCTCGACGGCGGCCAGGTCAAATCGGTCGAGATGCGCAACCGCTCCAACGAGCTGCTCGTCACGAAGACCGACAAGAAGCAGTACGAGGTCGGCTTCGCGACCGACTACGGCGACGAGCTGACCAAGACGCTGCTGTCGGCCGAGCAGGAGAACAAGATCGAGTCCTTCGACATCAAGGGCACCCGCACGAACGGGTGGATCTCGATGCTCACCTACGTCCTGCCGTTCCTGCTCTTCATCGGCTTCTGGATCTTCCTCATGAACCAGATGCAGGGCGGTGGCTCGAAGGTGATGTCGTTTGGCAAGTCCAAGGCCAAGCGGATGTCGGTCGACGCGCCGAAGATCACGTTCCGCGACGTCGCGGGCGCCGACGAGGCGGTCGAGGAGCTGCACGAGATCAAGGAGTTCCTCGAGAACCCCAAGAAGTTCCAGGCGCTCGGCGCGCGGATCCCCAAGGGCGTGCTGCTCTTCGGGCCTCCCGGCACCGGCAAGACGCTGCTCGCCCGGGCGGTCGCCGGCGAGGCCGGTGTGCCGTTCTTCTCGATCTCCGGGTCGGACTTCGTCGAGATGTTCGTCGGCGTCGGCGCCAGCCGCGTGCGCGACCTCTTCGAACAGGCCAAGCAGAACAGCCCCTGCATCATCTTCATGGACGAGATCGACGCCGTCGGCCGCCATCGCGGCGCCGGCATGGGCGGCGGTCACGACGAGCGCGAGCAGACGCTCAACCAGCTCCTCGTCGAGATGGACGGCTTCACGATGACGGACAACATCATCCTCATCGCCGCCACGAACCGCCCCGACATCCTCGATCCCGCCCTGCTGCGCCCGGGCCGCTTCGATCGCCAGATCGTCGTCGACCGTCCCGACCGCAAGGGCCGCTCGAAGATCCTTGAGGTCCACACGCGCGGCAAGCCGCTGGCGAAGGAGATCAACACCGACGATCTCGCGGGCCAGACGCCGGGCTTCACCGGCGCCGACCTCGCCAACCTCGTCAACGAGGCCGCTCTGCTCGCCGCCCGGACCGGCAAGCGCGAGATCGGCCAGCACGAGCTCGAGGAAGGCATCATGCGGGTCATCGCCGGACCCGAGAAGAAGACCCGGGTCATGAGCGAGAAGGAGCGCCGCATCACGGCGTTCCACGAGATGGGCCACGCCCTCGTCGGCCATTACCTCGAGCACTCCGACCCGGTCCACAAGATCTCGGTCATCGGCCGCGGCCAGGCGCTCGGCTACACGATCTCGATGCCGCAGGAGGATCGCTTCCTGACGACCCGCGCGGAGCTCACCGACTCGATGGCGATGACGCTCGGCGGCCGCGCGGCCGAGGAGATCGTCTTCGGCGAGATCACGACGGGCGCATCCAACGACCTCGAGAAGGTGACGGCGACGGCGAAGGCGATGGTCATGCGCTACGGCATGAGCGAGCGTCTCGGCCCGCGCGTCTTCGGCCACGATCACTCGCAGCCGTTCCTCGGCCGCGACATGTCCTCCGAGCCGGACTACTCCGACGAGATCGCGCGCGAGATCGACGACGAGATCCGCCGCGTCGTCGAGGGCGCGCACCAGCGTGCCCGCGACATCCTCACCGAGCACCGCGAGACGCTGGAGCTGATCTCGGAGATCCTCGTCCGCCGCGAGACGATCGAGAAGGCCGAGTTCGAGGCGCTCGTCGACGGCACGGCTGAGGCCGAGGTCTTCCCGGAGGAGGCGCCGCAGCTGCCGCCGCCGCCCACCTCCGCCGACAAGCCGGGCCAGAAGGCGCCGCGCACGCTGCCGCGTCCCGGCCTCGCCGGTGGCGGCGTCGAGGCGCGCGCCGACGAGCCGCGCAAGCCGGAGCTGTAGCGGCGGGGGCGCCATGGGCGCCACCCGGCTGGTCCCGCCGCGACGACGTAGCCTCTGCTCATATGCGCGCGGACGTTCTCGATCCGGTCGTGATGGGGGTGGTCAACGTCACGCCCGACTCGTTCTCCGACGGAGGCGCGTGGCTTGATCCGGTGGCGGCCGTGCGCCGCGGGCACGAGCTCGTCGCGCAAGGCGCGGACGTACTGGACATCGGCGGCGAATCGACGCGGCCGGGCGCCGACCCGGTGAGCGAGAGCGAGGAGCTGCGCCGCGTCCTGCCGGTGCTCGAAGGGCTCGCGGGCGCGGGCGCGCGACTCTCGATCGACACCTCGAAGGCCGCGGTCGCGGCCGCAGCCCTCGACGCCGGCGCGACGATCGTCAACGACGTCACCGCGCTGCGCGGCGATCCGCAGATGGCGCCGCTGGTGGCACGGCGCGGCTGCGAGGTGTGCCTCATGCACATGCTCGGCGAGCCGCGCACGATGCAGTGCGACCCGCGCTACGGCGATGTCGTCGGCGACGTACGGGTGTTTCTCGCGCAGCGGCTGGCGTTCGCCGTCGAGGCGGGGATCGCCGAGCAGCGCGTCTGGCTGGACCCCGGTATCGGCTTTGGCAAGACGATCGACCACAACCTCGAGCTGCTCGCGCGGCTGGACGAGATCGTCGCGCTCGGGCGGCCAATCGTCGTCGGCACGTCGCGCAAGTCGTTTCTCGGCACGATCACCGGGCGTGATGACGCCGGCGATCGCGTGCCGGGGACGATCGCCACGAACGTGCTGGCGCTCGCGCGCGGCGCGCGCGTCTTTCGCGTCCATGACGTCAAAGAGGCGCGCGATGCCCTGCTCGTGGCGGCTGCTACGTTGCGCGGGCGATGGGCTCCGGCGACGACGACATCGAAGACGACGGCCTAGACGACGACTTCGACGACGACGACACCGGGGTGCAGACCGTCGTGACGGTCGAGGTCAATGGCCTCTCGCTGTTCACCCACCACGGCGTGACGGCGGCTGAGCGCGAGGTCGGCCAGCGGCTGATCCTCGACATCCGGCTCGAGCTCGGCGAGTCCGACGCGACGGTCACCGACCGGCTCGAGGACACCGTCGACTACGGCCGCGTCTGCGAGGTGGCGGCCCTGGTCGCGACGCAGCGCTCCGACAAGACCCTGGAGCGGCTGTGCGCGGCGATCGCAGACCGGCTGCTGAGGGACTTCGATGCGCAGTCGGTCTCGGTGAAGGCCTCCAAGCCCGAACCGCCGATCCCGCTGCCCGTGGAGGATGTCTCGGTCGAGGTCTGGCGGGAGCTGGGGGAGCCGGACGACTGACGCGGTCGTGCCGCGGCCGGCCTCGTCAGACTGCCGCGCATGCAGGTCGGCTACCTCGGGCTCGGATCGAATGTCGGCGACCGGCGCGCCAACCTGCAGGCCGCCGTCGACGCGCTGCCGGCGCACGGCGTCGCCGTCCTTGCGAGCTCTTCGACGTATGACAGCGACCCGGTCGGGGAGATCGTCGAGCAGCCGCAGTTCCTCAACGCATGCCTGCGCGTGCAGACAGAGCTTCATCCCGTGGCCGTGTTGGATGCGTGCAAGGCCGTCGAGCGCGAGCTCGGCCGCGAGGCATCCGGCCCGCGCCACGGACCACGGCCGATCGACGTCGATCTGCTGCTGCTCGGCGCCGTCGAGCTGCGCTCCGCGCGCCTGACCCTGCCGCACGAGCAGGTGCTGGCGCGCCGCTTCGTCCTGATCCCGCTGCTCGAGCTCGACTTCGGCCTCACCACGCCCGCGGGCGCCCGCCTTGCCGATGCGCTCGCCGTACTACCGGTCGACGAGGGCGTGCGGCGGGCCGGGCCGCCGCTAGCCTTGGGCGCGTGAGCGGACACGACATCGGCGCGTCGTCAAACGGCGGCGCCGGCGACGACGGCGCGCGCCGGCGCAGCCCCGCCGAGGAGGCGCGGACGCTCGTCTCCTCGATGACCGTCGGCTACCTCGCGACGGTCGGCGAGGACGGCGCCCCGTGGTGTTCGCTCGTCGTCTTCGGGCCGACCTTCGCGGGCAACCCCGTGCTGCTCGTCTCGACGATGGCCGAGCACGGGCGAAACCTCGTGCACGATCCGCGCGCGAGCCTCGCGCTGAACGATCCCGCGGCAAGCGGCGACCCGCTGGACCGGCCGCGCATCACGCTGGCCGGCCGTGTCGTGCAGCCCGCGGAGGAGACACGTCAGGAGGCGCTCGACGCGCACGTCGCCGCGATCCCCGGCGCGATGCTCTATGCCGGCTGGGACGACTTCACGCTGTGGGTGCTCGAGGTGCAGCGCGTGCGCTGGGTCGGCGGGTTCGCCGTCATGGAAACGGTCAGCGCCGAGGACTACCGCGCGGCCGAGCCCGACCCCACACAGCCGGTGGCGGCGAAGTCGGTCGCGCACCTCAACAAGGACCACCGCGACGCGCTGCTGGCGATCGCTCGCGAGCTGGGCGGCACGCGCGGGGCCGTCGCCGCGGTCTGCACCGGCATCGACCGCTACGGGATCGACCTCAGCTGCACGGGCGCGGGACAGTCCGCCGCCGCGCGCGTGTCCTTCGACGAGCCGCTGCAGAAGGCCGCCGACGTGCGCCCCGCGACCGTAGCGCTCGCCAAGCGGGCGCGCGAGCTGCAGGGCGGCTGAGGCCGTCGACGACGCAAGGCCCGGCGCAGACCACCCGTTGATGGTCGATACTGCTCTTATAGGTGCGTCGAGCACGTAGTGTGGCTCGTCGCCGCCGCCCCGGATTGGGACCTGGCGAGACCGTCGGCAATTTCAGCAGGAGGAAATGTTGTGACACGGACGAGCACCACGCGCGCGACGCGGCGGCAGGAGATCCAAGGAGAGGCACGTGCTCCCGGTACAAGGCGCTGCCGCAGGGACAGCGCGTCACCCGCCGCATCTCGACGGAGCGGCGGTCCCGCTCGGTCGGGGATGCTGTGGGCAATTGGCGCCGCGCTCGCCGTCGGCCTGAGCGGCAGCGGCTCACCGGCCCAAGCGGCCTTCCCGGGCACGAACGGCAGGCTTGCCTGCGAGGGCCAGCGCGGCGACGTGCTTCCCGAGCCCGCGCCGCCGGGCTCGTCGCGCAGCGAGGTCTTCACGGTCAACCCCGATGGCAGCGGCGAGCTCGTGCTGACCAACAACACCGTCCGTGACGGCGATCCCGGCTGGTCGCCTGATGGGTCACAGCTCTCGTTCGAGAGCTTCCGCGACGGCTTCTCGGAGGCGTACAACATGGCCAGCGACGGCAGCGCGGTGACACGCCTGACCACGAGCGGAAACAACGAGGATCGGTCGACGAGCTGGTCGCCGGATGGCACGAAGATCGCCTTCCACTCGACGCGCGACACGGTGCCGGCGGGCTCTCCCCCGTTGAGCAGCCCCTTCGAGATCTACATCATGAACGCCGACGGCAGCAACCAGGTCCGCATCACGAACAACCTCGCACAGGACACCTTCCCGATGTGGTCGCCGGACGGAAGTCGGCTGACCTTCACCAGCAACCGCGAGGTCACGCTCAGCGACGACCCAGCGGCGCCGCCGGTGCGCGACTTCGAGATCTACACGATGAAGCCCGACGGTACGGACGTGGTGCGCGTGACCAACTCGCGCGGCGAGGACGCCCACCCGAGCTGGTCGCCTGACGGCACGCAGCTCACGTTTCACAGCAGGCGCGACGGCCCGACGAGCCTCGAGGTCTACCGGTCCAACGCCGACGGCAGCAACCCTGTGCGTGTGACCAGCGGACCGGGCATCAAGTACTTCCCGATCTGGTCGCCCGATGGCACGCGGATCGCCTTCAACGGCACCCTCGACCAGACCGATCCCAACAACGTTGACGTCTACCATGTCAACGCGGTCGACGGCAGCGATCCGGTACGGCTGACGACCGCCGCCGGCTTCGATGGACGCTGCGACTGGCTGGCTCTGCCTCGGGCGGTTGTCACTCCGCCGCCGCCCGGCCCCCCGCCAGCGCCGGGTCCGCCGGCGCCGCAGCCGACGCCGCCGGCTGCGTCGAAGTTCACGGCGAAGCTGTCGCTGGCGCGGGCGACGATCAATCGGCGTGAGCGGTTGCTGGATGTGTTGGCGCCGATCACGAGCCTGGCATCAGGCCGCGCGAACGTGGAGTTGCATGCCGCCGGCCGGCGCTTCCGTTTCACGGCGGCGATCGACAGCCGGGCCGGGCGGATTCGCTTCAGCAAGCGCATCCCCACGGCGCAGGCGCTGCTGGGGACGGGGATCTTGACGATCACCTATCGCGGTGACGCCGACACGCGTTCGCAGACGGTGCGGTTGCGCGCGGCGCGCCAGCGTGCCGATCTGCGCCTGACGCGTCCGACGATCGCGAACGGGCGCCTGCGGGCCTCTGGCACCGTAAGCAACCGCGCGCGTGGCATCGTGCGCGCGCAGATCGAGTACGTCGTCGACGGGCAGACCAGGACGCGGCAGTTCAACGCGCGGATCAACAACGGTCGCTGGTCACTCGATCAGGCGCTGTCGCAGGCGGTGCGCGACGAGATCGCGCGGCGCACCGGGACGGTGCACTCCTACACGCTGTTCACGGGGTACATCCAGGCGCGCATGCGCGGCGAGATGCGCTCCTTCCAGGTCCTCGGCGACCGCTGAGCACGCGACAGAGTGCGTCGAAGCGGGGCCGCCCGAGGGCGGTCCCGCCACGACGACCGGCCGCCGCGCGCGACCTCAGATCCAGTCAGCGGGGAGGGCGCCCGCCGGCACGTCACCGGGGAAGTCGGGGAAGAGCGCCGTCGCCAGCGCATGACCCGGCCGGCCGGCGAGCAGCGGCCGGGCGTCGCCGACGGTCGCCAGCAGGCGCAGCGACGACGCGATCTGCAGATCGGCGGCGTTGGGATCCTTCGCTCCGCCGAGGACGCCGTCGAGGATCCAGCCGTCGATCCGGTCCAGCTGATCGGGCAGGGCGCGCAGATCGCCCTGCACGGCCTCGTCGTCGGCACGGTTCATCGCGCGCTCGATCGCGATGACGCCCGGCGCGACGAGTCGCACGACCGGACGCGGGAGTTGCAGCAGCTTCGAGGCCTGCTGGTAGCTCGGGATCGCATCCGGCCGGCGCTTCAACGCCGCCCAGGCGATCCGCCGCACCGCCGGCTGGAGCACCTCGTCGCCCCAGCGCTCGGCCTCGAGCACCTTGGCGCGCGCGTCAGCGTCGGCCGGCAGCAAGGGCGGGTCGCCGGCGAGCTCGTCCAGACGGCGCAGGATCGGCCGCGAGCCGACGATCTTCTCGCCGCTGTCGAGCTTCAGGCCGGGCACCGTGCGCTTGCCGAAGAGCACGCGCTGCATCACGGCCTGCGTCGGGATCAGCCACTCGACGGTCTCATACGGGATGGCCTTGAGGTCAAGCGCCTTCTTGACGGTCTCGCACGGATGCGAGGAGTGGACGACGTAGAGCTTGTGCACGCGGCACAGCATAAGCTCGCGTTCATGCTCCTCGCCGTCGACGTCGGCAACACGCAGACGCACCTCGGCACGTTCCGCGACGACGAGCTGACCGAGCACTGGCGCTTTGCGACGGTCACGGAGTCGACGGCGGACGAGATCGGCGCGGTCCTGCGCAACCTGCTCGAGTTGCGCGGCACCGGCCTCGCCGACATCCGCGCCTCGATCGTCTCCTCGACCGTTCCGTCGCTCGCTCCGCAGTGGCTGGCGATGGGCAAGCGCTACCTCGGCCACGAGATGCTCAACGTCGGGCCGGGGCTGAAGACGGGGATGGCGCTGCGCTACGACAACCCGCGCGAGATCGGTGCCGACCGGCTCGCGAACGCGGTCGCGATCCGCGAACGCTTCGGCGGGCCCGCGATCTGCGTCGACTTCGGCACGTCGGTGAACTTCGACATCGTCGGCCCCGGCGGCGACTTCCTCGGCGGCGTGCTGGTACCGGGCGTCGAGATCTCGCTGGCCGCCCTGACCGCACGCGGCGCGAAGCTGCCGAACATCGACCTCGAGCCGCCGCGGACGCTGATCGGCAAGTCGACCGTCGACGCGATCCGCTCCGGGGTCATCTACGGCTTCGCCGGCGCGATCGACGGCATCCTGCGGCGCCTGCTCGACGAGCTCGGCGATGAGACCGACGTGATCGCGACGGGCGGCCTCGCCGGCGCGATCGTCCCGTTCACCGAGCTCATCGACGAGGTCGACGACCTGCTCACGCTGACCGGCCTGCGGCTGCTGTACGTGCGCAACGCCTGAGCTCTCGTTGTGGCGTGCCCGCCAGCGGTCGTGGCGTACGTGACTCGCATAGCGAGCACAGGACGCCACGCTCGCTCGCGCCCCCGCAGCGCACGCGCTGAACGCGCGCCTACCATGAACCACCCAGCATGCCGCGGACCCTCAACGACCCCTGGAAGCTCGCCCACCTCGACGTCCCCAACCGCGTCGTGCTCGCGCCGCTGGCCGGGATCGGCAACTGGTTCGTGCGCCTGCAGGCAAAGCGCTACGGCGCGGGGATGGTGGTCTCGGAGATGGTCTCGAGCTTCGGCATCCACCACGGCAACGAGAAGACGACGACCGAGATGCTGCGCATCGACCCCGCCGAGCTCCGAGGCGGGCCCGTCGCGATCCAGCTCTTCGGCCAGGAGCCCGCCGTCATGCGCAGCGCCGCCGCCACCGTGGCGAGAGACACGGCCGCCGACATCATCGACCTCAACATGGGCTGCCCGGTCCCGAAGGTCTGCAAGACCGGCGCGGGAGCGGCGCTGATCGACGATCCCGACCTCGCGGTGGAGGTCGCGCGCGCGGCGCGCGAGGGCTCCGGCCTGCCCGTCACCGTGAAGATCCGCAGCGGCCGCCGCGCCGGCGCGCGCGACGGCTTCGATCTCGCGCACCGGCTCGTGGACGAGGCGGGCGTCGCCGCGATCGGCTTTCATCCGCGCTCGGCGCAGGTGCACCACAAGGGCTCGCCCGACCTCGACCTCGCCCGCGAGCTCGTGCAGACGCTCCGCGCGCCCGTGATCCTCAGCGGCGCGATGAACGATCCCGAGACGATCGTCCACGCGTTCGAGCACACCGGCTGCGACGCGGTCATGCTCGCGCGCGGCGCGCTCGGCAACCCGTGGCTGTTCGCGCGCCTGCTCGGCACGCGCGACGCGGAGCCGACGACGGCCGAGGTCCTGGCCGAGCTCGAGTGGGTCATGCAGCGCGCGATCGAGCACCTCGGCGAGCCCCGCGCGGGCCGCTATCTGCGCAAGTTCTATCCCTGGTACGTCGAGCGGATCGGCGGCTCCAAGGCGCTGCAGGCGGCCCTTCAGGCGACCGACACCGTCGACGAGGCGCGTGCGGTGCTGGCGTCGGTGGACGTGCTCTCGGTCGCTGCTTGACGCGCTGCTACCATGCGGCGCGCGCCGCGGCAGCCCCCGCCGCTCCACCCCCGCCCAGAGCGGGTTTTTCTATCTCAAAGAGACCATGCCCAGAGATGTGATCCTCACAGCCGACGGACTCGAGAAGCTCAAGGCCGAGCTTGCTCACCTGCAGGGCGACAAGCGTCGTGAGGTGGCTCAGCGCATCAAGGAGGCGCGCGAGTTCGGCGACATCACCGAGAACTCCGAGTACGACGACGCCAAGAACGAGCAGGCGATGCTCGAGGCGCGGATCGCGCAGGTCGAGGAGCGCCTGCGGTCGGCATCGGTCGTCGACGCGAAGGACGTCTCGACCGACGTCGTCCAGGTCGGCTCCGTCGTGAACGTCAAGGACGAGTCCAGCGGTAAGACGCAGAAGTTCACGATCGTCGGCTCGCCCGAGGCCAAGCCGCCCGAGCGCCTGTCCTACGAGTCGCCGGTCGGCAAGGCGCTGCTGGGCCACAGGCGCAACGACGTCGTCGACGTCCCGCTGCCCAACGGCAAGAGCATCCAGTACAAGATCACGAAGATCGACGTCGGGCTCTAGGCTGGACCGCCATGGCTGACGAGCTGCTCGCCGTCAGGCGCGCGAAGCTCGACAGGCTGCGCGCCGACGGCATCGACCCCTTTCCGCACGAGTTCGCAGGCGTCGAGCCGGTCGCGCGCGTGCTCGCCGCGCACGAGGCACTGCAGCCCGGCGAGGAGACGACGGTCGCGCACCGCGTCGCCGGCCGCCTCGCCGCCCGCCGCGGCCAGGGCAAGATGGCGTTTCTGGACCTCGTCGACCGCTCCGGGCGCCTGCAGCTGCAGGCGCGCCAGGACGTGCTCGGCGAGCAGCTGCACGAGCGCCTGCTGACGCAGGTCGACCTCGGCGACATCATCGGCGTCGACGGCAGCGCCCTGCGCACGAAGCGCGGCGAGATCTCGCTGAAGATCGAGCGCTTCACCGTGCTCGCGAAGTCGCTGCGCCCGCCGCCCGAGAAGCACCACGGCCTGCAGGACGTCGAGACGCGCTACCGCCGCAGGGAGCTCGATCTCATGGGCAACGAGGCGGCGCGCGCGCTGTTCATCACGCGCGCGCGGATCATCACCGCGATTCGCCGCGCGCTCGACGAGGCGGGCTTCGTCGAGGTCGAGACGCCGATCCTGCAGCCGCTCTACGGCGGCGGGCACGCGCGCCCGTTCACGACGCATCACAACGCGCTGGATCGCGACCTGTACCTGCGCATCGCGACCGAGCTGTACCTCAAGCGCTGCATCGTCGGCGGCCTGGAGCGCGTCTACGAGATCGGCAAGGACTTCCGCAACGAGGGGCTGTCGACGAAGCACAACCCGGAGTTCACGGTCCTGGAGTTCTACGAGGCATATGCCGATTACAACGACGTGGCCGACAGACTCGAGGCGCTCGTGACATCCGCCGTCGCGCAGGTCGGCTCCCGCGGAGAGATCGACTTCACGCCGCCCTGGCGGCGCATCACGCTGCGCGACGCGATCCTCGCGGCCAGCGGCGTGGACTTCCGCGCGCACGCGCAGCGCGACGAGCTTGCAGCGGCGATCGGCGACCGTCTGCCGACGCAGGGCCGTACGTGGCCGCAACTCGTCGACGACCTGCTGAGCACGTTCGTCGAGCCGACGCTGCAGCAGCCGACGTTCCTGATGGACTACCCCGTCGAGATGTCGCCGCTCGCGAAGGCCCATCGCTCCGAGCGCGGGCTCGTCGAGCGCTGGGAGGCCTTCTGCGGTGGCGCCGAGATCGCCAACGCCTTCACCGAGCTCAACGACCCCGACGAGCAGCGCGCGCGATTTGACGCGCAGGCGCGCTACGGCGCCGAGGGCGACGACGAGGCCGCGCCCTACGACGAGGTCTTCGTGCAGGCGCTGGAATACGGGATGCCGCCGACCGGAGGGGTCGGATTGGGTATCGACAGGCTTGTCATGGCCCTCTGCGACCAAGCGTCGATCCGTGAGGTCGTCCTGTTCCCGGCGCTGCGCGACTGATGCGTGAGCACTGCAACATTTGGGGAACCGAAGCGTTGGTAGACTGCCCCATGTCCGCCTTCTGCCCCCGACCCCTCATCCATTTCGTTCGCGGAGCCGAAGGGATGAACACCGTCGGGTAGTTGCCGTACGTAGAAGAAGTCATCCGGACCACCGCATGAACCGAGGCTAGAGGCCCCGCCCAAGCAGGAAGGATCAAGCAGCATGTTCGAGCGATTCACAGAGCGAGCCCGGCAGGTGGTCGTTCTCGCGCAGGAAGAAGCGCGCACGCTCAAGCACAACTACATCGGGACCGAGCACATCCTGCTCGGCCTTCTCCGTGAGGAGGAAGGTCTCGCTGCGCGGGTCCTCGAGAGCCTCGACATCACCGTCGAGCGCGTGCGCGCCCAGGTCGTCCGGATCGTGGGATCGGGTGAGGAGGTCACCTCCGGCCAGATCCCGTTCACGCCCCGGGCGAAGAAGGTCCTCGAGCTTGCGCTGCGCGAGGCGCTGAGCCTCGGGCACAACTACATCGGCACCGAGCACATCCTGCTCGGGCTCGTTCGCGAGAACGAAGGCGTAGCCGCCCGGATCCTGCTGGACTTCGACGCGGACTCCGAGAAGATCCGCAACGAGGTCATCCGCATGCTGTCCGGTCCCGGTGGGCGCCGTCAGGGCACGGGCACGAGCCCCGGCGCGAGTCCGCCTGGCTCGGGCGCGCCGGGCGAGGGCAAGAAGTCCTCCAAGCTGCTCGACCAGTTCGGCCGCAACCTCACCAAGCTCGCCGAGGAGGGCAAGCTCGACCCCGTCGTCGGGCGTGCCACCGAGATCGAGCGGATCATGCAGATCCTCTCGCGGCGCACGAAGAACAACCCCGTGCTCGTCGGCGAGCCGGGCGTCGGCAAGACCGCCGTCGTCGAGGGCCTCGCCCAGCGGATCACGACCTCCGACGTGCCGGAGCTGCTGAAGGGCAAGCAGATCTACACGCTGGACCTCGCGGCCCTCGTGGCCGGGTCGAAGTACCGCGGCGAGTTCGAGGAGCGCCTCAAGAAGGTGATGAAGGAGATCACCCAGCGCGGCGACATCATCCTGTTCATCGACGAGCTGCACAACCTCGTCGGTGCCGGTGCGGCCGAGGGCGCGATCGACGCGGCCTCGATCCTCAAGCCGGCGCTCGCCCGTGGCGAGCTGCAGACGATCGGCGCGACGACGCTCGAGGAGTACCGCAAGTACCTCGAGCGCGACAGCGCGCTGGAGCGTCGCTTCCAGCAGATCCGCGTCGAGCAGCCGTCGACGGAGGAGACCGTGCAGATCCTCAAGGGCCTGCGCGACCGCTACGAGCAGCACCACAAGGTGAACATCACCGACGAGGCGCTCGAGGCGGCCGCGGAGCTTGCGGACCGCTACATCTCCGACCGCTTCCTGCCCGACAAGGCGATCGACCTCATCGACGAGGCCGCCTCGCGCATGCGCATCAAGTCGATGACCTCCCCGCCCGTGTACCGGGAGCTCGAGGAGGAGATCGAGACGACGCGCCGTGACAAGGAAGCCGCGATCGAGGCGCAGGAGTTCGAGAAGGCCGCGAACCTCCGCGACGCCGAGCGGCGCCTGACCCAGCGCAAGCGCGAGCTCGAGGAGCAGTGGGAGGCCGGCGAGGCCGAGACCGAGCGTCCGGCGATCGGCGAGGAGGAGATCGCCGACATCGTCTCGATGTGGACCGGCATCCCCGTCTTCAAGCTCACCGAGGCCGAGACGGCGAAGCTCATGCGGATGGAGGAAGAGCTCCACAAGCGCGTGATCGGGCAGCAGGCCGCCGTCGAGGTCATCTCGAAGGCGATCCGCCGCTCGCGTGCGGGCCTGAAGGACCCCAAGCGGCCGACCGGCTCCTTCGTGTTCCTCGGACCGTCCGGCGTCGGCAAGACCGAGCTCGGGCGCACGCTCGCCGAGTTCCTCTTCGGCGACGAGGACGCGATGATCCGCGTCGACATGTCGGAGTACATGGAGAAGCACTCCGTGTCGCGGCTCGTCGGCTCGCCTCCGGGTTACATCGGATTCGACGAGGGCGGTCAGCTGACCGAGGCCGTGCGGCGCAAGCCGTACTGCGTGCTGCTGCTCGACGAGATCGAGAAGGCGCACCCGGATGTCTTCAACATCCTGCTGCAGATCCTCGAGGACGGCCGCCTGACCGACTCGCAGGGCCGCACCGTCGACTTCCGGCACGCGATCGTGATCATGACGTCGAACATCGGCGCCTCCGAGATCGCTCGCAACACGCCGCTGGGCTTCGCCGTCTCCGACGACGAGACCGGCATCACGTACGACGACATGAAGAACCGGATCATGGGAGAGCTGAAGAAGGTCTTCCGGCCCGAGTTCCTCAACCGGATCGACGACGTGATCGTGTTCCACAAGCTCCAGAAGGACGAGATCAAGGAGATCGTCGAACTCCTGCTGCGGCGGATCCGAGAGTCGCTCGCCGAGCGTGGGCTGCAGCTCGAGCTGGCCGAGGACGCCAAGGACCTCCTGGTGGAGAAGGGCTGGGATCCCGCGATGGGCGCCCGTCCGCTGCGCCGCGCGATCCAGCGCTACATCGAGGATCCGCTGGCCGACTTCGTCCTGCGTGCCGAGTTGACGCCCGGAGCGACGGTCATGGTCGAGAAGGCGCCCGACGAGGACGACCGCGAGGTCTCCCTGACGGTCGTCGAGCCGAGCAAGGTGCCGGCCGCCGTCGGCGGCGGGACCGCCGAGGCCGATGCGTCGGCCGCGACGGACGGCTCCCCGGCGGAGCCCGGTGGCGCGCTGGACCAGCCGCCGCTCGAGGATCAGACCACCGAGTAGCCGACGCGGCGGCCGCTGCGGCAGCTGCGAACAGACAGACTCATGCGAGGGCGGCTTGCGGGCCGCCCTCGCGCGTTGTCACTACGGGATCTGCGGCAGCCCGCGGTCTGTGCAGATCGCGGGATCGGCGTCCGCGCGCGTGCGAAACGCGCTCAGGACGGGTGCCGCGTGGATGATGAACGGGTCCGGCTGGCGCCCGGCGATGTCGCGCCGCGCGACAAACGCCAGATAGGGCGGGCCGGCGTAGGTTCTCCCCGGCCGGCAGGCGGCGATCGCGTGCGCGGCCGCGTCGACCTCCGCGTCTGACAGCGTCCGCGCGGGCCCCGCGGCGGCGAACGGCCGCGTGAAGATCGCGGGATCGTCGGGCCAGACGAGCAGCGAGACGACCTGCGCGACGCCGAGCGCCGAGGCGAGCGCGACGACGGCGAGGCGGCTGCGCGCCGACGTGCTTGCGGACCGGGGCGTCGTGCAGACCGACACGACGCCGCACGCGGCGAGGCAGACGAGCGGCGGCTCCACGACGATCATCGCCGTCAGGTAACTGCCCTGCTTCAGCAGCGTGGCGAGCAGCAGCAGCGAGCCGAGTGAGGCGACGAGCAGGCTGCGGGCGAGGTCGCGATCGCGCAGCCGCTCGCGCGCGGGCCACGCGAGTGCGGCCAGCACGAGCAGCGCGAGGACGTTCCAGCCCGCCTGCGCCCACAGCCCGGCCACGTACTGCAGCGATGCGAAGCCGGCCTGCGTCTGGGCATGCACGACGTTGGTCCACAGCGCCTGGCCGAAGAGCACGAGGAACGCGACCGCGAGCGCCGCGCCGGCCGCGACGAAGCCGGTCAGGGCCTTGCGCACGTGCGCGCCCAACAGCACGATCGCGAGCGCCGGCAGCACGAGCGCGAGCTTGAACGTCGCCGCAACGCACCCCAACACGCCGGCGAGGACGGCCGTCGTGCGGCGGCTGGCAGCGAGCGCCGCGCCCATGATCAGCGGTGCGGCGAGCGTCTCGGGCAGCAGCTGGGCGTGCTCGCGCAGCGCCCACGGGGTGAGCAGCGACGCGATCGCCGCCAGCAGCGCCGCGTCACGGCGCCCGGTCAGCCGCCACACCGCGACCAGGACGAGCAGCGAGACGGCGGCCTTGCAGGCGGCCATCGCCACGCGGATCGCCGTCGCGCTGTCGTCGAGCGCGAGCACCGCGGCGCCGACGTAGAACAGCGAGGGTGGCTGCGCCGCCGCGAAGTCGCTGTACAGCGAGCGGCCGTCGAGCACGTAGCGCGCGCTCAGCGAGTAGACGCCGTCGGAGTACTCCCAGTAGCTCTGGCCCTGCCACAGTCCGAGGGCGACGAGCACGAGGGCCGTCAGGCCCAGCCAGCAGACGAGCAGCAGCGGCCCGCCCGCCCGCACAGCATCCGGTGAGCGATCGTGCTGCGCGTGCCCTGAGGCCATCGCGTGCGCACACTATCCCGCGCCCAGCGCGCGTCGCGGCGCGCGGTGCGCCGTTGGCGCTACAGCAGGGTGCCGCGCGCGAGGGCGAGATCCATGTGGGTCTCGTAGCGCGCGATCCGCCCGTCGCGAACCGTCCACACGTGCGCAGCCGCCCAGCTCAACTCGCGGTCGGCTCCGCGCGGGGTGGCGTTGATCGAGACGAGCGCCAGCACATGCTCGGAGCTCATCGGGATCAGGCCGTCGATCGTGATGTGCATCGACTCATAGCCTTCGTCCCAGCGGGCCACCCACTGCTTCCAGCCGTCGATCCCGCGCAGCGTCGAGTCGTCTGGGCACAGCGGGTCGCAGACGAGCTCGATGTCGGGATCGACGCTGTCGGTCAGTATGTGCAGGCCAGCGTCGTTCCAGTGCGCGTAGAGCTGGTCAGCGATCTCTGTGGCAGTCGGGGGCACGGAGTCCAAGATACGCAGGCCCGACGGTCCCCTGGCCACCTGTACGAGCCGAGAAGCGGTGCAAGCGGGCGTGGGCGCGGCTACCTGCCGCGCTCCCGCCGCGCTGTCGGCCGCGAGTCCTCCTGGTCGACGCGCAGCCCGATCCCGAAGATCAGGCACTTGGCGTCCGCCGTCAGATTGGTGTCGCTGCGCGAGGCGCCGTTGATGAACACCGTGCGGTCGCGCGCCTGCAGGACAAGCTGAAAGAGCGAGTCGGCGAAGCTCAGGATCGGCAGCGGCTGGTCCTTCAGAGCCGTCGAGACGACGGCGTTGCGCCCGCTCTCGATGTCGCGCCCGAGCAGCCGCGAGATGTTCACGCCGCCGGGTTCGGAGGCCGTGAAGGTGACCACGGTCTGCGTCGACTCCACGCCGGTCTCCGGGTCCTGATCGCGGCACTGCGCATCCAGGCGGCCGATCTCCGGGATGATCGCCAGCGGCACGACCGGCCCGTCGGCGTTGTCGACGACGTGCAGGTAGCGCGTCAGCGAGGTCGAGCCGCCGCGCATGACGCCGGACAGGTAGCGGTGCGGGATGCGGCCGCGGTTGGGCCCCGCGCTCGCCGTGGCGACGAGCCTGCCCTTCGCACGCGCGATGGAGCTGCTCGCCGAGACGGCGCTCTTGCCGTCGACGGCGCCCGCGTTGCGCGAGTACCCCACGACGGCGACCGCGGTGCCCGACGACGCGACGATCAGCGCGATGAGCGCGACGACCATGGCTGGGGACGGCATTCGCGGTCGCATCTACAACATCTCCCCGCGGGACGACGACGGGAGCCCCTCGCTCCCGCTCACTGTAGGGAAGGTACCCCCTCCGGGGGCGAAGCCGTCGGGGTCGGCCCCTAGGGTGACCAGATGGCACGCCCGGCCACGGTTCACGTCTGCTCGGACTGCGGGCACTCCAGCGCCCGCTGGCACGGGCGCTGTCCGGGCTGTGAGGCCTGGAACACGCTCGTCGAGGAGCGCGCGCCGACGGTCCCCGGCGGCGGTCGCGGCCGCGCGGGCGCCGCCGCCGCGACCTCCGCCGTGCGTGCCGGCAGGCCGATCCGCCTCGCCGACGTCAGCACGGAGCGCGTGCCGCGCATGCTGACAGCGATCGGCGAGCTTGACCGCGTCCTCGGCGGCGGGCTCGTCCCCGGCTCGCTCGTCCTGCTCGGCGGCTCGCCGGGCATCGGCAAGTCGACGCTGACGAACATGGCGCTCGGCAACCTCGCCGCCGCCGGGCGGCGCACGCTCTACGTCTCCGGCGAGGAGTCGGCGGCGCAGATCCGCCTGCGCGCCGAGCGCCTGATCGCCGCGACGGCGGGCGCACTCGACGTCCCCGTCCTCGCCGAGACCGACCTCGACACGATCCTCGCGACGCTGCGCGCCGAGCGCCCGGAGGTCTGCGTGATCGACTCCGTGCAGACGATGCACGCGTCCGACCTGACCGGCGCGCCCGGCTCGGTCGGTCAGGTCCGCGAGGTTGCCGGGCGGATCATGCAGATCGCAAAGAGCGACGGGATCGCCGTGCTGCTCGTCGGCCACGTCACGAAGGAGGGCGCCCTCGCGGGCCCGCGCGTGCTCGAGCACCTCGTCGACTGCGTGCTGCAGTTCGAGGGCGAGCGCGAGCGCACGTACCGCACGCTGCGCGCCCTGAAGAACCGCTTCGGCTCGACAAACGAGGCGGGCGTCTTCGAGATGCGCTCCGGCGGCCTCGTCGAGGTGCTCGACGCCAGCGCCCGCTTCGTCGCCGAGGCGACCGGCAAGCCGGGCTCGGTCGTGCTGGCGGCGATGGAGGGCTCGCGGCCGCTGCTTGTCGAGGTCCAGGCGCTCGTCTCGCCCTCGGAGCTCGTTCCGCCGCGGCGCGTCGTCACCGGCCTTGATCGCAATCGCCTCGCGCTCGTGCTCGCCGTGCTGGGCCGCCACGCCGGCGTCGGCGCCGGCAACGCCGACGTGTTCGTCAACGTCGTCGGCGGCGTGCGCGTCGACGAGCCCGGCGCCGATCTGGCGGTCGCGCTGGCGGTCGCGAGCGCCGTGCGCGGCGTGCCGCTGCAGACGGGCGGCAGGACGGCCCCCGTCGCGTGCTTCGGAGAGCTCGGCCTGACCGGCGAGCTGCGCTCCGTCGGCCACGCGGACCGGCGCCGGACCGAGGCCGCGAAGTTCGGCCTGCGCGACGTCGTCTGCCCGGAGAGCGCGCCGACGCTGCGCCAGGCACTGCGCGCAGTGCTGCCCGCACGGGCGCCGCAGGCCGCCTGATCGACAGCAGACACGGGCCTATTAAGCCGGAACTCCGAATTTCCTAAGTACCCGCTAAAATGGCCTGGATGGTTCAGCGAGTCGGGGATGAGTCACACGAGCTTGAGTCACGTCAAGAGCCCCGACTGGTCAAAGCTCTGGAAATGGTCGCGCCCGGAACGACGCTGCGCGAGGGGATCGACAACATCGTCCACGCCCGTACCGGCGGACTCATCATCGTCGGCGAGGTCGACGACCTGAGCTTCCTCTTCTCGGGCGGCATCAAGCTCGAGATCGACTACTCGCCCGCGCTGCTCTACCAGGTCGCGAAGATGGACGGCGCGATCGTGCTGAACGCCAACGCGACGAAGATCGCGATGGTCAACGTCCAGCTCATGCCCGATCCGACGATCCTCTCGGTCGAGACCGGCACCCGCCACCGCACGGCGGAGCGCGTCTCCAAGCAGACCGACGCGCTCGTCATCGCGATCTCCCAGCGCCGCGAGGTCGTCTCGCTCTACGTCGACGGAGGCAAGTACATCCTCGAGGAGATCCCGGTCGTGCTCGCCAAGGCCAACCAGGCGCTCGCCACGCTCGACAAGTACCGCACGCGCCTGGACCAGGTCGCCACGCGGCTGACCGCGCTGGAGTTCGAGGGCGGCGCGACGCTGCACGACGTCCTCACCGTGCTGCAGCGCTCCGAGCTCGTGACGCGGATGGCGGTCGAGATCGAGCGCTACATCGTCGAGCTCGGCACGGAGGGGCGCCTCATCGAGATGCAGCTCGAGGAGACGATGGTCGGTACCGCCGCCGACAAGGCCGCCCTCGTGCATGACTACCTCGCCGAGAACAGCGACGAGGAGTTTGCGGGCGCACTGGATCAGATCGGGCGCCTGCCGCACCACGACCTGCTGGACTTCGGCCGTCTCGCCGAGCTGCTCGGCTACGACCGCAAGCTCAACACGCTGGACTATCCCGTTTCGCCGCGCGGCTTTCGCATCCTCGGGCGCATCCCGCGCCTGCCCAAGCTCGTCGTGGCGCAGATCGTCACGGACTTCGGCGGCTTGGATGAGCTGCTCGCCGCCACCGACGCCGAGCTCGAGACCGTCGACGGCGTCGGCGAGATCCGGGCGAAGGACATTCGCGAGGGCCTTCGCCGCCTGCAGGAGATCAACCTCGTGGACCGCTACCTACAGACTTGACCGATCGTCCCGCGCCGACGCCGGGGCACATACCAAGGAGGACATCATTCCCGAAGTGACCGAAGAGCAGCTGCTGGAGGACCTTGTCATTCCGCTCGAGAACATCGAGTTCGAGCTCGGCGACAACGTCGTGTACCCGCATCACGGCGCCGGCCAGGTCCTCAAGAAGGAGCGGCGCAAGATGTTCGGCGAGGAGCGCGAGTACCTCACGATCAAGATCCTGCACAACGACATGACCGTCATGGTGCCGTGCGAGAACGCCGCGCTGGCGGGCCTGCGTCGTGTCATCGACGAGGAGACCGTCAAGAAGGTGCTCGACGTCCTCGCCGATGATGTCTCCGAGATGCCGAAGAACTGGAACAGGCGGTTCAAGCACAACCGCGACAAGATCAAGACCGGCGACATCTACGAACTCGCCGAGGTCGTCCGCAACCTCGCCATCCGCGAGCACGAGAAGGGACTCTCCACGGGAGAGAAGCAGATGTTCACGCGTGCGAAGAAGATCCTTGCGTCGGAGCTGATGTACGCGCTGGACAAAGACGAGGAAGAGGCCGAGCAGCACCTGGACGATCTGCTGGCCGACAGCGCCGGCGTCCCGGTGTCCAAGTAGCGCTCGCGCTCGTCGTAGCCGCCGGCCGCGGTGAGCGCCTTGGGTTCGGGGGACCCAAGGCGCTCGTCACGCTGGCGGGTCGGCCGATGCTCGAATGGAGCGTCGACGCGCTGCGGGAGGTGGCCGAGGTCGAGGCGATCGTCGTTGCGCTGCCGCATGGGTGCGAGCAAGCCGCGCCGCCGGGCACGCTCGGGGTGCCCGGCGGCGCGCACCGCTCGCAATCGGTGCGCGCGGCGCTGACCGCCGCAGCCGGCGACCCGGTGATCGTCCACGACGCAGCGCGGCCACTGCTGACGGCCGCGCTCGTGCGGGCCGTGCTGGAGCAGCTCGCGCTGCACGACTGCGATGCGGTGATCGCCGCCGCCCCCGTCACCGACACGATCAAGCAGGCGCGCGACGGCCTCGTCGTGCGCACGCTCGAGCGCTCGACGCTGTGGGCGGTGCAGACGCCGCAGGTCTTTCGCCGCGCCTCCCTCGAGCGCGCGCTGAGCGCGCCCGACGACGTCCTCGCCACGGCGACCGACGACGCCTCGCTCGTCGAGCGCGCGGGCGGGGCGGTGCGCGTCGTCGCCGCGCCGCGCGAGAATCTGAAGATCACGACGCCGGGCGATCTGCACGTCGCCGACCTCGCGCTGCGCGAGCGCGCCGATCTCTAGAGTCCGCGGCGCATGAGCGCCCCCCGGTTGCACCTCCTGATCGCCGCGGTGCTCGCCTGCGCCGCCGCGAGCGCCGGTGTCGCCGCCGCCCAGAGCGCCACACCGGCCGGCGAGTTCGGTGGCGGCGCGATCGAGCTGCCCGTCACCGAGGCTGCCGCGAAGGACATCGCGCTCTCGATCCGCGCGCAACCCGACGGGACGATCGGCATCGGCGGCGAGGTCCCGAGCCGCTGCGGACGCGCCGCGATCAGGGGCATGACGAGGCTCGCCGGCGACGGCGCCTTCACGCTGCGCGGCACGACGACCCGGCGGCCGGCCGTCGGCGTGCGCGAGCGCCACACCTTCGTCCTGCGAGGCCGGCTGACGGCCGCCGGCGGCACGGGGACCGTGGCCGGCACACTGCGCGCGCGCCGCAAGGGCCGCGGCACGCGCACCTGCACGATCCGCACGGTGCGCTGGACCGTCAAGCCGGCCACGGGCGCCGCCGCCGCGCCGGCTGCTGCACCGGCCGACGCGCTGCTCTACGGGCTGACGTCGCAGGAGGGCCCGCAGGCCAGGCACGCGATCGTCCTGCACGTGACCGACGGCGGACGCTCGATCGACCGGCTGCTCGCGCGCTTCCGGGTGCGATGCGACAAGCGCGTGATCGTCGTCGCCGACGAGATCAACTACTCCCCGGAGTTCGACGTGGCAGCCGACGGCTCGTTTCGCAAGGTCGAGCGCTTCAGGTCGAGCTTCGCAGACGTGATCCTGCGCACGACGGTCGTCGTCCGCGGGCAGTTCGACGCGGCGGGCAACGCGGCCGGCAAGCTCGCGGTCACGCAACGCTTCACGAACCGCCGCAACGGCAGGCGCGTGGACGTCTGCGCCACCGGCACGCTGACGTGGTCGGCCCGGCAGTAGCCGGCTTGAGCTGCGCGATGCTGACCGATTACCACCTGCACCTACGGCCCGACGCGCCGCGGACCCCGCCCGCCGAGTACTTCACCGGCGCCAACGCCGAGCGCTACCGGGCCGTCGCGCAGGAGCGCGGGGTGGCAGAGCTCGGCTGCTCAGAGCACGTCTACCGCTTCGCCCAGGCGCTGGATGTGTGGCAGCACCCGCTGTGGCGCGAGAGCGCGACCGACGACCTCGACGGCTACGCGGGCTTCGTGCGCGAGCAGACCGATCTCAAGCTCGGCATCGAGGCCGACTTCATCGCCGGGCGCGAGGACCGCATGGCGAGCCTGCTGGACACGCACGATTGGGACTTCGTCGTCGGGTCGGTGCATTTCGTCGGCGAGCACTCCGTCGACCACGACGGCTACGAGATCTGGGACCACCGCTCGCAGCGCCCCGACGAGCTGTGGCGGCGCTACTTCCGCACGCTAGGCGAGGCCGCCCGGACCGGCATGTTCGACATCCTCGCCCATCCCGACCTCGTGAAGATCTGGGGCCCGCGCCGGCCGGTCCCCGAGGGCGACCTGCGGCGCTTCTACGAGCTTGCGATGGACGGCATCGCCGAGTCGCAGATCGCGGTCGAGGTCTCGACGGCAGGCCTGCGAAAGCCCGTCGGCGAGCTGTATCCGGCGCGCGCGTTTCTTGAGATGTGCATCGACGCGGGCTGTCCGGTCGCCCTGTCGAGCGACGCGCACGTGCCCGGCGACGTCGCGCGCGATTACGAACGTGCCCTGGAGCTGCTCGACGCCGTCGGGGTGCGTGAGCTCGCCGTCTTCGAGCGCCGCGAGCGGCGGCTGGAGCCGCTCGGTTGAGCGCAGCGGGCGTGCGCACCGGCCTGGGCTGGGACTCGCATCGCTTCAAGGCCGGGCGCCCGCTGATCCTCGGCGGGGTGCAGTTCCAGGACGCCGAGCTCGGCCTCGACGGCCACTCCGACGCAGACGTGCTCACCCACGCCGTGATCGACGCGCTGCTCGGTGCCGCGGGCCTCGACGACATCGGCGTGCACTTCCCCGACAGCGACAGCGCGTACGCAGGCGCCGACTCCGTCGCGCTGCTGCGATCGGTGGTCTCGACGCTGGCGCAGCGCGGACTGGAGATCGTGCACGTCGACACGACGGTGCTCATGGAGCGTCCGAAGATCGGTCCGCAGCGCGCCGCGATGCGGGCGTGCCTCGCGGAGGCGCTGGGGCTCGACGTGGCGAGCGTCAACGTCAAGGCGTCGACGGGCGAGGGAATGGGGTTCGTCGGGCGGCTGGAGGGGGTCGCGGCGCTGGCGGTGGCGACGGTGCTCGGCGGCGCGTAGCGCCGCGCGGCGCCAGGCGTCGCGGGGGCGTCAGGCGCCGCGCAGGTCCTGCCGCGCCGAGTCGGCCGACAACGTGATGTTCGTCGTGAAGGTGTTCACGGCGAACACCAAGACGACATCCTCGCGCCGCGCCGGCCGGTGCCCGCCGTCGTGGCGGGTTCGTGCTGGCATGCAACGGAAATCCGCCCCGACGTCTACTGCACGCGCGCAGCGCGGAGGCAACTCAGACCACGCCAACTGGTCGGTTGTGATGAGGGTTGCGCGCGTCGCCGGCTCGATGGGCAGCTCGAGAAACGCGGGGTCGAGGTGATCGGCGCGAACCGGTCGGAGCGCAGGGCGCAGGCCGACCCTCAGGCGCCGTGCTCGGGATGCCAGCCGCGTCCCTCCTTGCGCACTCGGCGTTCCTCCTCGAGCCCCGGCAGGACCCTGTAGAGGTAGTTCTGCTTGATCCCCATCTTCTGCGCGAGCTCGGGGATCGTGATCCCCGGATGATCGGTGATCACCTCGAGCGCCTGTTGGCCGCGCTTGCCGCTGCCCTTCGGGCGCCCGCGGCGCCCGTCGGCCGCCGCGCCGTTGGCGGCGCTGCGCGCCGCGTGACGCCGTCGCGCGCGCGGCGCCGGCTTCGCGCGCACGGCCGTGGCCGGGACGCCGTCGAGGGCCGCTGCCGCCGCCTGCAGGCGCTCGTACTCCGAGACGAGCGGCTTGAGTTCGCGCAGCCGCGCGGCGATCTCAGCCCGCTTCTGGTCCAAAAAATCCGTCGCCATACGTAATGCCCCCTGTCGTGGCCTGGAAGTTACAGTCAAACAGATCGCCCATAGCGGCGCAGTCGTTGGCCGCAATTCATGGCACGAAGACGCGATCAGCCTCCGCGCGTACTTCCGCTCAGGGCGGCGGGACAGCGCCTGGTGGGCCGCCCACAAACGTTGCAACCCAAACGACGTTCCTGGGCGACCCACTAGCGCTGTGTCGCCGCGCGGCGCGCGGCGACGGCCGCGCGCGCCTGCTCGTGCTCGGCCTGGCGCTTGAGCTCGCGCAGCGAGCGGCGCAGGTTCTCGCGCACCGCGGGGGCGGCGACCTGCTCGGCGACCCATCCGAGCAGACCGGCGCCGGCGACGCCGTACTGCAGTCGCAGCTCGACGTGCGTGCGCGCGCCGTTGGCGCGCTCGCGCAGGCGCCAGCGCCCGCGCTGGTCGATACCTGTCACCGACGTCCACGCAAGGTCGCGGGGCTCCTCGTGCTCGACGATCTCGACGAGCCCGCCGACCTCGGCCGAGCCGACGCGCATCAGCGTGCGATAGCGCGCACCACAGCCGCGCGCCTGCTCGGAGGCGACCTCCCAGCGCGTGATGCCGTTCATGAAGTGCAGATAGCGCGTCGGGTCCGTCACAAATCCCCATACCAGGTGCGGCGGTGCGGCCACGTCGATCGCCGCCTGAACTCTCATCCGACGATCGGCAGGCGCCGCTCGGCCGCGAGCGCGTCGAGCGTCTCCTGCATCGTCGTCGTCACGTGGTGGTAGATCTCGCCGACGTCCGGGGTGGGCCCGAACTGCTCGCGCAGGTCGATCGCCGGCAGCACCTCGATGGTGATCTTCGCCGGCAGCGGGATGTGGCCGAGCATGTCACCGACGTTCAGGCCCCACGGCGCGGCGATCGAGATCGGCAAGACCTTGAGGCGAAACAGGCGGTCGAGCATGAGCAGCTTCGACAGGCCCTCGCCGCGGCCGAGAAACAGCGCCGTCTCCTGTCCGCCGATCGAGACGACGGGCACGATCGGCACGTCGTGCTCGAGCGCGAGGCGCACGAAGCCGCGGCGGCCGTCGAAGTTGATCGTGTTGCCCTCCCACGTGGGCCGGTGCACCTCGTGGTCACCACCGGGGTAGACGAGCACCGCCGCACCCGAGGCCAGGGCACGCTCGGCGTTCTCCGGCGAGGCCGCGACGACGCCGTACTTACGCAGAAAGCCGAGTCCCGGCATCGAGAGCACGAGGTTGTGGGCGAGCTGGTAGAAGCGCCGCTCGACGCCGAAGTACGTGCTGAACGCGAGCGTGAAGACGAGCGAATCGGGTGACACATTGCCGCCGGAGTGGTTGCCGACGAGCAGGACGGGCCCATCCTCGGGGATGTTGCCCAGGCCGCGCACCTCGCCGCGAAACCACAGGCTCGCCAGCAGCCACTGCGCCGGCAGGCTCTCGCGGATGTAATCGGGATCGCGCTCGTCGAGATCGGCGACGGGGATGCGGGAGCCGATCGCGCCGGCGATCGCCTTGACCACCCGCTCGATCGTGCTGGGGCGCCCGTCGGTGTCGCGATCTGGATCGGCGAACGCATGGTCGGTCGCCATGAACGGCTTGCCGTTCGGCGCGTGGCCGTTGCGCGATCGCGCGCTCGCCGTCTGCGTTCCCATCGCGGTCGAGTCTACGCGGCCTTCTCGGAGCCGACGACGCCGGATGGCCCGCGTGCGTCGACCTGCCCGAAGAAGCGCTCGAGCAGCCCGATCGTCTGCGCGGGACGCTCGACCTGCGGCACGTGGCCACAACCCTCGAGCACGATCTGCTCGGCCGACGGCAGCCAGCGCGCGACGTGGCGCGCGAAGGCGGGCGGGATCACGCGGTCGTGCGACCCCCACACGAACAGCGCCGGTGCCTCGAGCTGCGAGAGGCGCCCGTAGAAGCCGTTGCGGCCGTACGGCGCGTCGAGGTAGATGTTGCGCGCCGCCGAGAGGAAGGCGATCCGCCCGCCGGCGCTGGCGTAGATGCGCTGAAACTCGTCGACGACGACGTCGGCGACGCTGGGATCGATCGCGTCGGGATCGGCGAACAGCGACCAGAAGTGCTCCGCGACCTTGTCGCGGCTGAACTGGTGGGGCAGCAGGCCGAGCTCGGGTCGCAGCGCCCGCACGATCGGGTGATAGGTGCGCTTGACGAACGCGACGGCCGGACACAGCAGCGCCAGCCCGGCGACGCGGTCGGGGTGGCGCAGGCCGAGCTCGATCGCGACGCGGCCACCCATCGAGTTGCCGGCCAGATGCGCGCGCGAGATGCCAAGCGCGTCCATCGTCTCGCGCACCGTCTCGGCGAACCACTTCGCCGTGTAGGGGGCGGTCGTCGGCTTGGAGGACGACCCGAAGCCGGGGAGGTCCAGCGCGTGGACGCGGTAGCGCTGCGACAGCGCGGCGGCGGTGTCGAAGAACGAGCTCTTGGCGCCGCCCAGGCCGTGGATCAGCAGCACGTCGGGGCCCGCGCCCATCGTCAGCGTGGAGACGCGGCGGCCCGGCAGGCGCACCTCGTGGATGCGCAGCAGCGGCTTGCGCCCGCTTTCCAGCCGGAACATGCCCTCGAAGGCGATCGCGAGGTCGAGGTTGCCGCGCGCGTAGAGCAGCCGCCGGCCGAAGGCCTCGATGCCCGACAGCTCGCCGCTGCGCAGCGCGTTCCATGTATCGCCGTCGGTGCCGATGACGACATCCGGCGTACGGCTCGTCGCGCCCTTGCGCACGCGCGCGCCGTGCGTGGTGCAGCGCACCTCCCACGTGTGGCCGACATCGCCGAGCACGATGCGCCACGTCGCGTCGAAGCCGGCCTCGGCGCCGAGGTAGCGGTCCGGGAGCGAGCGAAACCCAGCCTCGACCGCTGCAAGTCGCGCGGCGTGGGGGGCTGGTGCAGCCATCGTGCTGCAAATCTACCCGGCGGCGCGGGTGGTGGCACTGGTCGTTTGAACGGCATCGTCCAGGCGGCGCTTGGCCCAGAGGATGAGACGTCCACTAGGGTCATCGCGTGACCACGATTCGCCTGCACGACACGCGTTCGGGGGAGCTGCGCGAGCTGCGTCCGCGCGATGGCGGCAAGGTGGGCATCTACGCCTGCGGGCCGACGGTGTACGCGCGCATCCACGTCGGCAACGCGCGCCCGTTCGTCGTCTACTCGTTGCTCAAGCGCTACCTCGAGCACGAGGGACTCGACGTCACGCTCGTCATCAACATCACCGACATCAACGACAAGATCTACGTTGCGGCCGAGTCGCTGGGGGTGGCGAGTGCGGATCTCGCCGCGCAGATGACCGCGCATTACCAGGCCGACACCGAGGCGCTCGGCCTCGGGCGGCCCGATGCCGAGCCGCTCGCGTCCGCGACGATCGCGACGATCGTCGCCCTGATCGCCGACCTGATCGACAGCGGCAACGCGTACGCGGTCGCAGGCGACGTCTACTTCCGCGTGCGCTCCGATGCCGACTACGGCTCGCTGAGCTGCCGGCCGATCGACGAGATGAACCAGGGCGAAGACGACGAACTCTCGCCGGTGGGCGCCAGTCTCAAGGAGGATCCGCTGGACTTCGCCCTGTGGAAGGCGCACAAGAAGGGCGAGGACACCGTCTGGGATGCGCCCTGGGGCCGCGGTCGCCCGGGCTGGCACATCGAGTGCTCGGCGATGGCCGAGCAGTTCCTCGGTGTCGGCTTTGAGATCCACGGCGGCGGCAACGACCTCGTCTTCCCCCACCACGAGAACGAGGCGGCGCAGACGCGGATGGCACGGGGCGCCGAGCTCGCCCAGATCTGGATGCACAACGGGATGCTGCAGGTGCCCTCCAACGGCGCGAAGATGCGTGGTGCCACCGACCAGGCGAAGATGGCCAAGAGCGTCGGCAACGTCGCCGCGCTGCACGAGGTCGTCGATGCGTTCGGCCGTGACGCGCTGATCATGCTCTTCGTCGGCGCCCACTACCGCCAGCCGATGGCCTTCGACGTCGAGCGCATGAAGGAGGCGCGGGCGCGCGTCGCGCGCGTGCGCGACGCGGCGCGCGGCCTCGTCGACGGCGAGTCGCCGGCGCAGATGCGCCCGCTGCGCGACGCCTTCTTCGCGGCGCTGGCCGAGGACTTCAACACCGCGGCGGCGCTCGGCGCCCTCTTTGAGTGGATCAACGAGCGCCACAAGCCCCGTGCCGAGCCCGTCGGCCGCGCCGATCTCGTCGAGATGCTCTCCGTGCTGGGCCTGCAGAACCTCGCCGGGGACGCCGGCGAGCCCGGCCCGGAGGAGCAGGAGCTGCTCGAGCGCCGCCAGGCCGCGCGCGCAGGGCGCGACTACGACGAGGCCGACCGCCTGCGCGGCGAGCTGCGCGTGCGCGGCTGGGAGGTGCGCGACGGCCCCGACGGGCCGGAGCTCGTGCGCGTCGAGCCGTGATCCTCTACGGTCGCAACCCCGTGCGCGAGGCGCTGCGGGCGGGGCGCCGGACGATCGCGGGGGTCTGGGCGACCGAGCGCGCCGTCGGCCGCGAGCCGTGGCTGCGAGAGGCGCGCGCGCGGATCGCGCCCCCGGAGGAGATCGAGCGCCGTTGCGGGTCGCCCGACCACCAGGGCGTCTGCGCCGACGCGGGCGGCTATCCGTACGTCTCCGCGCCCGAGCTGCTGGTCGCCGACGACCCGTTCATCGTCGCGCTCGACGAGCTGCAGGACCCGCAGAACCTCGGCGCGATCGCGCGCAGCGCCGAGTGCGCGGGCGCGACCGGCCTCGTGATCTGCGAGCGCCGTGCGGCCACTGTGACGCCGGCCGTCGCAAAGGCCTCGGCGGGCGCGATCGAGCACCTGCGGACCGCGCGCGTGCGCAACATGGCCGACTTCCTGGCTGCTGCCAAGCAGTCGGGCGCGTGGTGCTACGGCGCCGACGCGGCGGCGACGACGCCCTACGACGAGCCGGACTACAGCGGCGCGGTGGTGCTCGTGATGGGGGCGGAGGGCACCGGCCTGCGCCCGCGCGTCGCGAAGTCGTGCGACGCGCTCGTCGCTCTGCCGCTGCGCGGGCGCATCGAAGCGCTCAATGCGAGTGCCGCCGCCGCCGTTCTCATGTATGAAATCGTGCAACGGCGCCGAATCGCTTGACAGCGCTCCATAACGCGGGGTACTGTCGTCGCACTTCAGGGTAAACCTGAGGTCCAGGATCGGCATCGATATCGCAGTTGGCGCCCTGGGAGGGGTCCGCCACTGAGCACATCCGGCCGCCGGCGGGCCGGGAAAGGACTGCTCGTGGCACGAATCCCTCAGAAGGCTCATCCTCAGGTCCAGGTCGATGACTACTTCCTGATCGCGTTGGCGAAGGGCGGTGATCGCAATGCGTACGACCGCATCGTGCGCCGCTACTACGGATTCGTCCGCCTCAAGGCGTCCTCGTACTTCCTTGCCGGCGGCGACTCCGACGACCTCATCCAGGAGGGGCTCGTCGGGCTCTACAAGGCCGTTCGCGACTACCGCTCCGACCGCGAGTCGTCGTTTCGCAACTTCGCTGAGCTGTGCATCACGCGCCAGATCATCACGGCGGTGAAGACCGCCACGCGCAACAAGCACACGCCGCTGAACCAGTACGTCTCGTTCTCCGCGACGCCGGCAGGATCCAGCGGCGACGGCGAGCCGACGCTCGAGGATGTCATCCCGGGCTCGACCGTGCACGATCCCGTCAACCAGGTGATCTCCTCAGAGGAGCTGCACTCGCTCGTCGGCTGCCTGTCGACGGCCCTCTCCGAGCTCGAGTCGCGCGTGCTGGCGCTGTACCTCGACGGTCGTCCGTACGAGGAGATCGCGGAGCGGCTGGGTTGTGACGCCAAGACCGTCGACAACGCGCTGCAGCGCGTCAAGCGCAAGGTCGGCCTGCATCTCGTGCAGCGCAGCGTGCTGAACTAGCCGTACCACGTGTCGATCGGGGTGGTCTATAGCATCGGGTTCGTGACCCCGATCGCCGTCTCCACGCTGGGCATCGTCCTGATCGTCCTCGCCATCGTGATCCTCCTGCTGGTCGCGGGCGGCTACGTCGCCGCGACGCGGCGCAACAAGTCCGACGAGGGCGCGCTGCATCGCGAGATCGCCCAGGCCGAGCGCGAGCTCGCCCAGGCCCATGCCGACGACAAGGGCTGGGATCCGGCGATCCTCGCGTCCGCCGCCCAGGTGGCCGCCACCGAGCGCTACGGCGACGCGACCGTCGGCGATCCGCTGCTCGTGCAGGTCATCGACCGGCCCGGCACCGACGCAGACCAGGCCGTCTTTCTGATCAGGACCGCCGACGGCGGCGAGCATCGGATGACGCTCGGCCGCGCCGGCGGCGTGTGGGGCCCGGCGTCAGACAGCCTGTAGCGCGTCAGCCGACCTTCTTGAGGTCGATGACGAAGACGAGCGTCTCGTTGGGACCGATCGCCGGCGGGCTGCCCTGGGCTCCGTAGCCGAGCTCGGGCGGGATGATGAGCACGCGGCGCCCGCCGACCTTCATGCCGGGAATGCCCTCGACCCAGCCGTCGATGAGCTGACCTTGGCTGAGCGGAAACTGGACCGGCTCGTTGGCGCCCTTCCACGAGGTGTCGAACTCCTCACCCGTGGAATGGGCCACGCCGACGTAGTGCACGGTCACCTGTTCGTCGACCTTGGCCGCCTGACCCTTGCCCTTGACGACGTCCTGCACCACGAGCTTGCTCGGGGGCGACCCCGACGGCTTGGGGATCTCGGGCTTCGAGTCGAGGTCCTTGGAGATCTTCAGCTTGGCGCCCGTGCTCGACGCCGGGGCCGCCGTCGTCGCGGTCGCAGTCTCCGTGGACGTGGTCTGCGCGCCTGCCGGAATGGCGGGCGGCAGGTCGGCGGACTCGTCCTCGTCCTCCCCGCAGGCACCGAGGCCGATTGCCGCCGTCGCCAGCAGCGCGATTGTGCGCGCGCGCAAGGTCAGTACCCGACCTTCACGAGGTCGACGACGAAGACGAGCGTCTCGTTGGGTCCGATCGGCCCGACGCCGCGATCTCCGTAGCCCAGCGACGGCGGGATGATCAGCGTCCGGCGACCGCCGACCTTCATCCCGGTGACGCCCATGTCCCAGCCCTTGATGACGCGACCGCCGTCGAGCGGGAAGTCGAACGCCTGCCCGCGGTCCCACGAGGCATCGAACTGCTTGCCCGTCGACCACGACACGCCCACGTAGTGCACGTGCACCTGCTGACCGGGCGACGCGACGTCGCCGTCGCCGACGACGACGTCGTCGGTCGTCAGCTCGGCCGGTGGCTCGCCCGTCGGCGCGGGGACGTCGGGCTTTGCGGTGAGGTCGTCGGAGATCTCAAGTTTGGTCATGGCCACAGCCTACGTCGGGCCGCGCACAGGCGCGGCGTCAGCCTCTCGCGGACGGAAGTCGCCGAAGGTCCAGTGCACGTTGTAGCCCAGGGCCGTCCCCGCAGGGCTGGCGTGCATCGCGGGAAGCACGACCGTGCGCATGAGCTCCTCGACGAGCCCCGCGCGCAGCCCCGGATCCTCGATCTCGGGCAGGTACTCCTCCTGGTTTGAGGGCACGAGCAGCGTGTCGATCGTCTCCTGGTCGGCGATCTCGTAGGTCTGCGTCGTGACCTCGCCCGCGAAGTGGCCGCTCAGCGCGTCGCCGATCTCCGGACCGGTATGCGGGCGCGGAAGGATCCGTCGGCCGGCACGCTCGTCGTCGACGAGCGGCCCGCACCCGTCGGCAACGCGGGCGATCGCGGCCGCGACGGCGTGGCGCTGAAGCGACGTGACTGGCATGACGTCGCCGTCGAGCAGCGCCTTCCAATGCGCCCGCAGCGCGCGGTTGGGATCGTGGAAGAGGACCGCGTACGGCCCGGCGACGCCGAGGTCGGGCGCGTTCCACAACAGGCGCCCGTCCGACGCCGTGACGGCGGCCAGCCCCTCCGCGACGCGCCGCACCGCCTTCGGCGGGATCAGATGAAAGACCATGCTCGACATCACGACGTCCATCCGCACGCCGCCCGTCACCTCGAGCAGCGGGCGAAAGCGCCCGTCAGCGCCGACGAGCGAGTGGCAGCGCGTCCAGGAGCAGTCGCGCACGACGTCGTAGCCGTAGGCAAACCAGCTCGACGGGATGTCGGCGAGGTGCAGCTCGAGCGTGACCCCGGCACGTGCCAGGCGCTGTTCGAGGCCCGTCTCGCGCGTCGCCTTGAGCAGCTCGATCGCCGCGAGCGCCGTGCCCGTGCCGTAGTCCAGGACGCGCAGGACCGCCCCCGCGGGCAGGCCCTCGAGGCGCTGCTCGAGCACCGCCATCGCCTGCGTGACGAGCAGGCTCGTCGCGGCGGAGGACCACAGGCGCGGGTGGCGCAGGTCGCCGCGCTCGTAGAGCAGCTCGTGCAGCCCGCGCCCGTCGCGGCGGTCGACGGCGCCCTGCGGCTGCCACGTGTCCTGGCGCGGGACGTCGCCGTCGTAGCCGGGGATCAGCTCGTGCTCCTGCGCGCCGCCGGCGAGCAGGTGGTTGAGGCTGACCGCGACGAAGGGGCGCGTCGTCGGGTAGCGCCGCTCGCCGGTCGCCGCCTGGCGCAGCCCGGCGCCGCGCAGCGCGGCGATGAACGCGCGGCGCTCGACGGGGTACTGGCGCGACAGGCCGTGGTAGGCGTCGAACGCGATGCTGTGCAGCGCGCCCTGGTGGCGGGCGGCCACAGGCGGGGCGACGCAGTGCGCCTCGAGCACGACGAGGCCGTGGCGCGCGACGTGCGGCGCCCAGCGCGCGAGGTGCGCTGCGAGGTCGGCCTCGACGTCGGCGGGATCGAGCGCATGGCCGGACTCGGTCAGGTAGGCGCCGCTCGACAAGCCCGACGCCGTCGCGGGCGCGTGCGCTCCGCCGTAGCCACGGTCGTGATCGACGAAGGCGTGCACGTGCAGTCCCTCGTCGATCGCCAGGCCGTGGCGGGCGAGGTCGTCGCGCAGCGCGTCGGGGTCCGAGACGTCGCCGCGCAGGACGAGCGCCGGCGCGCCCGTCTGCGCCAGCGTCGCGCGGGCGCGCTGTACCGCGGCAGCGCTGAGGTCCGCGCCGACCATCAGCAGCGGGTGCTCGTCGAGGTGGCGCCCGCGCAGGGTGCTGTCGCGCACGAGCGCGTGGATGCGCGCCAGCCAGCTGGCGTCGCCGCAGCCGGTGTCGAGCACGAAGCGCGGCTGCTCGGCGAGCGGCTCGCGGTCGAAGACCTCGGCGATCGCGCGGTCGGCATCGCCGAAGTAGCGGCCGTGGGCGGCGGTGCTGGCGCGGATGTTCAGCTCGCGCTGGACGTGCCACTCGCGCCCGTCGGCGGGGCCGCTGCGCGCGCCGCTGATCGCGCCCGAGTACAGCTCGGGCAGGCGGCCGAACATCGGCAGGTAGGAGCCGACCAGTCCGAGGTGCACGACGAAGTCCAGCGCGATGACGCCGTCTTCGGTCCAGGCGCCGTCGTCGCCCAGCCAGCCGAGCGCGCGCAGCAGGCGCGCCACCTGCTCGCTCGCCTCGCCGCCTGGCAGCGCAGGGCGATCGCAGTCGCGCCGCAGGCCGCCGGTCGCGTCGAGCCACAGCAGGGCCGGTGACGCCAGCGCCCCGTCGAGATGGGCGACGACGTCCTCGCGCAGCGGCGCGTCGAGGTCGTCGAGCCCCCACCGTGCTTCGGCGTGCTCGACAAGGTCCGCGAAGCGCGCGAGGCGCTCGCCCGCCCACGGCCGCTGCCAGGCGGCGGGCTCGTTGTCGAGGAAGGTCGCGAGGTACGCGCCGACCGCGAGGTAGCTGTCGTGATGCGCCGCTACCGCGCGGCCGGCGGGCGTCCAGTCGATCGTCGTCTCCTCGGGCGCGAGTTGCGGCGCGCCGGCGATCCAGCCCGCCTGCGCGAGCGTGCGCAGGCCGACGCGCAGGTGCGCGAAGCCCGTGTCGGCGAGGTCGGGGCAGAGCCGGTCCAGCGGCTCGGCGCGCGTCAGCGACGGCGCGAGCACGTCGATCGCATCCATCCCGCGCAGCGTCGTCGCGAGCACCATCCCGTCCTGGAACAGGAACGCCAACCGCCGCAGGGCCGCCCTGCCGATGGCGCGATTCGTCAGCCGCACGGCGCGTATCCTGCCCGATCGGATGCAAGCACGGCGCGCGCGGGTATGCCGCGGCACTAGCCTCCGCCACGCCTGCCCGCCCGCCTAGCTCAACTGGCAGAGCACTTCACTTGTAATGAAGAGGTTTTCGGTTCGAGTCCGAAGGCGGGCTCTCAGGGCGGCGCGTCGCCGACCGGCCCGAACGCCGCGTGCGAGGGCGTCCCCGTCTCCAGCGGCCGCACCGTGACCTCGTCGCCCGCGGCCGCCGGCGCGGTCGACGCCTGCGGTGGCTCGACCACTTCGAGCCCCTCGAGCATCGTGAAGAACGCCAGTCCGTAGGGATGGTGGCGCACGCGCGTGCGCACGGCGTCCCAGTCGACCTGCTCGCGCAGGGCGCGCGCCATCTTCAGCAGCGCGGCGTAGTCGAGGTAATGCTCGTTGAGCGTCTGCAGGCGCAGGGCGAACATGTCCTCCAGGCGCAGCACGTTCATCGTCACGGACGTGACCGTCAACTGCTCGCCGCGGGCGATCTGCTCGTCGGTGACGTCGCCCTCGACGGTGCAGAAGATGAGGTCGACGAGCACGTCGCCGTCCCATGCCTTCAGCAGCCACTCCTCCGGCGGGCGCTCGGGCCGCATCCCGGCGTCGACGAGCAGCTGGAGCGCGCGCTCGGCATCGACCGGTCGGATCATGAGGTCGAGGTCGTTGGTCACCTCGGGCCCGCCGCGCGCCCACGCCGCCAGGCTGCCGCCGACGAGAAACGGGATCTCCGCCTCGCGCAGCAGGGCGACGCACCTGCGCAGCGTCGCCAGGATCGGGCCGAAGCGCTCTTCGTCATCACGCATGGCACGCTGTTACCCGCCGTCGCCGACGGGGAAAGCACGCATGACGATGTCCTTGGCCGAGCAGCCAGAGCACCCCGCCCGGATCGCCGCCGTCGGCGACCTGCACTGCCGCGAGGCACAGCGCGACGAGATCGCCGCCGCGTTCGCGGAGATCGAGCGCGAAGTCGACGTCATCCTGCTCGCGGGCGATCTGACGACGCACGGCGAGCCCGGGCAGGCGCTGATCCTCGCCGACGCCTGCCGTCCGCTGCAGACGCCCGTGCTGACGGTGCTCGGCAACCACGACTGGCATTCCAACCGCCGCGACGAGGTCGTCGAGGTCCTGCTCGACGCCGGCATCGTCGTCCTCGACCGCGACCACGCGATCCTCGACGTCGGTGGCATCGATCTCGGCGTCGTCGGCCTGAAGGGGTTCGTGGGCGGCTTCGAGGGCTTCAACATCCCCGACTTCGGCGAGCCGCTGCTGCGCGCGGTCTACGACGAGACGTCCGCCGACGTCGAGGCGCTCGACGCGGGGCTGCGCGCGATCGCGGCCTGCCCGCTGCGGATCGTGCTGCTGCACTACGCACCGGTCACGGCCACGCTCGTGGGCGAGCCGCGCGAGATCTGGGCGTTTCTCGGCAGCGACCGCCTCGCGGCGCCGATCGCCGAGCATCGCCCGCACGTCGTGCTGCACGGGCACGCGCACGCGGGCACCTTCGGGGGAGCGATCGGCGACGTGCCGGTCTACAACGTCTCAGCGCCGGTGATCGGGCGCGACTTCTGCGTGTTCGAGCTCAGCGGCGCGGGCGCGACGACCGCCGCGGTGCATTAGGCGCCGCGTCGGTCAGTCGCCGGAGCCGGGCGCGCTGGCGACGTGCTCGAGCGTGCCGTGGCCGTTGCTGGAGACGACGTGCTCGTAGCTCGGGATGTCTGGATCGGGCGGTGCGTTCAGGCGCCGCTCGAGCTCGCCCAGGACGATCCCGAAGACCAGATGGCGCCACGTCGCCTGCGCGAACGCGCGCCCGCTCGCAGCCAGGCGCGGGAGATCGTCGCGCGCCGGATGCACGCGATCGACGGCGATCGTCAGCGGCCAGGTCGCAACGTGCTCGGCGAGCGCGACGATCGGCCCGCGGCTCCAGGAGGGCAACGGCATCCGCGCGGCGACGTTCGCGTAGGCGGCTCCCATCAACGCGCCGTTGCCGAGGTGAATCGCGGCGCCGATCAGCGGCCACGCGGGGCCGCGCGTGAAGAGCTTGCCGAGCAGCTCGCTGTCGTCGTACTCGATTCCGAAGATCGGCTTGTCGAGCGGCTGCTGCGCCAGCCACACCCCGGCGGCGACCACCCCGGCGAAGGCTCCGCGAACGGTCCTGACGCGATCGATGACCATGACCCCCACGAACTGTAACGCGCGTCACGAAGGCGGGTATGCCACCGCAATGGATCGCCGCCGACTTTTGGCGCGCGCCCAGGGGCGCGGCGTCAACCCGTTCGTCTACTGGGCTGCGCGCGCCGTCTTGCAGCCGTTCTTTCTCGTGTACTTCCGCATGAGGCGAGTCGGCATGGAGAACATCCCCAAGGACGGCGCGTTGATCATCGCCTCCAACCACCGCTCCTTCATGGACCCGTGGGTGATCGGCATGATGCTGCGCCGGCCGATCTACTACGTCGCCAAGACCGAGCTCTTCCACAACCCGATCAGCGCCTGGGTTCTGAGCGCGCTCGGCGCCTTCCCGGTCGACCGCGGCCGCGGCGACCGCGACGCGATGGATGCGGCGCGCCGGATCCTCGAGCGCGGCGACGTCGTCGTGATCTTCCCCGAGGGCACGCGCGTCCGACCCGGCACGCTCGGCGCACCCAAGCGCGGCGTCGGCCGGCTCGCGCTGGAGACCGGCGCGCCGGTCGTGCCGGTGGCGCTGATCGGCACCGAGGCGGTCCGCAACCGCTGGCGGATCCGCCCGCACAAGGTGCGCATCCGCGCTGGGCGCCCGCTGCGCTTCGCGCAGGTCGACGCGCCGTCGCCGGCGCTCGCGCGGGCTGTCACCGATCGGATCTGGCCGTGCATCGAGCTGCAGTGGGAGTGGCTCGGCGGCGCGCCGCGGCTGCGCCGCGCGGCGATCATCGGTGCCGGCTCGTGGGGCACCGGCCTCGCGATCGCCTTCGCTCGCGCCGGGCTCGACGTCGAGCTCGGCTGCCGCACCGAGCAGCAGGCCGCGCGCCTGCAGCGCACGCGCGTCAACGACCACTACCTGCCCGGCATCCCGCTGCCCGACTCCGTGCACGCGACGACCGCCGGCCGGCTCGCGCTCGATCGCGCAGACCTCGTCTGCTTCGCGGTCCCTGCTGCGGCGCTGCCCGCCGCCGTCGAGGCGCACGCCGCTGCGATCGCGCCCTCCGCGGGTGCGCTCGTGCTCTGCAAGGGCCTCGTCGCGCCGCACGGCACGTTGCCAAGCGCCTACGTGGCCGCCCGGGTCGACGCGCGCGCCGTCGCCTGCATCGGCGGTCCGAGCCACGCGGCCGACGCGCTGGACAGCGGCGCCGCGCTGGTCATCGGCTGCGCCGACGCGATCTACGCCACGCAGATCGCGCGCCTGTTCACGGACGCCGGCTTCGACACCACGACGACCGACGACGTCGCGGGCGTCGAGCTCGCCGGCACGGCGAAGAACGCGGCCGCGCTGGCCGCCGCCGCGGCGGGCGTGAGCGGACCCAACGCCGCCGGCGCGGCGGCGGGCAAGGTCTTCGCCGAGGTCGATGCCTTCGCGCGCCACTGCGGCGGGCATCGCGAGACGTTCGCGGGCCTCGCGGGCGCCGGCGACCTGGTCGCGACCGTCGTCGCCGAGGGCAGCCGCAACCGCCGCGCCGGCGAGCTGCTCGGGCAGGGCATGTCCGCGCAGAACATCGGCGCCCGGCTCGGGCAGTCCAGCGAGGCGATGGACGGGGTCGCGCTGCTGGCGCAGACCCTGCACCGCGAGGGCGTGCCGTCGCCGACGCTCGACCGGCTGGCCGCGCTCGTCGACGGGCGGATCGACGCGGATGCCTTCACCGACGCGGTCACCGGACCGCGCCGGCGCCTCCGGCGCCGTGCGGGAGCCGCTGAGCAGCTTGCGTCGGTCGCCGCGGGCGCCGCCGATCGCAGCTCCGTCCAGGGGTAGGCTCCGTGCACCGTGGACCGTCCCGACAAGGCGCGCCTCGACTCGGCGTTCTCAGAGCTCTACCGCACGCACCTGCGCGACGTCTACAGCTACGCCTACTACCGGGTGGGCGATCACCACGACGCCGAGGATCTCACCGAGCAGACGTTCCTGCAGGCCTATCGGCACTTCGAGCGCGCGCAGGCCGAATCCGACGGGCGCCCGCTGCGACCGTGGCTGATCCGCATCGCGCACAACCTCGCCGCGAACCTCTACCGCGACCGCTCGCGCCGGCCGCAGACGCCGATCGACGACACGACGGTGCTCAGCACGCTGCACACGACCGAGGACCTCGTCGAGGGACGCGATGAGCTCGCGCGGATCATCGCGGGCATCCAGGAGCTGCCCGACGAACGTCGCGATGCGCTCATCATGCGCTTCGCGCTCGGCATGGACAATCGCGAGATCGCACGAGCGATGGGCAAGACCGACGGCGCGACCAAGGTCCTCCTGCACCGCGCGATCAAGCAGCTCGAGGGGATCGTGACGCCGGCGTGAGCGAAGCCGCTCACATCGACATCGAGCAGATGCTGCGCCGCGCGCTTGCGCCCGTCGACCCGCCCGAACGGCTGAAGACGCGCGTCGAGGCGACGCTGCAGGAGCTCACCGACGCCGCCGTCGACGAGCTCGAGGGGTGGGAGCTGTCGGCGATGCGCGATCCGCGCAACTGGGTGCGGCCGGTCGTGGCGACCGCCGTCGGCGCGTCGGCCGGAACGGCGCTCGTCGTCCTGCGGGTGCGCCAGGAGCGCCGCAGGCGCGCCGCCCAGTCGCGCAACCCGCTGGACCTCGCGCAGCGCACGCTCAGGGCAGCCGCCAGCGAGGCGCGCAAGCTGGCTCGCAGGGACTGATCCGCGGGCCCCGGTGAGGCGTATGCCAGTGCACATGCCACGCTTGCGCAAGAACGCCAATCCCAGCCCCACCGAGCTGCGCGATCTCGCCGACGAGGACCTCATGCAGCTCGTGCGCCGCGGAGAGGCCGACGCGTTCGAGGTCGTCTACGAGCGCCATTCCAGCGCGGCGTTCTCGCTCGCCTACCGGATGTGCGGCGCCCGCGCCGCTGCCGAGGACGTCGTGCAGGAGGCGTTTCTGTCGCTCTGGCGAAGCGGCGCGCGCTACGACCGCGCCCGCGGCTCGGTGCGCACCTGGGTGCTCGGCATCGTCCACAACCGCGCGATCGACTCGCT
>CADCVQ010000140.1 GCA_902806175.1 uncultured Solirubrobacteraceae bacterium
TCGGTGATGCGCGCTTCGGGCGCGCCGCGCGGCGCGCGCTGGGCGCCTTCGAGCGGCCGGCGCCGCTCGGCGTCGCCGTAGCTCACGGGCAGGGGCAGCGCTACACGATGTACTCCTTCGCGCCGCGGCTGCGGATCTACAACGGCGAGCTGCAGGCGCTGATCGGGCTGCGCGACGTGGCGCGGATCTCTGGCAGCCGGCGCGCGCGGCGTCTGTTCGCCCGCGGCGAGCCGGTCGCGCGCCGCTCCGTGCGCGCGCTCGACACCGGCGCCTGGTCGCTGTACAGCGAGGGCGGCGCAGAGTCGACGGTCGAGTACCACCGGCTCGTCGGGACGTTCCTGCAGGGGATGTGCACGCGCACCGGGACGCGGACGTACTGCGCCGCGGGCCGGCGCCTTGCGCGCTACGTCGGCGAGCCGCCGCGCATGCAGGTGCGCGCGCAGCGCAGGCCGTACGCACGCCGGCGCACCGGCATCACGTTCACGCTCTCGAAGGTCTCCGACGTGATGGTGCAGGTGCTCGATCGCCGCGGCCATGTGGCGTTCGCGCGCGGGATGCGCCTGTCGCGCGGCCGCCACCGGCTCGTCTGGGTGCCCCGGCACACCGGGCGCCACCGGCTGCGGATCGTGGCGGTCGGACCGGGCGGGACGCGCGCAGCGGTGCAGCGCACGCTGATTGCGAAGGCCGTGCCGACCAAGGCCTCCAAGAAGGCGAAGGCGGCGGCGCGCAAGCGGGCGGCGACGGCGGCTCGCGAGCGCGCCGCGAAGGCGGCCCGAGTACGCGCCGCGCGCGGTTCAGCGCGCTGAGGGCGCGTTCGCGCCAGGTCGCAGCGCCGCCGCGAGGCGCTCGCCCTCGCCGACCGCGGTCTCGATCACCGCGTGCGCCCGCAGGCAGGTGCGCAGCCGGCGCCGGCCGACGTCCTCGTCCAGCCGCACGAGTGAGCCGTCGCGGGCGAGCCACAGCAGGTCCAGCGCGAAGCGCATGCCGAGCGTGTGGACCGAGCGGCAGCGCTCGAACAGCAGCGCGTGCCCGGCGGGCAGCTCGTCGAGGTGCGCCAGGCCGCGGCGGCGCGAGCGGCGGTCGCCGGCGACGAGCAACGTCAGGCCGCCCGGCAGCGCGCGGCGCTCGAGCTGCGCGAAGCGGCCGTCGGGCGTCACTGCGGGGAGGCGGCGAGGGTGTCGGCCCAGGCGTCCAGCTCGTCGACGTGAGCGCTGCTCAGCCCCACCGCGGGGGCCGTCGCGACAAGCAGGGTCGGGCCGCGCCGGGCAGCCGCCCAGGCGTGGCAGGCGTCGTCGTGGGCGTCGTCGATCCAGGCCAGTGGCCGCGCCGGGCCGGCGTAGGCCTCGATCGCGGCGAGCTTCCAGTGGCCGTGGCCGCGCCCGGGATTTCGCTCGAAGGAGAGAAAGGCCAGGCCACGGGGTAAGGCGAGCGCATACGGCAGGTGCTCATCGGCCTTCTCCTCCCAGCCGCTGCACCAGGCGACTTCAAAGCGGTCCAGCAGGCCGAGCAGGTGCTTTCCCGCGTCGGACGAAAGGAAATGCGTGACCCCGTCCACATTGTGGAAGGCGCCGGCTGGACAGTCGTTCGAGTCAAACCCCCACAGCGAGATGACCGCGTCGATGTCAACGAACAGCACCGGTTTGCGCTCGGTTTGCGGGGGTTCTGCAACGAATCTGTCCTCTCGGCGCGTCATGCGGGATATCGCGCTAGCCTGCTTGCAGCGCTCGACACGCGTCAAGCAAGTCCAACGGGCTGCCGATGGTAGGGGTGCCGCAAGGCGCCGAGTCATCCGCTCGACGCACGCGTCGCGCTGATCTTTATGAGTCTTCACTTCGGAATTCTTCTAGCGCTGCTCTGCGCGTTCGCGTCGAACCTGGCGTTCCTCTACAAGCACCGCGGCTGCTCGACCGCCTGCACGGTCGACATCCGCCACCCGTTCCGCACCGCCCGCTCGCTGTGGAGCCAGCGCTGGTTTGCGCTCGGCATGCTCGTCGGGCTGGGCGCCTGGTTGCTGCACGTCGCCGCGATCTCGCTCGCCCCGCTCTCGGTCGTGCAGGCGGTGCTCTCCGGCGGCCTCGTGCTACTCGCAGTGATGGCCGACCGGCTGTTCGGCTTCAGCGTCGGACGGCGCCAGTGGTGGGGCCTCGGGATGACCGGCGTCGGCCTGATCCTGCTCGGCATCACGCTGCCCGCCAGCCACGGCGCCTCCTCCTCGTTCTCCGTGACGGCGATGATCGCCTTCGAGGCCGGCCTGTTCGGGCTCGGCGCGCTGTTCATCATGGGCAAGCGGCTCGGCGGCCCCGCCGAGCACCACGGCATCATGCTCGCGGCCGCGGCAGGCATCCTCTTCGGCGTCTGCAACCTTGGCGTCAAGGCGCTGACCGGCATCGTCGGCGACGGCGGCGTGCTCGGCGTGATCCTCAGCCCGTGGATGTGGGTTGCCGTGACCGGCTCTGCCGCCGCCTTCTACGCCTCCGCCCGGTCGCTGCAGGACGGCGACGCGATCCCGGTGATCGCGATCACGGGCACGGCGGCGAACATCGCGACGATCGCCGGCGGGATCATCGTCTTCGGCGACCCGCTCCCGAACGACGCCTTTGGCATCGTGCTGCAGGCCACCGCGTTCGTGCTCGTGATCGTCGCCTCCGCGCTCACGCCCGCGCCGGTGCGCGCCGCGCGCGCCGCAGCCGGCGCGCCCGCGCCCGCCGCCTCCGCGGCGTAGCGCTCTTTCGCCCGATTGGCCGGGCAGCGCGCGGCGCGTGGCGCAGTGTTGGCGTCGGCTTGGGGCCCGGTGTAGCTCTGTGGCTGGAGGTCGCCCGCTCGTTGAACGGCATCGATGAGGGTGTGAGTCTGCGCCGGGCGGGAGCGTTCGTAGAGCTCCGGCCGCGGGTGGTCCGGCTGCGGCGCCGGGGAAGGCGGGTCTCGTGTGCGATAGGCAGCACGTGCGCCACGACCGGGCGGTGCACGGCGCGCTTGCGCCCCCGGTCTCCTTCGCCGCCGGCTGACGCGAGCGGAGCGATGTCGGCGGCGTTCTGAACTGCATCACCGAAGCGAGGGTCTCCTCCGGGAGAATCCTGCGTCGGGATCACCGCGGTCGCGAGCCATCGAGGGCGGTCACCGCTCGGTCATGGCGTGTTTGCTGCGGCATAGGCAGCAAATCCGCCACGACGGTGGCCGAGCGCGGCGAGCGGTGCGGTGGTGGCGTGTTTGCTGCGCCATGGGCAGCAAATCCGCCACGACGGCGGGCGGCGCCGGCGAACGCGCGACCACGTGTCTGACGCCGAGGCAGCGGCTGCCCGCTCCTCCTCGCTCCCGCTGCAGTCTCACGAAGACCGCCTTCGACTGCCGTGTGACCCTTCTTCAGAGCCGCCGGCGGCACGACCGCCGCGCCCCGGCGGTTCGGCGGGCGCAGGCCGCCATCCGCGACGGTCACCCCGCACCATCGCCGAACACCCGCGCGCGGACCACTCACCGCCCTCGCCCAGCTACCCCCGCCCCAGCTCCAGCACGTACTCCGCCAGTTGCAGCCCCAGCTCGCCGGAGGTCTCCAGTCCTCCGGTGGGCCGCCAGCCCTGGCGCACGTAGAACGCCTGCGCGCGGGCGTGGCCGCTGGCGACGAGTAGGCGGCCGGACGCAAAGCCGCGCTCGGCCATGTCGGCGACGCCGAGCGCGTGGAGCTGCCGGGCGAGGCCGCTGCCCCAGTGCTGCTCGCGCACGAAGAGCTGCGCGAGCAGCGCGACGTCGGGCCGGGGCGCGTCGGCGTCGTCGCGGTCGGGGCGGATCATGATGTGGCCGGCGGGCGCGGTGCCCGTCATGGCGACATGCGCCCACGACCCGTCGCGCGGGAAGCGCTGCAGCAGGCCGATCAGCATCTCCGTGCGCGCCGGCGGGTTCCACGCCTTCGGTGTCCATCCGCGGTAGGTCGACAGCCCCTCGACGAGGTTGTCGGCGATCGTGCCGAGGTCGGAGGTCTTCGCCGCGCGGATCGTGAATTTCGCGTCGCTCATCGCGCGCGCCCACCGTCTGAGAGCAACCCCCGACCCCGGCGGCCGTAGTCCAGCACCGGGCCACCGTAGAGCCTCGCCCGCTCCGGCGACGCACGGCGACGGCTCGCCAGTCAGACTGCCGAGCGTGATCAGGCGCCGAGCGATGACCATATCCTTGCTCGCGATCCCGATCGCGCTCGCGGCGCTGATGCCCGCGCCCGCGCCGGCCGCCGAGAAGAAGACGGCCAAGACGCTGCCGATCTCCGGGCGCGGCCTGGAGACGATCGTGCAGGACGACGGCCTGCTGCTGTACCGGCCGGCCGCCGAGGTCCAGGCCGCCGTCGCGCGGATGAAGGAGCTCGGCATCGACCGGGTGCGCATCACGGCGAGCTGGTCGTCGCTCACGCGCCTGCCCGAATCCGATGCCAAGCCGAAGTCGTTTGACGGCAGCGACCCCGCCGCCTACGAGCAGGCTCGCTGGAAGGGGCTGGACACCGCGATCCGCGCGATCCGCGGCGCGGGCCTGAGGGCACTGATCGACATCGGGTTCTGGGCGCCGCACTGGGCCACGACCGACAAGCCCGGGCCGCGCGCGCGGGAGAACATCGACGCGCAGGAGTTCGCCGCCTTCGCGAAGGCCGTCGTGCTGCGCTACTCCGGCGCGTTCACGCCGCCGCAGAACGAGTCCGAGAGCCCGGGCCCCCCGCCGCAGGACGAGAGCGTCATCAAGGACCTCCTGCAGCCGCTCGTGCCGTTCCCGCTGCCGCCGCTGCCGGTCCCGCTTCCGCGCACCGCGCGCGCCCGCGCCGCGCAGGCCGCCGCCGCCCCCGATGAGCCGCTGCCGCTCGTCGACCGCTTCATCCTCTGGAACGAGCCCAACCACCAGGGCCTGCTCCTGCCGCAGTGGAAGGCCGACCGCACCACGCCGGCCAGCCCCGCCGTCTACCGCGCCATGCTGCGCGCCGGCTACTCGGCCGTCAAGCGGACGCGGCGAACCGCCAGCGTCCTGATCGGCAACACGTCGAGCACCGGTGGAGAGCGCGGCATCGGCCCGGTTGCGCCGCTGGAGTTCCTGCGCGAGCTGGCCTGCGTCGACGCGCAGTTCAAGCCTCGCAGGACCCCTGACTGCGCGAACTTCACGCCGTTGCCGGGTGACGGCTGGGCGCATCACCCCTACTCGCAGAACGAACGCCCGTCGCGCCTCAGCAAGCCGACGACCGAACTCGGCGACCTGCGCATTGCCGACCTTCCGCAGCTCGCCGCGACGCTCGACAGGCTCGTGAAGATGCGCCGCATCGCGCGCGCCAACCGCAACATCTACCTCACGGAGTTCGGCTACGAGACGAAGGGGATCCCGGGCCGGCCGCGCGTCGACGAGCGCCAGCAGGCGCGCTGGATGACCTGGGCGGAGTACCTCGCCGACCGCGTCCCGACGGTCAGGTCCTTCGCGCAGTTTCTGCTGCGCGACCAGCCGCCCGCGCCCGAGCGCGTCTCGCAGAGCGCCTCGCGCCCGTACGGCGAGTACTCAACCGGGCTGCTGCACGTCGACGGCACCGACAAGGTCGTCGCCAAGTCCTTCCTCGCCGGCCTCTTCGCCCAGCGCCAGCCCCAGGGCAGGGTGCTGCTCTACGGGCGCCTGCGGCTCGGTGCCGGTCGCAAGGCGATCGTCCTGCAGCGCCAGCTCCCGCGCGGCAGGTGGAAGCTGCTGGGCCGCCTCACCGTCGACGGGCGCGCAAGCTTCCAGCGCACCTTCAGGCACGTCCCGGGGGCGCAGTACCGGCTGTCGTACCCCGGGCCGGCGGGCAAGCGGGCCACCAGCATGGGGCTCAAGCCGGTGCGCGTCGGCGGCTAGCGTGGACGAGGCTCGGCACGGGGTTGCTAGCATCACGCCCCGCATGCCTACGACGTCACAGCTTGTCCGCAAGGGCCGCAAGGTGCCCAAGAAGAAGCTCGCCACCCCCGGCCTGAAGTCCGGCAAGGGACGCAAGAAGAAGGTCGCCGCTCCGCAGCGACGCGGCGTCTGCACTCGCGTCTACACGACCACACCGAAGAAGCCGAACTCGGCGCTGCGCAAGGTCGCGCGTGTGAGGATCACCGGCTCGATCGAGGTCACCGCCTACATCCCGGGCGAGGGACACAACCTTCAGGAGCACTCCGTCGTGCTCGTCCGCGGCGGCCGCGTCAAGGACCTCCCGGGCGTGCGCTACAAGGTCGTGCGCGGGACGCTCGACGCCGCCGGCGTCAGCGACCGCAAGAAGGCCCGCAGCCAGTACGGCGTGAAGAAGAAGTAATGCCGCGCCGCTCTGCCGCAACGATCCGGCCGGTCGAGCCGGATCCCATGCTTCGCTCGCGCGTCGTCCAGCAGGTCATCAACAAGGTGATGCTCGACGGCAAGAAGTCGACCGCCGAGAAGATCGTCTATGACGCCCTCGCGATCATGGCCGAGCGCACCGGCAAGGACGCGGTCGAGCAGCTCGAGCTGTCGGTCAAGGCCCTGACGCCCGTCCTCGAGGTCCGTTCGCGCCGCGTCGGCGGCGCGACCTACCAGGTGCCTGTCGAGGTGCCCTCGCGCCGCGCCCGCACCCTCGCGGTGCGCTGGCTCGTCGAGTTCGCGCGCCAGCGCCGCGAGCGCACCATGGCCCAGCGGCTGGCCAACGAGCTCATGGACGCGCAATCCCAGCAGGGCGGCGCGTACAAGCGCAAGGACGACATCTACCGCATGGCGCAGGCCAACAAGGCCTTCGCGCACTACCGCTGGTAGACCCCGCTCCATCCGGCTGCGTGCCGGGTTGTTGCACCCGATGAGGCTGCGACGAGCGACGATCGCCTGCGCGCTGGTGTGCGTGCTGGCGCCGGCCGGCGCCACCGGCAGCGCGCAGGCCGCCCCCTCCAAGGCGCCGCGGCTGACGGGGCTGCGCTGCGTCCCGGCCACGGCGAGCGCCTGTCGCAGCGGCGTGCGCGTCTCGGTCGGCCGGCAGGTGCAGGTCCGCGGCCGTGGTCTGCAGCGCGGCATGCGCGTGACCTTCCGCTGGCCCAAGGGCGCGCTGGCCACCAAGCTCGTGCGCAGCAGCCGCGCCGGGTGGACCGTGCGCGTGCCCGCCGGCACGGCGCTCGGCGAGATCGCGGTCACGCTGCGCGACCGCGCGGGCCGGCGCTCCAACACGCGCCAGATCCTCGTCGTCGCGTCGTCTCCGCTGCCGCCGCGGGCGGCGACGCGGCCCGGCGCGCTGCCCGACGTCTTCACCGGCAACGGGATGTGGATCTGGTACGTGAACAAGAGCGAGGGCGGCAACCTCGACGCGATCGCGCTGCGCGCGAAGGCCGCCGGCATGAGCACCGTCTTCGTCAAGAGCGCCGACCGCGGCACGCTGTGGAAGCAGTTCTCGCCGCAACTCGTCGCCGCCCTGCACGCGCGCGGCCTGCGCGTCTGCGCCTGGCAGTTCGTCTACGGCGAGGACCCGCTCGCCGAGGCGCGCGCCGCCGTCGCCTCGATCGCCGCGGGCGCGGACTGCTTCGTCATCGACGCCGAGACCGCCTACGAGGGGCGCTACGCCGCGGCGCAGCGCTACATCGGCGCGCTGCGCACCGCGATCGGCCCGAGCTACCCGATCGGCTTCACGTCGTTTCCGTACGTCGACTACCACCCGCGGCTGCCGTACTCGGTCTTCCTCGGCCCGGGCGGCGCCCAGGCCAACATGCCGCAGGTCTACTGGAAGGCGATCGGCGGCTCGGTCGACGCCGTGAGCGCGAAGACCGTCGCCAACAACCGCATCTACCGCGCCCCGCTGGCGCCGTTGGGCCAGTCCTACGACGCGCCGTCGGCGGCCGATCTGCGTCGCTTCCGCGCGGTCTGGGCCGGCTACGGCGCCGGCGGGCTGTCGTGGTGGAGCTGGCAGGCATCCAGCAACGCGTCCTGGGCCGCGCTCTCCCAGGCCACGCCGCCGCCGGCCGCCCTGCCCGACCCCGGCTGGCCGGCGCTGACCAAGGGCTCCACCGGCGACCAGGTGATCTGGCTGCAGCAGCACCTCGCCTCGGCTGACCCGTCCGTCGCGCTCGACGGCAGGTTCACCGCGGCGACACAGAACGCGCTGAAGGCCTTCCAGACCGCCCGCGGCCTCGCTCCCACGGGGGCGACCGACGCCGCCACGTGGCAGGCGCTGCTGGCGGTGCCGCTGCGCCCGGTCGACTGGACAGCGGCGCGTCAGGCCAGATAGGGTCGCCGCCCCGATGGCGACCGCGCCGCGACCTCACAGCCGGCGCCTGGCGCTTCTGATCCTCGCCGGGCTGTGCGCCCTCGCGGGCGGCTGCGGCGGCGACGACGGTTCCTCCGGTAGCGCCAAGGACTCCGACGAGCAGCAGATCTTCGCCGCCGTCGAGCGTCTCATGGAGTCAGAGCGCGTCGACGACCAGTGCGAGAAGGCCGTCAGCGAGCGCTTCGTCCGCGAGGTCTACGTCACCCTCGCGCGCTGCCGCGAGGCCAACAAGCCCGACGACGACGACGACGAGCCCGACAGCGCGCGGATCTCCGCGACACGGATCGACGACGACGACGACGACAAGGCGACGACGGGCGTCACGCTGACGAGCGCCAAGGGTTCCCGCGCGACCGGCCGGCTCGCGCTCGTCAAGGTCGCCGGGACGTGGAAGGTCGACCGCCTCGGCGTCGACTTCCTGCGCTCGATCTTCGCGACGCTGCCCAAGGAGGCGCCGACGGCCGAGGAGCGGCTCGTCCTCGAGTGCCTGGCGGAGGCGACCCGCACGATGTCCAATCGCGAGGTGCGCCGCTTGGGCAACCTGTTGATCGGCCAGCAACTCGAGCCGGGATCGTTTCCGGCCGGCGCGTTGCGCTGCATCCGGCGCCAATCGCGCCCGACCCAGGAGGTCTAGCGCAGGTCGTCGCGCCGGGCCGCGCGCGCGGTGAGCACGCCGCCGGCGGCGACGAGCAGCGCCCCGCCGGCGATCTCCAGCCACAGTCCCGCGCCGGCGCGCGCCTGCGCGTTCTCGTAGGCGAGCGACTCGGGCAGGTCGCCGGAACCGCGGGTGTCGGGCAGGTCCACCACGAGCGCGATCGCCAGCGCCGCCAGCCCGAGCACCACGAGCGCCGCCGCCGGCGCCCGCGCGCCGCCGCGCAGCGCGAGCCCGGTCATCGCCGCGGCCCCGACGGCGACGAGCAGTAGCGCGTAGGCGTGGTTGTCGCCCCCGGTCGCGCTGCGCCTGACGATCTCCAGCGACCCGACCGTGACCTCGAAGATCGTCGTGAACTCCGCGATCGTCAGCAGCGTCACGGCGACGAGCGCGAGCGCCGCCGCCGCCGGTCGCTCGATCACGAAATTCGCCTGAGCGCAGAAGGGCCTTTGCTATAGTGCACGACCGTTCCCGGGGCCGCTGTGCTCATCCACGCCCACCCCAGGACCGCAGCACTCCCGCAGATGGATTCCTCGACCAGATAGCGCGCCGGGCCGGACTCATATCGGACGTGCGCGCGGGCCCGAGGGGCCCGCTTTTTTTGGTTGTGAACGAAGAGACGAGAACCAGCCGATATGCCACGTAAACACACGCTCGAGAAGACCCGGAACATCGGTATCATGGCGCACATCGACGCCGGCAAGACGACGACGACCGAGCGCATCCTGTACTACACCGGGCGCACCTACAAGATCGGTGAGGTCCACGAGGGCGCCGCCACGATGGACTGGATGGAGCAGGAGCAGGAGCGCGGCATCACGATCACGTCTGCGGCGACGACCGCCGAGTGGCGCGGCCATCGGATCAACATCATCGACACGCCGGGCCACGTCGACTTCACCGTCGAGGTCGAGCGCTCGCTGCGCGTGCTCGACGGCGCGATCGCGCTGTTTGACTCCGTCGCCGGCGTCGAGCCGCAGTCTGAGACCGTCTGGCGCCAGGCCGACAAGTACGCCGTGCCGCGGATCGCGTTCATCAACAAGATGGACCGCATCGGCGCGGACTTCGAGGGCTCGCTGGAGACGATGAGGACGCGCCTGGGCGCGAACGTCGTGCCGGTGCAGATCCCGATCGGCTCGGAGTCCGAGTTCAAGGGCATCGTCGACCTGCTCGGCATGAAGGCGATCGTCTACAAGGACGACCTCGGCAAGGACCAGGACGTCACCGACATCCCGCCCGAGCTCGCCGACGCGGCCGCCGCGGCGCGCGAGAACCTGCTGCAGTCGCTGTCGGATCTCGACGACGACATCGCCGAGCTGTACCTCGCCGAGCAGGAGGTCCCGACGGACATGCTGAAGGCCGCCCTGCGCAAGGCGACGCTCTCGATCGAGATCACGCCGGTCCTCTGCGGCTCGGCGTTCAAGAACAAGGGCGTGCAGCCGCTGCTCGACGCTGTCCTGGACTACCTGCCCTCGCCGCTGGAGGTCAAGCCGATCGACGGCATGCTCGTCGACCGCCACGGCGACGCCGGCGAGCCGATCGTGCTCGAGCCCAACGACGAGGACCCGTTCGCGGCGCTGGGCTTCAAGATCATGGCCGACCCCTTCGTCGGCAAGCTCACGTACTTCCGCGTGTACTCCGGCAAGCTGGAGGCGGGCTCGAAGATCCTGAACGTCTCGACCGGGCGCCAGGAGCGCATCGGGCGCCTACTCGTCATGCACGCCAACGACCGCGAGGAGGTCGACGCGGTCTACGCCGGGGACATCGCCGCCGCCGTCGGCATCAAGCAGGTCGTCACCGGCGACACGCTGAGCGATCCGAAGAGACCGGTGAAGCTCGAGATGATCGACTTCCCCGAGCCCGTCATCAAGGTCGCCGTGGAGCCCAGGACGAAGGCCGACCAGGAGAAGATGTCCGTCGCGCTGGGCCGCCTCGCCGAGGAGGACCCCACGTTCCAGGTGCAGACCAACGAGGAGACCGGCCAGACCGAGATCTCCGGCATGGGCGAGCTGCACCTCGAGATCCTCGTCGATCGCATGAAGCGCGAGTACAAGGTCGAGGCCAACGTCGGGCGCCCGCAGGTCTCCTACCGCGAGACGATCCGCGGCACGGCCGACAAGATCGAGGGCCGCTTCGTCAAGCAGACCGGCGGCTCGGGCCAGTTCGGCATCGTCTACATCAACATCGAGCCCGCGCCCGGCGAGGGCTTTGACTTCGTCTCGAAGATCAAGGGCGGCTCGGTGCCGTCGGAGTTCATCCCGGCCGTCGAGAAGGGCGTCGAGGAGGCGCTCACGACCGGCGTCAAGGCCGGCTATCCGATGGTCGACATCCGCGTGACGCTCGTCGACGGCAAGTACCACGACACCGACTCCTCGGAGATCGCGTTCAAGGTCGCCGGCTCGCTAGCCTTCAAGGAGGCAGCGCGCCGCGCCAAGCCCGTACTGCTCGAGCCGGTGTTCGCGGTCGAGGTCGTGACGCCCGAGGACTTCCTCGGCGAGGTCATCGGAGACCTCAACCGCAGGCGCGGGCGGATCGACGGCCAGGAGCGGCGCGGCAACGCGCTCGCGGTCACCGGCCGCGTGCCGCTGAGCGAGATGTTCGGCTACGTCAACGACCTGCGTTCCAACACGCAGGGCCGCGCGAGCTACACGATGCAGTTCGACGGCTACGAGGAAGTACCGGGCGCGATCGCCGAGAAGCTGGTCGAGCATCGCATGGGCGAGCCGGCCATCGCCTGACCCCGCAGATCCGATAGTTTCATCCAGTTCATCGACAGACGCAGAGGAGCGAACCGAAAGTGGCAAAGGAGAAGTTCGAGCGCGACAAGCCGCACGTCAACGTGGGCACCATCGGTCATATCGACCACGGCAAGACGACGCTCACTGCCGCGATCACAACCGTGCTCGCCGAGCATGGAGGCGGTGAGGCCCGCAGCTTCGCCGAGATCGACAATGCTCCCGAGGAGAAGGCCCGCGGGATCACGATCGCGACCTCGCACGTCGAGTACCAGACCGAGAACCGGCACTACGCGCACGTCGACTGCCCGGGGCACGCGGACTACATCAAGAACATGATCACGGGCGCCGCGCAGATGGACGGCGCGATCCTCGTGGTCTCCGCCGCCGACGGACCGATGCCGCAGACGCGCGAGCACATCCTGCTCGCCCGCCAGGTCGGCGTGCCGTACATCGTCGTCTTCCTCAACAAGGCCGACCTCGTCGACGACGAGGAGCTGCTGGAGCTCGTCGAGCTGGAGGTCCGCGAGCTGCTGAGCTCCTACGACTTCCCCGGCGACGACATCCCCTTCATCATCGGCTCTGCGACGCAGGCGCTCGACGGCGACGCGGACGCGAAGGCGAAGATCGTCGAGCTCGCCGCGGCGCTGGACAGCTACATCCCCGAGCCCGAGCGCGCGCTCGACAAGCCGTTCCTGATGCCGGTCGAGGACGTCTTCTCGATCACCGGCCGCGGCACGGTCGCGACCGGCCGCATCGAGCAGGGCATCGTCCACACGGGCGATCAGGTCGAGATCGTCGGCATCCGCCCGGCATCGTCGACGACGGTCGTCACCGGCGTCGAGATGTTCCGCAAGATCCTCGACGAGGGTCGCGCGGGCGACAACGTCGGCTGCCTGCTGCGTGGCACCAAGCGCGAGGAGATCGAGCGCGGCCAGGTGCTGTGCAAGCCCAAGTCGATCACGCCGCACACGAAGTTCAAGTCCGAGGTCTACGTCCTGAAGAAGGAGGAGGGTGGCCGCCACACGCCGTTCTTCACGGGCTACCGGCCGCAGTTCTACTTCCGCACGACGGACGTCACCGGCTCGGCGCATCTGCCCGAGGGTGTCGAGATGGTCATGCCGGGCGACAACGTCCAGATGACGATCGAGCTGATCCAGCCGATCGCCATGGACGCGGGCCTGCGCTTCGCCATCCGCGAGGGCGGCCGCACCGTCGGCTCCGGCGTGGTGACGGAGATCATCGAGTAAGGAGCGCGTTCGCCGTACAGCACGCATCGAAGGGGCGGGCCCGAATATCCGGGCGCCGCCCTTCGTGCCGCTTGAAAGGACGCACACACGCAATGGCTACCACCACAGAGAACAAGATCCGCATCCGCCTGAAGGCGTACGACCACTCGGCCATCGAGACGGCGGCCAAGGAGATCGTCGAGACGGCGACGCGGACCGGTGCAACCGTCTCCGGACCGGTGCCGTTGCCGACCGAGAAGAACGTCTACTGCGTGATCCGCTCGCCGTTCAAGGACAAGGACGCGCAGGAGCACTTCGAGATCCGCACCCACAAGCGGCTCATCGACATCCACCAGCCCACGCCGAAGACCGTCGACTCGCTTCAGCGCCTCGACCATCTGCCCGCCGGCGTGGACATCGAGATCCGCCTCGCAACCTGAAGCGATGCCCGCGATCCTCGCCAAGAAGCTCGGCATGACCCAGCTGTTCCTCGAGGACGGCACGGTCGAGCGCGTCACGGTCCTCGAGGCAGGGCCCTGCCCGGTCACGGGCGTGCGCACGTTTGACCGTGACGGCTACGAGGCGCTGCAGCTCGCGTTCGGCTCGGTCAAGGAGAAGCACCTGAGCAAGCCCGAGCTCGGTCACCTCAAGAAGGCCGACGCGCCGCCGATGCGCCTCGTCAAGGAGTTCCGCGACGAGGCCGGAGAGCACCTCGTCGGCGATTCGGTGACCGTCGAGGACTTCGAGGTCGGCCAGAAGGTGAAGATCTCGGGCACCTCCAAGGGCAAGGGCTTTCAGGGCACGATCAAGCGCCACAACTTCGCCAGCGGCCCGAAGTCGCACGGCTCGCACAACGTCCGCGCGCCGGGCTCGATCGGCGCGTCGGCATGGCCCGCACGCGTCATGAAGGGCATTCGCGGCCCCGGCCAGATGGGCAACAAGCGCGTGACCCAGAAGGGCCTGACGATCGTCCGCCTCGACGCCGGCGACAACCTCATGCTCGTGCGCGGCTCGGTGCCCGGCCCCCGCAACGGCTTCGTGGAGGTGCGCACCGATGGCTGACGCGAAGATCCTCGGCGGATCGAAGAAGGCCAAGCTCGACGACGCCGCCTTCGGCGCCTCCTTCAACGAGGCACTCGTCCACGAGTCCGTCCGCGCCGAGCTCGCCGCCCGCCGGCGGGGCACGCACGCGACGAAGACGCGCGGCAACGTGCGCGGCGGCGGTGCCAAGCCGTGGCGCCAGAAGGGCACGGGCCGCGCCCGCGCCGGCTCGTCGCGCTCACCGATCTGGACCGGCGGCGGCACGATCTTCGGCCCCTCGCCGCGCCACTACACCTTCAAGGTCAACCGCAAGGAGCGCCGCGCGGCGCTGCGCAGCGCGCTGTCGGTGCACTCCGCGCGCGACTCGATCGCGGTCCTCGACACGAAGGCGTTCGACACGCCGGCCACGAAGAAGGCGGCGGGGCTGCTCGCCGACGCCGGGCTGAACATGCCGGTCCTCGTCGTCCTCGCCGACGACCAGGAGCAGGCGGCGCTGTCGTTTCGCAACATCGCGCGCGTCTCGGTGCTGCCGGCGTCGATGGTCGGCGTCGCCGATCTGATCGGCGCGGCCTCGGTCGTCTGCTCGCAGGCGGCACTCGACGCGCTGACCGCCCGCGCCAAGGGCACCGTAACCGAGCGCGAGCGAAGCGAGCGCGAGCGAAGCGAGCGCGAGCGAAGCGAGGCGTCGGCCTGATGGATCCCAGCCAGGTCATCATCCGCCCGGTCGTCTCGGAGAAGTCCTACGTCCTCGCGACGGCCAACAAGTACGTCTTCCGCGTCCATCAGGACGCCCACAAGACGCAGATCCGCCAGTCGATCGAGGCGCTCTTCGACGTCTCCGTCGTCTCGGTGCACACGCTGAGCGTGAAGTCCAAGCCCAAGCGCCGCGGCCAGATCCACGGCCGCACGCGGTCCTGGAAGAAGGCGATCGTCGAGGTCGGCCCCGGCGACTCCATCCCGATCTTCCAGGGTCTCGAGTCCCTCGACGAGGGCTGATCGATGGCGATTCGCAAGCCCAAGCCCACCAGCCCCGGACGCCGCTTCTCGACGTATCCCGACTTCGCGGAGATCACCAAGGACCGGCCCGAGAAGACGCTCGTCGAGGGTCTGACGAAGTCCGGCGGGCGCAACGCGCGCGGGCGCAAGACCGCGCGCCACCGCGGCGGCGGCGCCAAGCGCCTGTATCGGAAGATCGACTTCAAGCGCATGAAGGACGGCGTCCCGGCGAAGGTCGCCGCGATCGAGTACGACCCCAACCGGTCGGCCTACATCGCGCTGCTGCACTACATCGACGGCGAGAAGGCGTACATCCTCGCGCCGCAGCGCCTGCGCGTCGGCATGACGGTCTCCTCGGGCGCGGACGCCGACATCACGCCCGGCAACTGCCTGCCGCTGAGCCGGATCCCGATCGGCACCGTCATCCACAACGTCGAGCTGCAGCCCGGCCGCGGCGGCCAGCTGGCGCGCTCGGCCGGCACCGGCATCCAGCTCATGGCGCGCGACGCGGGCATGGCGACGCTGCGCCTGCCCTCCGGCGAGATGCGCCTCGTGCGCGACAGCTGTCGCGGCACCGTCGGCACGATCGGCAACTCCGATCACCAGAACGTCAAGATCGGCAAGGCCGGCCGCAAGCGCCACATGGGCGTTCGCCCGCAGACGCGCGGCACGGCGATGAACCCGGTCGACCATCCACACGGCGGCGGCGAGGGCTCGACGACCGCGGGGCGCCATCCGGTGACACCGTGGGGCGTCCCGACGCTCGGCTACCGCACGCGCAAGAAGAACAAGCCATCCGACCGCTACATCGTCCGCGGTCGCAAGAGAGGGAAGAAGCGTTGAGCCGTTCAAGCAAGAAGGGGCCGTGGGTCGAGGAGCGCCTGATGACGCGCGTCGAGGCCCTCAACGCCTCCAACTCCAAGCAGATGCTCAAGACCTGGTCGCGCGCCTCGACGATCTTCCCGGAGATGGTCGGCCACACGATCGCCGTCCACGACGGCCGCAAGCACGTCCCCGTGTTCGTCTCGGAGTCGATGGTCGGGCACAAGCTCGGCGAGTTCGCGCCGACGCGGCTGTACCGCGGCCATGCCGGCAGCGGGAAGGTGCGATGAGCCCGCGCAGACCAGCGACGCCCGACGAGGGCCAGGCCGGCGATCCCGAGAAGGATCGCGTCGACGCGAAGGAGTCCAAGGAGGCCGCCGCGGTCGAGGCTGCTGTGGACTCGGCGCGCGAAGCGAAGCCCAAGCGCCGGCGCAAGAAGGCGATCCCGGAGGCCGAGGGCACCGCGGCCGAGGCGACGGGCGTCGACAAGGCGGCCGCCGAGGCCGCGCTGGCGCAGCCGACCGAGCCCGAGACCGAACCGGCCGCGGACGCCGAGCCCGAGCCCGAGGCCGAGGCCGAGGCCGAGGCCGAGGCCGAGGAGCAGCCCAAGCCGCGTCGCACGCGCCGCAGGGCCGAGGACGACAGGCCTGCCGCGCCCGTCGCCCAGCCCCGCCGGGCCGCGCGCGACTACGGCGACACGCCGCCGATGGTCCGCGCGCACGCCAAGTACGTCCGCACGTCGGCGCGCAAGGCACGCCTGGTCTGTGACCACATCCGCGGCAAGTCCGTGCCGGAGGCGCGCGCGATCCTCGCGCACGCCAGCCGCGACGTCGCCCGCGACTGGTCCAAGCTGCTCGAGTCGGCGGTCGCCAACGCCGAGCACAACCACGAGCTGATCGGCGACGAGCTTCGCATCCATGCCGTCAAGGCCGACGAGGGGCCGACGCTCAAGCGCTTCCGTCCGCGCGCCATGGGGCGCGCGACGAAGATCCGCAAGCGCACGAGCCACCTCTCGATAACCCTCACACCACAGGACGGGGACGTTTAGATGGGTCAGAAAGTCCATCCCGAGTCCATGCGCGTGGGCTACATCCACGACTGGAAGTCCAACTGGTTCAACGAGAAGCACTTCTCGGACTACCTCGCCGAGGACGTCGCGATCCGCAGCCACATCACCGGCAAGCTGTCGCACGCCGGGCTGTCGGACATCACGATCCGCAAGGACGCCAACGAGGTCGAGGTCAACATCCACACCGCGCGGCCCGGCATCGTGATCGGCAAGTCCGGTTCGGAGGTCGACGCGCTGCGCAAGGACCTGCACCGGATCACGCGCAAGCAGATCAAGGTCAACATCCTCGAGATCAAGCGCCCCGAGCTCGACGCCAAGCTCGTCGCGCAGTCGGTTGCCGAGCAGCTGCAGAACCGCGTCGCCTTCCGTCGCGCGATGAAGCGCGCGCTGACGAGCGCCATGCGCTCCGGCGCGAAGGGCTGCAAGATCCAGGTCGGCGGCCGCCTGGGCGGCGCCGAGATGGCCCGCACGGAGAGCTACTCCGACGGGCGCGTCCCGCTGCACACACTGCGCGCCGACATCGACTACGGCTTCTTCGAGGCCAAGACGACGTTCGGGCGCATCGGCGTGAAGTGCTGGATCAACAAGGGCGAGATCATGCCCGAGGGCTACTCCGGCGCGGACCTCACCGACATGGAGGGACCGGCCCAGCAGCAGCAGGATCGCGACGGCGGCCGCGGCCGTGGGCGCGGTGACCGCGACGGTCGCGGCGGCGGCGGCGGCGGCGGAGGAGGAGGAGGTCGCGG
>CADCVQ010000141.1 GCA_902806175.1 uncultured Solirubrobacteraceae bacterium
AACGGTCGACGGTGTCCCGCCTTCGTGCTGGTGGCACGGGGGCGGGCGCCGGCGGACGTCAGGCGCGGATCGGGCGCCCGGAAAACCCGCAGAACTTGCGGACGCGTCCACTAGCCGAGGATCCCGACTCCCCGGATCATCGCCGGGGATCGGGGCGCGCGAAGTGAGCGCGAGAAGCGGTGCATCTCACGTCCTGGCGCACCGAGGGCGAAATCCGCCCCCTCACGCGACACGATCGTCTGGGTTCAGCCGGTCCTGACGCGCGGAGGGCGATGTGCGCACCCCTCGCGCGACACGACCACGAGTTCTCGCGGCCGCCTGGCCGGCCCGAGTTTCCTCCTCGACGAGTGCAGACACTCCGAGCGGCGCGTAGCCGCGCGGCCTCACGACGCCTCCACGAACCGGTTGCACTGCGCCGGCTCGCCGGTGTCATAGCCGGTCAGCAGCGCGTCGCGGCGCTCCTCGGGTCGCCCGTGGTGCTGGGCGTTGCCGACATCGAAGTCGCCGACGGCGAGCGCCGCGTTCGTCGCCTCCTCCAGGTCGCCGGGCTCGAGCAGCCCCTGCTCGAAGACCGAGTGCGCCCACGTGCCCGCCAGGCAGTCGGCCTGCAGCTCGTAGGGCTTGGCGCCACTGCCGACGCCGTTGTCGAACGTGCCGAGCTCCTGCTGCAGGTTGTGGGCGTACTCGTGGGCGAGCACGTAGGCGACCGCGAAGTCACCGGCAGCGCGGCCGTAGCCCGCCCGCTCGCCGGGCAGCCCGCGCAGCACGCCGCGGTACAGATCCGCGGCGAACTGCTGCGCGACGTAGATCGTGTCGTCGCTGGGGCAGTAGAACGCCGCCGAGTCGTCCGCCAGCGTGCCGCAGGCGGTCAGCCGCACCGCGCCCGGCGGCACGGCCGAGAAGCTCACCGATGGCTGCGGCAGGTCGGCGGCAGCGAACGTTCGCTCCCAGTAGCCGTCGATGTCGTCCAGCACGCGGGTCATGAACACGTCGATCGTCTCGGGCTCGTTGCGGCCGCGCGAGCGGACCGTCGGGCTCGTGCGCTGCGCGCGCGGAACCACGCGCTCGAGGTCCTCGAGCACCTCGCGGATGCGCCGCCCGTAACGCTCGCGGCGCTCGTCGAACTCCTCGCGCGCGTCGGCGACCCGCGCCTCGAGGCGATCGCGCGCGCGATCGACCTCGCCGCTGACGTCGTCGCCGCCGCAGCCGGCGAACGTCACGACGAGCAGTGCCAGCAGAGCCCAGATCGCGTGGCGTGGCATGCGCATGACCGCGATCATGCCCAGCGCGCGGCGATCTCATCCCGCGCGAGGCGTGCTGGGCACCGGCACGCGTCCACTAGCCTCGTCACGTGAACGCGAGCGCACAGGGGATCGTCGCCGCCGGTCACCCGCTGACCGCCGAGGCCGGGGCGCACGTGCTGCGCGAAGGGGGAAACGCGGTCGATGCCGCCGTCGCGGCCATGCTCACGTCGTGGGTCGCCGAGCCGCTGCTGAGCGGACCGGGCGCCGGCGGCTACATGCTCGTCGCCGAGCCCGGCGAGGAGCCGGTGCTGCTGGACTTCTTCGTCGCCGCGCCGGGATATGGCTTTCGCGGCGAGGATCGCGCGCCGCTCGTGCCCGTCGAGGTCGACTTCGGCGGCGACGCGCGCCAGGTCTTCCACGTCGGCGCCGCGTCCTGCGGCGTCTACGGCAACCCGGCCGGGATCGACGCGGCGATGCGCCGCTGGGGCTCGATCGCGCTCGCCGACCTCGCCGCGCCCGCCGCGGCGCTCGCGCGCGACGGCGTCGTCGTCAACAAGCAGCAGGCGGAGGTCATCCACCTGCTCGAGGCGATCCTGCGCACGACGCCCGAATGCCACGCGATCTACGCGCCGCGCGAGGAGCTGCTGGGCGTCGACGGGAGGTGGCACGACCGCGATCTCGGCGACGTCATCGAGCGCCTCGGCGCCGAGGGCGCGCAGCCGTTCTACGAAGGTGACATCGGCCAGGCCGTCGTCGACTGGATCGCCGACCGCGGCGGCGTGCTGACCGCCGAGGACCTGCGCCGCTACGAGCCGATCGAGCGCGCGCCGCTGTGCGTGCGCTATCGCGGCCGCGAGGTCTACACGAACCCGCCGCCGTCGGCCGGCGGCATCCTGCTGGCGCTCGCGCTCGGGCGCCTGGACGAGGCGCCGTCGCCGCCGTCGCTGCAGTCCCTCGTCGTCTCGATGGAGGAGGCGCAGTCCGAGCGCACGCCGGAGTTCACGGACGGACTCGCCGAGCAGGGCTTCGCCGGGCGCTTTCTGGGGTCGCGCCTGGGCTCGACGACCCACATCTCGGCGCTCGACGCCGACGGCCGCGCGGTCTCGGTGACGTGCACGAACGGCGAGGGCTCGGGAATCGTCGTGCCGCGGACGGGCATCCAGCTCAACAACATCATGGGCGAGGAGGACCTCAGCCCGCTGGGCTTTCACCACGCGCCGTCCGGGCGCCGGATGCCGTCCATGATGTCGCCGACGGTCGTCGCGGCCGACGGCAGGGTGCAGGTCGCGCTGGGCTCGTCGGGCTCCAACCGGATCCGCTCGGCGCTGCTGCAGACGATCGTCGCGGTCGTCGACCACGGGCTGCCGCCGGTCGCCGCGCTGGCCGAGCCGCGCGTGCACTTCGAGAGCGGCGTGATCTACACCGAGCCGGGGATCCCGCTCGACGAGCTGCGCTGCGACCCGCACGAGATCCAGGCCTTCCGCGCGAAGAGCATGTTCTTCGGCGGCGTGCAGATCGTCGGCCGCGACGCGCAGACGGGAGAGCTCAGCGGCGCCGGCGACCCGCGCCGCGGCGGCGTTGCGGTATCGGCGTGAGCGCGCCGCGCGAGCGGCTCGCCGCTGTGATCGCGCTGCTCGCGTGCGGCGGCACGCTCGGCTGCGGAACTCCGTCGCCGGATCTGTTCGTCATGAAGCGCGCCGGCACCGTTCCCGGCGCGCGGCTGGAGCTGCTCGTCTCCGACCAGACCGTCCGCTGCAACGACGGCGACGCCAGGAACCTCACGAGCGTGCAGATCCTCGAGGCGCGCGACATCAAGCGCGACCTGCTCGACGTGCAGGACGGTCTCGTCGACGTGCCCAAGGCGCCGCCGGCGCAGTTCTTCACCTTCGCGGTGACGACCGAGAAGGGGACGCTGCGCTACTCCGACACGGCACAGCGCCCGCCCGTCCTGCCGCGCCTGTCGCGCTTCACGCGGCGCGTGGCGATCGACACCTGCGGCCTGCGGCGCTGACGCGAACCTCACGTCGCGGGCGCGCGCCACGTTGTAAGCGCGTGAGCCTTGGCGGCTACGGCGACTAGCCTCGAACGGACCATGAACCGGCGCTCCTGGCTGCTCATGGCGCTCCTCGCTGCGCTGTGGGGCGCCTCATATCTGTTCATGAAGGTCAACCTCGACGAGGGCATGTCGCCGGTGTTCCTCGTGTTCGCGCGCCTGGCACTGGGGGCCGTCGTGCTCGTGCCGCTCGCGTTGCGCGAGAACGCGCTGGCCGGCATCGGGCGCTACTGGCGGGCGATCCTGTTCGTGGCGGTCATCCAGGTCGTCGCGCCGTTTGTGCTGATCGCCTTCGGCCAGCGCCACATCCCGTCGTCGCTGGCGGGGATCCTGGTTGCGTCGTCGCCGATCTTCACCGCGCTGATCGCCGCCCGCTACGACGCCGAGGAGCGGCCCCACGGGATCGCGATCAGCGGTGTCTTCATCGGGATCGTCGGTGTCGCGCTGCTGTTCGGCATCGACCTCAGCGGCGATGCCACCGCGCTCGCGGGCGGGCTGATGGTCGTGCTCGCCGCGCTCGGCTACGCGATCGGCTCGCTGTACCTCAAGCACGGCCTGCGCGGCGTGCAGCCGATCGGAATCGCCGCGTCGACGATTGCGCTGGGGGCGCTGCTGATGGCCCCCGTCGCGCCGTTCGCGATCCCGTCGCAAGGACCCAGCGACGAGGCGCTCGCGGCGATGCTCGCGCTCGGAGCGGGCAGCAGCGGCATCGGGTTCTGGATCTTCTACACGCTGGTTCGCGACATCGGGCCGGGCCGCGCCTCGCTCGTGGCCTACATCGCGCCGGGCTTCTCCGTCGTCTATGGCGCGACGCTGCTCAGCGAGACGATCACCGCCGGGGCGATCGTCGGCCTCGTCCTCATCCTCGCGGGCTCGTGGATCGCCGCCGAGGGCAGGCTCCCGGGCCGGGCGCGGGCGACCACGGTGGCGCCGCTGGAGCCGCCGGCCGCCTGATCGCTCACCCGAAGTGGACCTTCCCGTTTGACCGCGCCCGCGCCTGCGCGCGCTCGACGAAGTCCAGCCGCTTGATCGCGGCCTTGAACAGCCGCGTGACGAGCCGCATGCGCGCGTTCTCCGAGCGCAGGTCGAGCAGCCCCTGCTTGGCGTCGAGGCCGAAGTCGACGGTCGCGGCCATCTCGTAGGCGCTCTTGACGACGAGTTCCTCGGGGTCGGGCTCGCTGTCGGTGGCCTCCACGACGAGCTCGGCGTACGCGGCGCGCGCGGCGTCGGCCGCGTCGTCGTCCTCCTCCTCGGGCTTGTCGTCGAGAAACTCAACGGTCGCGGCCGGATAGGGCATGTCGGCCTGGCGCTCGACGATCCGAAACGGGCGCGTGCCGCGCGTCAGTACGTTCAGGCGCCCGTCCTCCATGCGCTCGAGCACCTGCTCGATCTCGCAGGCGCAGCCGACGGGCTTGGAGCCCTCCTCCGTCGCCCAGACGATGCCGAACTCGCCGTCGTTCTCGAGCAGCTCGTCGAACATGATCCGGTAGCGCTCCTCGAAGATGTGCAGCGGCACGAGCTCGTGCGGCAGTGCGACGAGACCGAGCGGGAACAAGGGGAAGTCGCGAACGGTGCGAGCGGCCATCACCCGGTATGACACCACGATGTCGCACGCTGCGTGGCACGGCCGCGCCGGGAGATCCTGTCCGCGACCATATCCTTGGCCCGATGCAAGAGCTCGCGGCCTGCGAGCGGCGCCTGCGCCGCGCCGGGCTGCCGCTGCTCATCGAGGACTACTCCGCCTATGAGGACATCTTCACGCGGGCCGTGGCGCTGCTGTCGCTCGTCTTCGGCGGGCAGGTCACGAGCGCGCTCGTCACGGCGGGCGCAAACCTCGCGCTGCTGCTGGTCATCTACCTCGTCGTCGGCATCGGCCTGCTGTCGATCCTGCGCTGGACGGCGGCCCGGCTCGTGGACCAGCTCGCCGCGTCGCTGAAGCTGCTGACGCGAGCGGTTCCCGTGCTGCTGATCTTCATGATCGTCCTGTTCATCAACACCGAGATGTGGCAGGTCTTCTCAGACGTGTCCGAGCCGGCGCTGCTCGGCGTCATCGCGTCCTACCGCGCGGAGTTCCTCGACGACCTGCAGACGTCGCTGCGCGAGACGTTCGGCGAGCGCGCGCGATACCTCGAGGCGCGGGCGGGGGCAACGGCGCCGTAGGCTCCGGCGCCGTGCCCGCCGGCAACGACGAACAACCGCAGCTCTACCTCCAGAACGACCAGCCGGCGGGCGTCCCGCCGCTGGCGCTGACCGGCGAGCGCACGCTGCCCGACGTCCCCGAGGAGAACTACTGGTTTCAGCGCCACCTCGTCGTCTACGAGTGGATCGCGGCGCAGGTCGCCGGCCTGCGCGTCGTCGACATGGCCTGCGGCGAGGGCTACGGCTCCGACGTGCTCGCCGGCGCGGGCGCGGCCGAGGTCGTCGGCGTCGACGCCAACCCCGAGGCCTTCGAGCACGCGCGGCTGCGCTACTCAGCAGCCAACCTGCGCTTCGTGCGCACGATGGTCGAGACCTTCGACGAGCCCTGCGACGCGCTCGTCTTCCTGCAGACGATCGAGCATGTGCAGGATCCGGGCGCCGTGCTCACGCGCTTTCGCGGGCTTGTCGCCGGCTCACCGCACGGCGTCGTGTTCGTCTCGACCCCGAACGTGCTGACGCTCGCGCCGCCCGGCGCCGCGCGCTCGGGCAATCCATGGCACGTCTACGAGTACCGCCCCGACGAGTTCGCGGCGCTGTGCCGCGCGCACTTCCGCTCGGTCCAGATCCTCGGGCTCTACCACGCCCGCAAGCTTGCGCTGCACGCGCGCGCGCTGGCGCTGGGCTGGGACGCCGTGCACGCGCGGCTGGGCATCACCAAGCGCTTCTACGATCGCTTCACCCCCGCGATCGACGTGCGCGACTTCGCCCTGCGGGCGGGCAGCGCGCGCGACCTGCGCGACGCGCTCGATCTCGTCGCCGTGCTGCGACCGTGAGCGCAACTCCAACCCGCCCATCCGAGCCGTCGACGGGCGAGCTGGCGATCGTCCTGCACACGCACCAACCCTACGTCGAGGGCTTCGGGGTCTGGCCGTTCGGCGAGGAGTCGCTGTGGGAGTCGATCGCGACGTCGTACCTGCCGCTGCTCGACATCCTCGACGGCGGCGGGCGCGAGGGCCTGCTGACGCTGTCGCTCACGCCGGTGCTCTGTGACCAGCTCGAGGCGCCGGGCGCGATGCAGCGCTGCGCCGCGTTTCTCGCCGGCACCCGCGTCGAGACCCATCGCCGCGACATCGCGGCCGCGGCCGGGGACGCCGGCGTCGTCAGCGCGCTCGAGCACTCGGCGGCCCGTTACGCCTGGGCGCGCGACCGCCTGGCGGCGCTCGGCGGCAATCTGCTCGCTGCGCTGGGGCGCCGCGTCGCCTGGACGTCGTCGGCGACGCACGCCGTCCTGCCGCTGCTCGCGACCGATGCCGGCATCCGGCTGCAGCTGCGCACGGGGATCGACGCGCACCGCCGCCGCTTCGGCGCGGACGCCTGGCGCGGAGGCCTGTGGCTGCCGGAGTGCGCATACGCGCCGTGGCTGGATCCGCTGCTCGAGCAGGCGGGCGCGCGCGCCGTGTGCGTCGACCTGACCGACGTTCTGTCGCGCGACGAGCATCTGCGCCCGCTGCGCTGCAGCGCGGGGCCGCTGCTCGTCCCGATCGACCGCGCCACGATCGAGCTCGTCTGGAGCGCCGGCGGCTATCCCGCCGATCCGCGCTATCGCAACTACCACGCCTTCACCCGCTACCGCCACCGCGCCTGGAGCAACGACGGCTCGCCATACGACCCGGCGCGCGCCGCGGTCGCCGCGCGCGAGCACGGCGCCGACTTCGTGGCCCGCGTGCGCGAACGGGTTGCCGGCGGCGGCCTGTGCGTCGTTGCGATCGACACCGAGCTGCTGGGCGACTGGTGGCACGAAGGGCCGCTCTGGCTGGCGGCGGTGCTCGACGAGGCGCAGGCGCAGGGCCTGCCGATCGCGCCGCTCGACGACGCGCTGACGCGCCACGACGCGGTGCCCGCGCCCGCCGACCTGCCGGTCACCTCGTGGGGGACGCCGCGCGACCTGAGCACCTGGAGCGCACCGCCCGTCACGGACATGGCCTGGCATGCGCGCCACGCAGAGCTGCGGACGGTCGCCGCAGCGCGCGCCGGCGCGGCCGATCCACGCGCCGTGCGCGAGCTGCTCGCGCTGCAGGCAAGCGACTGGCCCTTTCTCGTCAGCCGCGACCTCGCCGAGCCCTACGGGCGCGAACGCGCGGCGGGGCATCGCGCAGCGCTCGCCGCGGCGCTGGCAGCGCCCGGCAGGCACGACCCGGCGGTGCGCTCGCTGGCGCCGCAGGCGTCCTGCGCGGCGCTGTCTGAGCCGTAGAGGACGCGTTCGGACCGGGCGGTCCCTACCATCCACCGCTGCTTTGCATAACGAGCCGAGTCCCGGTCGCCCTGCGCGGCCGGGAACGGGGGACCCATGTGGGCCGGAGCAGCTTCCGGCCCGGGGGCGAATCGCCACCCACCGCCAGCGAGCGGTGCCGGCGGCGTAGCGCACGTCACAGCGCGAGCCCGGCAGCTAACCCCGTAGGCGCCGAGACGACGACAGAGGAGCGCCACATGACAGAACGCGATGCGTCGGCGAGTGTCGACACCGTGCCCGAGGAACGCGACACGGTGCGCGCGATCGCCTACCGACGCTCGCTGCGCGCCGCGCGCGTGCGCCGCGCCAACGCCCGCCTGCGACGCCGGCGGGTGCTGCGCGGGCGCAGGTCGCTGCTGATCGCGACCGCGGCAGTGCTGTTCGCGAGCGCGGGCGCGCTCGCCCAGCAGGCTGCTGCTCCCGGCGGCGCGCTCGGCACGGACACGATCGCCGCGGCGCAGAAGGCGCTCGGCGTCAGCGCCGACGGCATCATCGGGCCGCGGACGCGGGCGGCGACGAGGCGCTTTCAGCGCCGCCACGGGCTCACCGCGGACGGCGTGATCGGGCGCCAGACGCTCAAGGCGCTCGGCGTCGAGGTGCGCGCCGCCGACCACGTCCGCACGCGCGCCGCGTCGGACGCAAGCCCGGTGCTCGAGCGGATCGCGAGATGCGAGTCCGGCGGCGATCCGACAGCGGTGTCGGCCGGCGGCCAGTACCGCGGCAAGTACCAGTTCTCGCGGCAGACGTGGCGCGACCTGGGCGGCCGGGGCGACCCCGCGCGGGCCTCCGAGGGCGAGCAGGACCGGATGGCGGCGAAGCTGCTGCGCCGGGCGGGCACGGGCCCCTGGCCGAACTGCGGCTAGGTCATTCCCAGCGCAGCGAGCGCGGCGTCTTGCGCATCCGCAGCACCCGCACCGGAACGCCCGCGGCGACGGCGTTGTCGGGCACGTCCTTCGTGACGACCGTCGAGGTGCCGAGCACGCAGTTGTCGCCGACCGTCGTGCCGCGCAGGATCGAGACGCCGTAGCCGATCCATACGTTGTGGCCGACGCGCACGTCGCGCTTGTAGATGCCCTGCTCGCGGACCGGCCGATCCTGCTCGACGACGCCGTGGTCGAAGTCGATCAGCATCACGCGGTCGGCGACGATGCACTCGCGGCCGATCGAGACGTGCTGGAAGGCGGAGATCGTGCACTCCTGGCCGAGCACGGTCTTGGCCCCGATCCGGACCTCGCCCTCGTGCGCGCGGATCTTGCTGCCGTGGCCGATCCACGACCAGCGCCCCAGGTGCAGCTGCGCGCCCTTGCCGATCTCGATCGTGACCCGAGGGCAGACGAAGCACAGCCCGTCGGTCTTCAGCCGCCGGCGCCAGCGCAGCTTGAGCCACAGCCAGCGCGCGATCAGCAGCGCGTAGCTCGTGCTGAGCATCCCGTGCGAGCGCATGAAGCGCCAGAGCACGAGTGGCCCGCCCCGCAGCGGCGCCGGTTCGCCGCGGATCTGTGGCGGCGCGGCGGCAGGGGGCTGCTCGAGGGTGAGAGTTGGCTCCACGAGGGCCATCCTAGATGGCGCCGGCAGCACTCCCTACTCTCAGGAGGGAGGCGCAGTACCTCTATCAGTGCCTTCAGGAGGCTGGTGCCGCGATGGCGTAGATCGGCCCCGAGCGGCGCGAGGCGGTGAGGGCGAGCCAGGCTGTGCGCTGCAGACCGAGTGGGCATCCGCCAACGTCCGGGCAGCCGATCGCCCTCTCCGTGGCGGCACACCACACTTTCAGTGCCGGACCGAATTTTGGTGTAGCCGCAATGTGGGGACGCGTTGCGCTCATCCTGTTAAGCCGCCTGGAAACATCCAAGCGCCAGCCGTAGGATCGGATCGCAGGATGCTTACGCCTCAGTCGCTCGAATCGAGCGGCGACTGGTGAATCCAACGACGCGACCGCTCCGCTCGTCGCGCGCAAGGAGGTAGGGATGTCCGTCATGTTGTCACCGCCAGGGTGTGCACGGATGGTTGCGGCCTCGTCCACGAGTACGGTCCTCGGCTGGCGTCGGCGCCGTCTGTTGTGCGTCGCGCTTGCCGCGACGGCCCTCGTGTCGATTGGGATCGCGCCACCGGCTGCGCACGCCACGGCGTCCGGTTGCACAGCGAGCGGTTTCGGCTTGCCCAAGTTCGGTCTCAGCTCAGCGTACACGTGCGTGTATGTGTACGGGAGCGGCCTCAACGTCAGCAGCTCGAGGGCGGAGTGGAGCGGAGGCGGAGCAATTGCCAACTATCAGTTCATGATTCGCTGGTATGACCGCTACAACAGGCTCTACTGGACTTCCGTCGGCCCCTACAATTCGGGCACTCGCTACGGTGGTGCCTGGGCGACCTTCGGCCCCGGGCGAGCCTTGGCAGGCAGGGCCTGTGCCGAGCTGTACCAGTCGGGAAGCCGCCGCTCGGGTGTTCCCTGCGTTTCGATCTATCCCTGACGATGTCTTCCAGGTAGCCCACGCGCGCCGGCCTGGGAAGCGGTGAAGGACTAGCCGCCAACCCCGTCGGCGTGCCGCGGTTGGTTTGTCGCCGCTGATTCCGAATCACCGGCCTGCGAGACGTGCAGCACGGCCTTGCCCGGCTGGACGAACACGACCTCGTTGGTCTCCGGGCTGCTGAAGACCGCCGCCCAGCCGTCGACGATGAGCGCGTGCTCGCCGGGAACCGGCGCCGGCCACAACAGCGCCACCTGCTCGTTCGCGGTGACGTTCTCCAGCGTGCGCCGCCCCGCGGGCACCATCAGCAGGTCCTTGTGCCACTTGACGGTCACCGACGTCGCGCGCGGGCGCCCGTCGGCACCGACCGTGACGATGTAGGGGGTCAGGCCGAAGCGCTCGATCGCCTGCGGCAGCTCTTCCAGTGGCACGTTGACCGACATGCGCAGAAGGCTACGCGCACCACCGCCGCCCGTGCACCCCTGCCATGATCGTCGCCTCGTGGCGGTCGACCCCAACCTCGCCCAGCGCCTGCTCGACGGCGACCGCCGCGCGCTCGCGCGCGCGATCTCGCTCGTTGAAAACGACGATCCGGCGGGCTGGGCGCTCGTCCGTGAAGTCTATCCGCACACCGGCCGGGCGACGGTCGTCGGCGTCACCGGAGCGCCGGGCGCCGGCAAGTCGACGCTGATCGGCCAGCTCGTCAAGAACCGCCGCGCGGCCGACCGCAGCGTCGCGGTGCTGTCGATCGACCCGTCGTCGCCGTTCACGCACGGCGCGCTGCTCGGCGACCGCATTCGCCTGACCGAGCACTTCCTCGACGCCGGCGTCTTCATCCGCTCGATGGCCAACCGCGGAGCGCTGGGCGGGCTGAGTGAGGCATCGCTGCAGGCGGCGCTGCTGATGGACGCCGCCGGCCGTGACGACGTCTTCCTCGAGACCGTCGGCGTCGGCCAGGCCGAGGTCGACATCATCGACCACGCCGACACCGTCCTGCTCGTCCTGATGCCCGGCGGCGGCGACTCCGTGCAGGCGCTGAAGGCCGGGATCATGGAGATCCCGGACATCATCGTCGTCAACAAGGCCGACCACCCGCTGACGCAGACGATGGTGCGCGAGATCCGCGGCGTGCTGTCGCTGGCGCCGCAGGGGCCCTGGAAGGTCCCGATCCTGCAGACCGAGGCGGTCGACGGCCGCGGCGTCGACGAGCTGATGGACAAGCTCGTCGAGCACCGCGCCTTCATCCAGGAACAAGGCACGCTCTCCGAGCGCCGCCGGCGCAACCTGCGCAGCGAGGTGCTGGCGATCGCCACCGGCCGCATGCGGCGCCGCCTGGAGCACAAGCTCACGCAGGACGACGCCTTCGAGCGGCTGATCGACGACGTCGTCTCGCGCCGGATGGACCCGGCGAGCGCCGCGGGCGCGATCCTCGCGGCCGAGCTCGACGGGGACGGCGGCGTCTAGGCGGCCCACTAGCCCGGCAGGCCGGCGATCCGGTCGCGCCGGCGACGCCACTCCCACGCGGCGAGCACGAGCAGCCCTCCCGCGACCGCGACGAGCGCCACGGCTGCGCCCGCCGAGCCGGTGCCGAAGAGCGGCAGCCCCTCGTCGAGCGGACCCAGCGGCGCGCGCGACGTCGGCCCGACCGTGCCGCCGCCGTCGATCCGCAGCTCGGCGTACCACCAGACGCTCGTCGCGAACGTCAACGCGCAGAGCAGCGCGCCGACGCGCGGTGCCTGGCGCAGTCCCCAGGCGACCAGCGCGACGGCGACGGGCGCGGCGGCGAGCAGGTAGCGCCCGGGAAAGAAGAAGCCGAACATCGTCGGCGCGATGAAGGCCGCCACGAGCACCTGCGCACCGCAGACGAGCGCGCACAGCATCGCGGCGACGTCGACCTCGCCGCGCTCGGGCAGCGCCCGCGCGATGTGGTCACGCCGCGAGCGCCACAGCAGCCACAGCCCGTAGAAGGCCAGCGCGACGACGGGCGCCCAGCGCAGCACCCCGTAGGTGCGGTCCAGCCACAGGCCGACGAGGCGCGGCGCGCGCTCGAGGTAGTCGTGCGCGCCGAGGTCGCCGAGCCGGTCGCCATCGATGGCGGCGGCCGCGGGCGTGAACCCGTCGAAGAGCTGATCGTTGATCGTCACGAACATGACGCCCGAGAACAGCAGCACCTCGATCTCGACGAGCATCGCGAAGCCGCGCGCGCGGCGCCGCAGCCAGCGGAACATCGCAAGGCCGACGACGAGGCCGGCGACCGAGAACTGCAGCCCGAGCCAGGGCAGCATGCCGATCGCGACCGACGCGCCGGCGACCCGGCGGATCCGGGGCAGCTCGCGCACCTTCAGCGCCAGCAGCGCCGCCGCCGCAAGCAGCGCAGCCGCCGTCAGCTCCGGCGAGACGGCGGTCGCGGAGGCGAGCACCGGCGGCGACAGCCCGCACGCCAGCGCCGCGCCCGCCGCCCACGACTCCGGCACGACGCGCCGCGCGAGCAGGGCCGCGAGCACGAACGCCAGCGCGCTGATCGCCGCCAGCAGCAGCTGCACGGCGAGCGGCCCGCCGATCGCGTAGGCCGGGGCGATCAGCAGCGGGAAGCCGGCCCCGTGCGGCTCGTTGGCCTGCCCGTTCGTCAGGCGCCCGTGGCGTTCCAGGACGTAGGGGTACCAGTCGCGGTAGACCCGCGCGGCGTACTCGTCGCGCAGGTCGATGTCGCGGTCGGAGACGATCGACTCGGCGGTCAGCAGGTGGTGCGGCTCGTCGCCGCCGAACTGCGAGCTGCCGAACGCGGGCAGCCCGATCGTCGCGGCGTAGGCCGCGAACAGGACCAGCCAGAGCGCGGCCGCACGGCGCATCGGATCGGGATCTAATAGGAGCGGCGCCCGGAGGCGTCGAACTTCAGCGGGGCGTCGATCGGATGCACCTGCGGCGCGCTGCCGCGCGGCTCGAAGCGCGCACCGTCCCCCGTCCTGCCCTCGTAGCGCCAGTCGCGCCCGACCCTGTCGACGCCGAGCGGGTAGAGCGTCACGCTTCCGTCCGCCGCGAAGCGCATCCGCACGAGGTTCTTGTAGTCGGCGATCGACTGCCCGGTGAAGACCTGGTTGGCGGCCTCGGGCGCCTTCGGCCCGCGGGTCTTGTGGATCGCGAACAGGACGACCGCGAAGACCGTGGAGCCGATCGCGAAACCCGCGGCCAGCAGCAGCGCGATGCTCAGCAGCCACGCGAGGATCGGCATGTCGTCGGGCGCGATCGTCGCGGCGAGGTAGACGAGGCCCGCCGCCAGCAGCAGGTGTATCAGCGTGTGCGCGAGCGCCACGAGCAGCTTCGCCAGCTGCGTCGCGCCGCGCTTGCCGGCCTTGGTCTCCAGGGCGTCGGGCTTGATGTCCGTGCCGCCGAAGACGCCGCCGAACAGCAGCAGCGCGAGGATGATCGTCAGGCCGCCGGCCGCCTCCGACAGAAAGCCGCCGAAGCCGTCGACGGCGTCGAGCAGGCCGCCCTCGCCCGCGTTCAGCGCGCCGAGCATCGCCAGGCCGAGCAGCACGTAGATGGCGCCCATCAGCGCCGCGAACGACGGGTTCAGGCGCGCCAGCCCGAGGATCCCGCTCGACAGCCGGCGCGAGTCCTTGTCGCGCGGGTAGATCGCCGCGCGCTCATAGCGCACCGACGCCTCCCGATCCAGCGAGCGCAGCTCCAAGGAGTCCTTCAGCGTGTGCGTCGCCGACAGGTACGCGCCGCCGCCGCCGGCCGTGATCCGCGTCGGCGCGTCGTCGTCGGCGACCGGTTCGTAGCGCGCGTAGTGGTGCAGATCACCCGTCAGCACGATCGGCAGCTTCGCGCCCCTGGCGCGCACGACGCGCTCCTCGAAGTAGGACAGGTAGCGCCACGACGGCGGCTCGGGCCGGTCGGGGACGGCCTTCACCCAAGCCGGCTTGGCCGTCATGAGGATGACCTTGTCGCCGGTCGCGAGGTGCTGTGAGAGGAAGTAGTCCAGCTGGACGTCGTCGATGTACGTGTCGAGCTGGATGTCGATCGCCCACACCCACCACTTGTTGGGCAGCTTGATCGCGAAGTAGCTGCGCCGCTGGCGCGTGTGCCAGTCGCCGACGTGCCCGCCGCGCGCGCAGAAGACGCGCAGGAAGCTGACGAGCCCGTCGTACCAGTCGTGGTTTCCCGGCAGCGCGTACATGTCGGGCTTGTCGGGGTGATCGGATGTGGGCAGCGCCGATGCAAAGGGCCCGATGAAACGGTCCTCGTACTGCTCGGGAGTCGCCGACGGGTAGACCTGATCGCCGCCGAGCAGCAGGATCCTGCCGCGCGGCAGCGTCTCGTCGCCGGCCTTCAGCGCGGGCCGGGCGAGCAGCCAGGCCATCGTGTACGTCGCCTCCCAGCCGTCGCCGGTGTCCGAGAGATAGTCGACCCAGACGTCGCCGCCCGCCGCCGAGTAGTCCATGTCGTCCTGCGTCTCGCGCTGGATCTCGCGCTTGTCGGCGAACTTGCCAAACGTGCCCGAGACGACGACCTCGACGCCCGAGCGCGCCAGCAGGCCCGGGCTCAGCCAGCGCACCTCGGGCTGTCGCACGAAGCCCAGCTCGTCGCGCTCGGAGCGCAGGTCGGCGGCCTTGCGGCTGCGCAGGTCGTCCTTCAGCACGGGCGCACGCTAGTGCGCCCGTGTCTCAAAGGGAAGCCGCTCGCGGGTGTGTGCACGTTCGGGCGAACCCTCTAGGGAAAGACCTGCTCGCCGGTCTCGTCGTCGACGAGCGTGATCGCGACGGCGGGGCACGCCTGCGCCGCGGCGAGCAACTGCTCGTAGGGCGCGCCGCCGACGACGACGGCCGTGTCCTCCAGCGCGAAGGCGGTCGGAGCGATGTCCACGCAGTCGCCATGGGCCGCGCAGGCGTGCTCGTCGATGTGGGCGATGATCGTCATGCGGGATTCCTCTCTCTCTGGGGATGTCCGAGCTGGGCGCGCAGTGCTGGCAGGGCGCGGGGACGCCCCGCCAGCAGCCCTGCGACGACGAGGCCGTCGCGCACGTACAGGGCGGTGAAGTCACGGCTCTGCGGGTCGCCGTCGATCTGCAGCTGCGTGGCCCCGCGCGGGTCGCCGAGCAGCTGGATGCGGGTCGCGTACTGGTCGCTCCAGAAGCTCGCCGGCCCCGCCGCGGGCGCCTGCAGTCCGAGCATCGAGTGCGCCGCCGCCGCGCCCTGGCGGGAGGCGGCCTCCCAGTGCGCGCCGCGCGCGGCGTCGCCGGCGGCGAAGACGTCTTCGATCGCGCTGCGCCCGTCGTCGCCGACCTCGACGCCGCTGCCCTCCAGCGGCGAGCCGGCAAGCCACTCCGTGGCCGGGACGACGCCGATCCCGACGAGCACCGCGTCGCACTCGATCCGCGTGCCGTCGCGGAGCCCGACGGCGCGAACCACGTCGCCCGCGGCATCGAAGCCGTCGACGCCGCTGCTACACCGCAGGTCGACGCCCTCGTCGCGATGCATCGCGGCAAACCAGGCGCCGAGTTGCGGGCCGACGACCGCCTGCAGCGGCGTCGCGGCAGCGTCGATCACCGTGACGTCGACGCCGAGCGCGCGGGCGGTCGCCGCGGCCTCGAGGCCGACGAAGCCCGCGCCGACGATCACGAGCCGCGTGCCCGGGCGCAGCGTGCTGCGCAGGACCGTCGCGTCGGCTGCGCTGCGCAGCACGCCGACGTTCTCGAAGCGCTCGGTCCCCGGCAGCGTGCGCGCGCGGGCGCCGGTCGCGATCAGCAGGCGGTCGTAGCGCAGCTCCTCGCCGCCCGCGAGCCGCAGCCGGCGCGCTATGGCGTACAGGCGCGCCGCGCGGGCCCGCAGCCGCACCTCGATGTCGTGCTCGGCGTACCAGCCGGCGGGGCGCAGCAGCAGGGCGGCCTCGTCGACCTTGCCGGCCAGCCAGTCCTTCGACAGCGGCGGGCGGTCGTAGGGCAGCAGCGGCTCGTCGCCGACGAGCGTGATCGGCCCGTCGTGCCCGAGCCGGCGCAGCGCGGCGCAGCAGCGCTGGGCGGCCAGGCCGCCGCCCGCGATCACGATTCTCATGTCGTCACCTCCGTCGGACGTGTGCTCTCTGCGGGACGGGCAGCGCCGGCTGTCAGCGCTGATACCGCCGGCTGTGGGGCGGCTGCCGCGGGCATGTCGGGCAGCCAGCGCAGCAGGGTCAAGAACAGGATCGGCGCGCCGGTGACGAGCAGGATCGCCCGCAGCCAGGCCATCGAGGCATCGGTCCCCGCGCCGAGCGTGTGGATCACGCTCAAGCCGTACACGAGCAGCGTCAAGCGGTGCAGCGAGCGCCAGCGCTTCGTGCCGATCCGGCGGCGCACGTAGTACGACAGGCCGAGCAGCAGGGCGAGGTAGGCCGCGACGATGCCCAGGCCCGTGAAGAGCGGCTCGTGGTCCATCGTGAACGGCACGAGCAGGCCCGCCGGGCCGGGGTTCAGCCAGGCGTCGCCGAGCAGCGTGATCGCGTGCACCGCGATGGCGACGAGGCCGGCGAGCGCGAGGTGCTCGTGCAGCTTGACCAGCACCGGCGGCTTGACGCGCCCGCGCAGGATCTTCGTCGCCATCGCGAGGCCGATCAGGACCGAGCACGAGACGAGCGCAAACGCGGTGATGCCGGACGCGCGGCTTGCCAGCCACCAGGCGTGAGCGGTGGGGTCGGGTGCCGTCATGCGGCCACCTCGAGTCGGATGATCTGCAGTGATCGGCGACGGGCCTGACGCCCGATCGCTTCGACCGTGCCGTCGTCGTGGACGAGGACCCCGCCGCCGCGTCGCAGCAGCCGGCGCGCGCGCAGCGGGCCTGACAGCAGCGCGGCCTTGGCGAGCGCCTCGGCTTCGAGCGCGGTCGACGCGAGCGCCGTGGCCTGCACGAGCCCCGTCCAGGCCGGCTCGCCGGTGGACGGGTCGAGCAGGTGATGGGCGAAGCCGCCGCCCGGGCGGCGCCACAGGCGCCGGCCCAGGCCGGACGTCGCGACGGCGCCGGCGCGGACCTCGAGCGTGTGCGCGATCGCGCCGCTCAGGGGGTGCTCGACGTGGACGTCGATCGGGCGCGCCGCGCGGATCCGCATGTCTCCGCCGCAGTCGACGACGTAGGCGTCGTGAGCGTCGAGCAGATGGGCGACGGCGTCCGCCGCGAGGCCCTTCGTGCTGCCGCCGGTGTCGAGCTGCAGCCCGGGCGGGCGGACGATCGCGCCGCGCGCGTCGTCGACCTCGACCGCGCGCCAGTGCGCCTGCGCGTGCGGCTGCGCTGCGCGGCGGGCAGGCGCG
>CADCVQ010000142.1 GCA_902806175.1 uncultured Solirubrobacteraceae bacterium
GCCCCCGCCGCCGCCTCCGCCCCCGGTCGCGGCGCCGCCGCCGCCACCACCGCCTCCGCCCCCGCCGCCGCCGGGCGGCTGCCTCGGCGAGGGCTGCTAGTGCTGCAGGCAGGAGAGACCCTCGGGGGGTACCGCATCGAGGCGATCGCCGGGGTCGGCGGGATGGGCGTCGTCTACCGCGCGACGCAGCTGTCGCTGGAACGGCGCGTCGCGCTGAAGGTCCTCTCGACGACCCTCGTCGGCAACCACCGCTTCCGCGAGCGCTTCCGCCTCGAGGGCCGCCACGCGGCCGCACTGGACCACCCGAACATCATTCCGGTCTACGAGGCGGGCGAATCCAACGGGCTGATGTTCATCGCGATGCGCTTCGTCGACGGGCCGACGCTGGCCGACATGGTGATGCAGCAGGCGCTGTCGGGCCGCGAGGCGCTGCGCATCCTCGGCGCGATCGCGTCCGCGCTCGACGCGGCGCACGAGTCGGGGTTGATCCATCGCGATGTCAAGCCGCACAACATCCTGATGACGGCCGGCGGCCATCCGTATCTGGCCGATTTCGGCATCACGAAGGGCGCGCAGAGCTCGGGCCTGACGCACAGCGGTGACTTCGTCGGCAGCGTCAGCTACGTCTCGCCGGAGCAGATCGACGGGCGCGACGTCACGCCGGCAAGTGACGTCTACTCGCTCGCGGCCGTGCTGTTTCACTGCCTGACGGGCGCGCTGCCCTACGACCACGACACGGAGGCCGCGCTCATGCACGCGCACCTCTTCGCGCCGCCGCCGACGATCAGCGGTCTCGGGATCGCTGCGCCGCGCGCGCTCGACGAGGTCTTCGCACGCGGGATGGCCAAGCGCCCGGAGGACCGCTTTGCCGCGGCGTCGCAGCTCATCGAGACCTGCCGCGATGCGCTCGTGGGCGCGGCGCTGGAGCGCTGCCCGGCGCTCGTGCCGGGCGTCGCCTTCGGATCGGCGGACGACCCACCCGAGCACGACCCGTGGGCGCCCGGCGTCACCGCCCCCGTCGGCGCCGGAGCGACGGTCTCCCCCCATGCCGCAGCCGCGCCCGCGGCCGTCGTGCTCGATCCCGTGCTCACCCCCGCCGGTGACGCGACCGCCGCCGACCGGCGACGCGAGACCCCGGCAGCGCCGGCCACGCCCGCAACACCGCGCGTGCGGTTGCCCGCCGTGCCGTGGCGCGACCTGCGGCTGCCGGCGCTGATCGCCGGCGGCGTGCTCGCCGCCGTCGGCTCCACGATGCTCGGCTACGCGCTCGGCGACCGCGACGAACCGGCGGGCCCCGCGACGGCTCGCTCGCAGTCGCTGCAGGTCTCCTATGCGCCACCGTGGAAGCCGTCGGGCGCGACGATCGACGGGCTCGGCGTCGACGGCGCGGTCGGCCTGCGCCGGCCTGACGGGACGGTGCTCGTCGCCGGTCGGCTGCGCGATCCCGCGCCGGGCTTCGACCCTGCGCCGGCGGCGCTGCGCGACGAGGCCGCGCGCCGGCTGGCGCCCGCGCGCATCCGCCTCGGCGACCGCGTCGCGATCCGCTACGCGGTCCCGCTGCGCGCCGGCGGCTCGCTGTGGATGGTCGCCTTCCCCGACTCCAAGGGCTGGACGACCGTCGCCTGCACCGCGACCACGGGACGGCCCGACGGCGCCTGCGCCAGCGTCGCGGCGACGGCGCGCTCGCGCACGGCGACACCGGTCGCGCTCGCCGCCGACAAGCGCGCGGCGCAGGTCCTGAAGCGGGTGATCCGCAGGCTCAACCGCGCGCGGCTCACGGCGGCCCCCGGGATGCGGTCGCGCTCCACCGCGACCCGCGCGCACGCGTTTTCCGCTCTGGCGCGCGCCGACCGCGCGGCGGCAGCGCCGCTGGAGAAGCTCAGGCTGCGCCCGCAGGAGGGCGCGCTGTTCGATGTCACGGTCAGGGCGCTGCGCGCGGAGGCCAGGATCCTCGGGAGCCTCGCCGGAGCGGCACGCGCCCGGCGGCGCGCGACGTACGACCGCGCGCGGGCGTCGCTGCGACTGGCCCAGCGGCGTGTTCGCGATGCCGTGAGAGATCTCTGAGGGCCGCCACCGGCCGGCGGTGAGCCGTCAGCTGCTCGCGGCGGGCGCCAGCGGGCGATCCGACAGCGGCCTGAGGATCGCGTAGCCCACGAGCGCCGATCCGGCGAGCACGACGATCGCGACACGGCTGGCGTCAAAGCGCGACAGTCCCGCGACCTCCGTCGCGAGGAGGATCGTGCCGCCCCACAGCACGAGCGGGCCGAAGCCGGTCGAGAGCTTGCCGACGAGCGCGTACAGACCGAAGTCCTCGCCGCGGCGCTCCTCGGGCACGAGCCGCAGCAGAAACACGCGGTCGACGGCGGACAGCGAGCCGAGCGCGATGCCGATCAAGGGACCGAGCACCCACAGCAGCTCACTCGAGCCCGTCGCCGCGCCGACGAGGAGGGCCACGACGGTCATCGCCAGCGTGGCGAGCACGACGTTCCGCGGGCCGATCCGCTGCGCCAGCAGGCCCGCGCCGATCGCGCCGCCGATCGCCGCCACGGTCGAGATCGCAAGCAGCAGGTCGATGTCGCGGCCGTCGAAGTCGCCGGTGCGCCGGGCGTAGACCGTCATGAACTGCAGGACCGTCGCGATCGCGTCGACGTAGAAGAAGCGCGCCAGCAGCAGCCGGCCGTGCGGCTCGCGGCGCGCGCGGCGCACCGTCGCGGCGAGCTGCGCGAACGGGCCGATGGCGGGGCGCGCGCCGGGTTCGCGGTGCTCGCGGACGAGCACAAACAGCGGCAGGGCGAACAGCGCGAACAGCGCGGCGCCGGGCAGGAAGGCGCGCTGCGCGTGGCCGTCGGTCGCGACCGTGCCGATCAGCGCCAGCGCGGTGAGCGAGCCGAGGTAGCCGACGGCGACGCCGATGCCCGATACGCGCGCGCGGCTGCGCTCGGGCGCGACCGTGCTGAGCAGCGGGTGGTACTGCGAATCGGCCGTGTTGAAGGCGTACGTCGCGATCGCGCCGACGACGAGCGCCAGCAGGACCGACTCGACGACGCCGAGCAGGCCGGTCGCGACGACGCACACGAGCGTGAAGACGATCAGGATCGGCTTGTGGCGGCCGCGACGATCGGCGAGCGCGCCGAGCAGCGGCAGCGTGACGACGAGCGCGAGCGACACCGCGGCGACCATCAGGCCGACGTAGATGTCGGGCTGGCCGCGCTCCTCGACGATCCAGTCGTTGAAGTAGCGCGTCACGACGACGAACGAGAAGATCGTGTTCGCGAAGTCGTAGAGCACCCACCCGACCACCGGCGGGCTCGGCAGGAGCCGGCGGCGGTCTTGCTGCACGCGCGCAGGCTACGCGCTGCACGCCCCAGGCGCGCCCGACCTCGGCACGCCGGCCGTCACGGGCGGCTCAGTCGTCGAAGCGCACCGTCAGGCCGCCGGGAAAGGGGCCGTCGAAGCGCAGCCGGCCATCGCCGCCGCGCGCCCGCCGCAGGCGCGGTCCCTCCAGCAGCGCGTGCGCCATCGCCGGCAGCTGCGCGCGCACGATCTGCTGGCCGTAGCACGTGTGCATCCCGTGGCCGAAGAGCATGTAGTCGCTCCACGGGCGGTCCGTGCGAAACTCGTCGGGCCTGGCGATCGCGCGCTCGTCGTGCATCGCGGAGAGCGTCGCGGCGAACACCGTCGAGCCGGCCTTGACCCTCGTCTCGCGATCGGTCCCCTGCGCGATCACGGTGTCGGCGGGTACGTAGCGCAGCAGCGCGAAGTTCTGCGGGTTGAAGCGCGACGCCTCGAAGCAGTAGGCGGCGACGAGGTCGCGGTCGCCGTCGCGCGCCGCCCTCTGCGCGCCCTCGAGCTCGTCCTCGCGGTCGAGCAGCTCGTCGACGATCCGCGCGAAGGCGTTTGAGATCGTCGGGATCCAGCCGGTGATCATGCCCAGGAGGTTGTGGCGGATCGCGACGTCGTGCAGGTTCGGCTCGCCCTCGCTCTGGAAGCGCAGCAGGCGCGTCAGCACGTCGTCGGGCACGTCCCCGCCAGCCTCCAGGCGGCGCTTGCGAGCGTCGATCAGCCCGTCGAGGTGCACGCGCCAACGGGCCGCGTCGGCCAGCGCGCGCTCGCGTACCGGCGGCAGGTTGCCGACGTTGATGAACAGCTCGTGAAAGACGTTGCGCGCCCAGCGCGCGTGCGTCGCGGGGTCGGGCCCCGGCGTGCCGAAGTAGGCGTCGATGCCGCTGTCGATCGCCGGGTCGGCGAGCTCGGAGACGACGTCGATCTCGCCGTCGTCGCGGCGCGCGGCGACAAGCCTCTGCGCGGTCTCGTACATGCGCTGCGCCAGGAGCGGCAGATCCTCGCGCGTGACGGCGCGGTCCATCGCGGCGTGGTCGTGGTGATAGAGCGGCACGTCGTCGACGCCGAGGATGAACGGCCCCGTGACGGCCTCCATCTTCGGCCCGTAGAGGTCGGCGGTGAAGCGCGCCGGATCGCCGAGCACCTCGACGACATCCTCGTGCAGCGCGACGATCGTGACCCCGCCCGGCAGGCTGAGGATCGGGTCGGTCTTGCGCATGATCTCAAAGCCCTCGGCCGAGCCGCGGTCGGCGAGCACGCCGGCGAGGTCGGACACCTTCTCGGTCAGCTTGTCCTTCTGGTCGCCGAGCTTCTCGGCGGCCTCCTTGATCTCGTCGACGATGCCCATTCCTAGCCCGCCGTGCCGTCGGCAAGCGCCGCCAGCGCGGTCATCCCCGGCACGAAGAGGTACTCGCCCCCGCGCGTGCGGACGAAGACCTCCTGGGGCGCGAGGAAGAACGGCGGCTTGCCCTGGATCGTCATCTTGCCCGTGCCGTGCGGGTCGCCGAGCAGAAAGTCCTTGTCGTGGCCGAGGCCGAAGATGTTGCCGGCGTTCAGCCACTGGACCTGCACGCCCTCGAACTGGCGCGAGATGCTGCCCTGGAAGCTCACGAAGACGAGGCCGCGATCGACGCCGTCGTCCTCGGTCACGCCCTCGGGCAGCACCCTGCCGTAGGGCATCCCGCGGCGGATCATGCGGTGGCGGAAGCTGAGGTGGCCGTCGAAGCCGATGACGCCCTTGGGGCCGGCCACCGCAGCGAGCGCGTCGCGCGGGTTGGAGCGGCGGATGTGCGCGCCGAGCGGGCAGCGCATCCCGTCGACGTCCCCGTCGTAGCGAAAGTCGTTGACGTCCTCGGCCGTCTTGGGGTCGTAGCCCCGGGGCTCCTCGTCGGGGTACTTCACGAGCGGCGCCCCGTTGGTCCAGCGCCCGACGACCTTCGCCGACAGCAGGTGCTCGTCGCCGCCCTCGTAGAGCTTGGCGGCATCGCGCATGACGCGCCGCCACAGCGCGATGTCCTGGTAGAGCTTGCGCCACACCATGTACGTGCCGCTGCGCCCAAGCGGCGCGGCGGGCGCGTTGGGCAGCCGCTTCTTCGGGTCGACGCGCGTGTCCTCGTCGGGATAGCCGAGGATGAACTCGCCCGCAGCAAGCGCGCGCCACTTTCCGTCCTTCAGCGGCACGCCGCCGCCGCGCGCCTTGTCGTCGCTCGCGCCCTCGATCGCCGGCTGCGCGAAGCCGTCGGAGTAGCCGAAGTGCTCGCGCGCGCCGGGCAGCAGCTCGGTGTCCTCCTGGTAGACGATCCGCAGCCCGCCGACGGCGTCCATGGCCTCCTTCATCTTGCCCAGCGCGCGCTGGTGATCGGCTGCCTGCTTGGCGTTGATCGTCAGCAGCACGTGCGCGTCGCCGGTGCCCAGGCCGGGCTCCCAGCTGTTGGGGTCGCTCGGCCCGACGTCGCCGAGCAGCTCCGAACGACTCGACATCCCGGCGCGGAACTCGCGCGAGAACGAGCCGACGACGTCCTCGGAGACACCGAGCGCGCGCAGCCCGGGCGCGGTCACGGCCACATTGAGCGTGGTCAGCGGCTTCTCTCCCGGCGGCCAGGTCTCCGCCGTCGTGACGTGGTCGACGACGCCGTGAAACCAGGCGCGCGCCTGCTCGGGCGGGCACTCGATCTTCACGAACGCGTAGGTCGTGTTGTCGTAGTCGTTGCCGTAGGCGCGCAGGATGTCGCCCTGGATGTCGCCGAGGTCGATCTGCACCGAGGCCATCACTGCGCCCCGATGAACTCGGCGAGAAACGCCTCGTGCAACGCCGCGGGGGCCATCCCCTGCGCCCTGATCGCGAACGCGATCATCTTCTCGCGCTCGCGCAGCGCCTTTCTGACGGTGGCGACGGTCGCCTCGCCGTAGGCGGCGAAGAAGATCCCGGTGTCGATCTGGTTGTGCCTGAGGTACGTCTTCAGCGCCGCGCCCTCGGCGCTCTCCGGACAGCCGACGCAGCGCCCCCAGATCTCCTTGGCCTCGGGCGCGAGCTTCTCGCACAGCTCGTCGAGATAGCTGTCGAGGTCGCCGTCGAGGTTGCTCGTGAAGATCAGGTAGTTCAGGTCGAGGTGCTCCTCGTGGCGCTGCTTCCACGTCGGGTCGTTCTTGAAGTCGGGGACGATGACGAAGCGCGCGAGGTGCGTGCGCGCGAGCCTGGCGAGCGGGCTCGGCCCGCGGGCGCGCAGGCCGCGCAGGTACTCGGCGAGCGGCTGCTCCTCACCGGGCATGACCGGCGTCATCGCCATGAAGGCGTAGGCCTGGCCCGATACGTTCGGCGATGCCATGGCGTCAGAGCGCGTTCTGCGCGTCGGTGAGGAACCGCCGGTACGCCGCCGCGAACGCGTCGGGATCCATCCGCCGAGCGTCGCGCTTGAGCGCGACGAGCTTCTTGTCGAGCTCCAGCGAGCGCTGGATCATCGTGCTCGTCGCCTCCGGATAGGCGCAGTAGTAGTGGTCGGCCTCGGTCTCGTTGTCCTGGATGTAGCGCTTGAACGGCGCCGTCGGCAGCGGCTTGGGAAACCCGTACGAGCTGCCCCAGAACGCCGTCATGCCGTCGGTCAGGATGTGCGAGAAGGCGTCGATGTACTCCTCCCACCCGCCGTTGAAGTTGCTCTCGAAGTACATGTGCGGGTAGCGGAAGCGCCCCTTCTTCTGCGGCGGCCCGTTGTAGGGAAGCTTGCCGATGACCGTCCAGCGCGCGAAGTGGATGAACGACAGCTGGCGCAGCGTGCCCGTGAGCTTCGGGATACGGCGCGTCACGAAAAACAACACCGGCAGAAAGACGCGGCCCCACAGCTTGATCGTGCTGAAGACGGTGATCGCGATCGCCTGGCCGTCGTGGTTGCGCGGCTGTGTGCCGGTGGCCGTGATCGGGGCGGGCGCGGGAGTCTGGATGCTCACGGTGACGGAACGTATGCGACCCGTTCAGAGCGCGTCAAGGGACGTTTGGGCACGCTCTGCCGACGGTTTTGCGTCGGCGTCAGGCCAGCAGCGTCACGCTCGACACCTCGGCTACGAGAGCCCTGCTCGGGTCACCCGCATCGCGCGGCACAGTGGCAGCCCGAGCACGTGCGTCTGCGTCGCGAAGCGCACCGTGCACGGTCCTTCGAACGGCTGGCGGTCGAGCACCTCGAGCTCGTCACCCACGCTGATCCCCAGCTCCGCCAGGTAGCGCAACATCTCGGGGTCGGCGTCCGAGACTCGCGCGAAGCGCCCGTGCGCGCCGACGGGGAGGCTGTCGAGCGTCTCGTTGTGGCCCTCGTCGATGACGAGGTCGCGGTCGGGGATCGGGTCGCCGTGCGGGTCGTGCGTCGGGTTGCCGAGCTTGGCGGCGATCCGCGCCTCGAGGTCCTCGGAGAGCACGTGCTCGAGCGCATCGGCCTCCTCGTGCACGCGATCCCACGGCACGTCGAGGTGCTCGGCGAGGTAGAGCTCGAGCAGCCGGTGGTGGCGCAGCATCTCCAGCGCGAGCAGCTCGCCGGCGTCGGTCAGGCGCACGCCGTGGTAGGGCTCGTGGATCGCCAGGCCGCGCTCGGCGAGCTTCTTGACCATCGCCGAGGCCGACGCCGGGGTGACGCCGCAGCGCTCCGCGAGCCTGTTCGTGCTCACCGCCTCCCCACCCGCCTGGCGCTGCAGCGAGTAGATCGACTTCGCGTAGTCCTCGATCGCGTTGCTCTGGCCGGTGCCCTGGGTCGCCTCCACGTCGTCTGGTCCCCGCTACACGCTGACGAGCAGCCCCGTCGTGAACATGAGCGCCAGGCCCGCGAGCAGGCCAGCGACGACGCGCGGTTGCAGGCCGCGCTCGCCGTCGGCGCGCAGCGTCGGCGCGAGCTGCACGATCACCTGGGCGATCGCGCCCGCCCCGGCGCCGAACAGGAACGCCGCGATCGAGTTGTTGAACGCCGACGCGCCGATCCAGGCGCCCAGGACCGCGGGCGCGCCGGCGATCAGGCCGAGCGCGGCGAGGCGCCCGAGCGATGGCCGCGACGCCGCGATCGGCGCGACGATCGCCAGCCCCTCCGTCGTGTTGTGCAGCGCGAAGCCGACGACGAGAAACGCGCCCAGCGCCAGCGCGCCGGTCGTGTAGGCGGTGCCGATCGCAAGGCCCTCGCCGAGGTTGTGCAGGCCGATGCCGACGGCGATGAGCATCGCGAGCGCAGGGCCGTTCGCGCCGGCCGCGGCGCCGGCGCGGCGGCGCTGTGACAGCCACGCGCTGACGCCGGTGAGCGCGAGGTACGCGACGGCCGCACCGAGAAAGACGAGCCCGACGCCGCCGAAGGCCTGCGACCCCTCCCCCGCGAGCTCGACGCCTTCGAGCGTGGCGTCGATCGCCAAAAAGCCGAGCAGCCCGACCGTCAGCGCCATCAGCGCGCGCAGCCAGGCCGGCGGGATGCGGCGGATCCAGGGCAGCCAGAGCATCCCGAGCGCGATCGGGATCACGCCGACGTAGATGCCCAGCAGCGCCATCAGGCCGTAGAAGCCGGCGTCGGCGGATGGCGTGCGGACGGCGACGGGGATCTCGTGGGCGATCGTGCCGCCGGAGGAGGTCAGCAGCGAGACCTCGTAGGCCTCGCCCTCGATCCACGGCTGGGCGATGACGAGCTTCTGCGTGCCCAGGCGGCCGATCGGATCTTCGCCGCCCTCGAAGGCGGCGAACGCGTCGTTGACGATGACCTGCGCGACGGAGACGGCGTCCGGGCCGTCGTTTCTGACGGAGAGCTCGATCCGCCCCGGCTCGAGCACGGTGCGCTCGACCGCGAGCTCCTCCGCCGGCGGGCCGCGGCGGTCGCCGAGCCCGGGGCCGCCGAGCGCGGAGAACGACCCGATCGCCGCGACGATCAGCAGCAGCGGCACGAGCCCGAGCACCCAGGCAGGAACGCCGCGGGTGCCGTCGGCAGTCGCCTGACCGGCCTCCATCGCTAGTCCGTCACCTCGAAGAAGCCCATCCAGCCGAGCTCCGTGAACTCCGACTGATGGGCGTGGAACATGTACCGGCCGGTGTAGGGAAAGCGCATCTCGAGGATCCCGCGCTGGCCCTGGCAGAGCATCACGGTGTCGGTCAGCTCGCTGGGCTTCTTCGACGTCCCGGTCGGGATGTAGTCAAAGAAGTTGCCGTGCAGGTGAAACGAGTTGATGAGGTCGTACTCGAGGACGTTGACGAGGTACAGCCGCACGAGCTCGTTGCGCTTGATCCGGATCGGCTTCTCGGAGTACGCGAAGCCGATCGTGTTCGCCGCGTAGACCTCGTTGGCGCGGTCGAAGTTCGTGTCGAAGCCGTTCATCACCATGACCATCTCGTCGGCCTTCTCGCGCGGGTCCTTGGGGTCGATGAGGAACGCTCCGTACAGGCCCTTGGCGATGTGCTCGGCAAGCGGGCGCACGTGGCAGTGGTAGAGGTGCAGGCCGTAGGGCGTGGCGTCGAACTCGTAGACGGTCTCGCCGCCCGGCGGGATGTCGCCAGGGCCGATGCCGGCGACCCCGTCCGCGCTGGCCGGATGGATCCCGTGGAAGTGGATCGTGTGCGGGTGGCGGCCGCCGTTGATGAACTTGATCCGCAGGCGGTCGCCCTCGGTCGCGCGCAGCGTCGGACCCGGGATGCGCCCGTTGTAGGACCAGGCGGCGAACTTCACGCCCGGCGCGATCTCGATCTCGTGCTCGGCAGCGGCGATCGTCCACTCGCGCAGCGTGCGCCCGTTCGGCAGACGGCTGACCTTGCCGGTGTCGAAGTCGCGCAGGATCCGGTGCGGATCGAAGCCGTTGGCGCGGTGGTCGACCTCGCGGCCGCGGAAGCCGGCGTGGCCGTTGCTGCCGTGGGCGGCGCCGCCGGCACCCGCGTTCATGTCGTGCTCAGCGGCGGCGGCGTTGCCGTGCTTGTGCGGGATCGCGGCGTGCAGCGCCGTCGCGCCGAGCCCCACGGCAGGGACGGCGCTCAACAGGCGGCGGCGAGTCAGACGTGTCACGAGTTGAATTATGGCATGTCTAAAGATGCGTTTGGTCATCACATGGCCGCGGCCACGAAACGTGGCGCCCCGCTGCTCTCCCGCGACCGCCTCCAGGACGCGTTGCCGGCGTCTCGAGCCCGCGCAGAAGTTCGGAAATCGACCGGTCTCGAAGGGCGCACGTGGCGCGAAAGCCCCCAGCCGCCGGGGCAGCCGCTAGCGTAGGCGCCATCTGTACTCGACACGGGAGAACTCAATGACCAAGCAGGAGCTTGCACAGAAGGTGGCTTCGGACACCGGTCTCAGCGGTTCTGATGCGAAGGGCGCAGTCGATGCCACCTTTGATGCGATCGCCAGCGAGCTCGCCGGAGGTGGCGAAGTCGCAGTCGCGGGCTTTGGCAAGTTCAGCGTGAGCGAGCGTTCTGCCCGCGAGGGCCGTAACCCCGCAACAGGCGAGACGATTCAGATCGCCGCCAGCAAGGCCGCGAAGTTCTCGGCGGCTGCCGCGCTCAAGAAGTCGCTGAACTAGTGGACGCGTCCGCAAGTTCTGCGGGTTTTCCGGGCGCCTGATCCGCGCCTGACGGCCGCCGGCGCCCGCCCCCGTGTCCACCAGCACGAAGGCGGGACACCGTCGACCGTCAGATCACGGCCGGGCATCCCGCAAGACCCCGCACAACTTCCGGACGCGCCCACTAGCAGCCCTCGCGCGAGCGCCACGCGGCCCTGCGCCGCCGCCCGCGCCATGCAGCGCCTCGACGTTCGACCCGGTAGCTGCGTGCGGCCGGGAGTTCGTCGTTGCGCGTGGAGAGCGGCTACGGGCGAGCGCGTGCCGGCGGCTTGGTATGAGCCTCCTCGGTGGCAGCAGAGCAGCGTTGCCGTCGACGACGAAGGTCGTAGGCGTCGGCGCCGGGCGTGCGGCGGTCGAGCTGTTCGAGCTCCTCAGTGGCCGTCGGGGTGGCGCGGCGGGCGCCCGGCTGCGTCGTGTCGATGATCTTGCCATCGGGTGGCGTAGGTATGCGACATGTGAGTCGTCCTTCCAGACGGGAGCCTGCAGGCCGGCCTACAGGATCAGGTCGCCGCTGCGCGTGCGCTGGCTCTTGCCCTTCCCGCTGTAGGTCAAGCGTCGTAGTAGCGGGTGCCGACCAGCAGCTGCGTCTCATCCTCGGCCTGCAGACCACAGCAACGTCGACGAGCCGCATCGGCGCCGGCATCGGCCGCCGCACCTCGCCGGCTGCCCGAGATCGCGCGGCAGCGCGAACGAGCAGGCGGATGCCGCGATTCGCGCGAGCTCGTTTGCACCGGGGCGGCCGTGGCAAGATCAAGCTGACCGGCAGACCATTCGTGTATACGGCGCGTCACGCTGGGGAGCGAGGTCAATGTGGTTGCCACCAACGAGCGCGTCGACGCACGACGAGCACGCCAGCGGGTAAGCGATCGTGACCTGTCAGGTTCCGCTTGATGAACGACGATTTCGCCTCCAGCTCACCTCCGTGGCCTGCGGTGGTGAGCGCCACCGAGCTGTCGAACTCCTTCCTCGGCAGCCTGATCGAGGTCTGCTTCGTTACGGCAGACCACCGGCGCACGATGGAGGGGCTCGTCCGGCTCGGGATCGGCCCGTGGCGAATCTACACCTTCGACTCCAGGACGGTCACCGAGCGCACCTACCGTGGTGAGCCCGCCGCCTTCGGCATCCGGGTCTGCTTCGCGGACGCCGGCGGCACGGCGCTCGAGATCATGGAGCCGCTGTTCGGTCCGTCGATCTTTCAAGAGCATCTCGACCGCCACGGCGAGGGGATCCATCACGTCGCCTTCGACGTCGACCATCGACCCTGGGAGGAACGCCTCGCCGCCTTCGAGGATCGCGGTTTCCCCGTGAGCCAGTCGGGGCGGTTCAATCGCGAGAACACGTTCGCCTTCTTCGACACCGAGGCCGCGACCGGGACGACGTTCGAGACCTACGACATCCCGCCCGGGTACATCTGGCCCGAGCCCGAGGCGTGGTTCCCCGGTCCGCCGCCTGCGGACGACGAGCAGCGCTGATGGAGTCGTGTCGGCTGCCGGGTCCTCCGCGAGCCGTGAAGCCGCCCCGTGACGACACCCAAGCGGTACCACCTGCCCGACGGGGCGCAGCTCCCCTCTCAACGGCTCCGCGCTGCACGGTTGTCGGGACGAGCCACAGGCGGTCGCCGCGGGGCGACAGCATTCGCCTGCGTCGCCACGACCGGCGCCGTCCACACATCGCGCGTGCCGTCGACGGCGGCCAGGCGGAACGGGCTCGCGATCGCAGTGCCGTTCTCGAGCGCCGTCATCGGGCCCGCGACAATGACGCCCTGGGCGCGCGCGACGAGCGACGACGGCGGCTCGTCGAAGCCGACGCCCCAGCGCCTGGCGAGCGTCGCCGCGTCGAGCGCGACGACGGCGCGTCGCAGGCCAGTACGCGCCGTGGATCGCTGAACTCCTCGCCACGCTGAGCGGCGAGAGCCGCGTTCTCGACCTCGGGTGCGGCTGCGGAGTGCCTGTCTCGCGCGATCTCAGTACCCACGGCCACGTCGTCACCGGGGTCGATGTGAGCGACGTGCAGATCAGACGCGCCCGCCGCCTGGTGCCCGCCGCGACCTTCATCCGCGCACATGCCACGCGGCTGCGGCTACCGCCGCAGTCATACGACGCCGTCGTCGCGCTGTACTCGATCATCCACATGCCGCTGACGGCTCAGCCGGCGCTGCTGCGCGCGATCGCCAGCTGGCTTGTCCGCGACGGTCTGCTCGTGTTGTCTGCTGGCTGGCACGCCTGGACCGGGGCGTAGATCGACTGGCTCGAGGAAAACACCCCGATGTGGTGGAGCCACGCCGACGCCGCGACGTACCGGCGCTGGCTCACCGAAGCAAGTTTCCAGGTGCTGCGGGAGGAGTTCGTCCCAGAGGGCGACAGCGGACATAGCCTGTTCTGGGCCCGGCGAGCCATTTCCAGGCGGTGACATGTCGACCGGTCGACTCCCCATTCAGACAGCCGTGCGGCAAGGCAACCTCTACCGGAAACGATCGGGCCCTGCTTCGGTGAGGGGCGGTTACGGCGAGGTAACAGGCAACGCGGGACCGCCAAACGCCGGGTATAGCGGCATGCGCTGGCCCTTCAGATCCAGGATCTCGACGAGCCGCGTCAGCGTTGTAGCGAGGCCGTCGAGCTCGCCGGTCTCCCTGACAAGTTCGCTGAACAGCTCTGTGCGCAGCGCGAGTCGCTGACCGATCGTTGAGATGCCCCAGACTGAGTCACCGGTCGGGACGCTCGCGAGCGCGACGGTGGTCGTCTCGATGAGCCAGTAGGCGCAAGCGGTCAGTGTTGCGAGGCCGAACATCGCGTCGTCTGCTGCGATCGGGCAGCCGCGGACGAGCTCTGAGCGGTAACTGTCCAGCATCAGCGCTGGGATCGTTCCCGGCAGCCGCCGCGCGCTCCAGCAGGTCGGAAATGCCATGTGGCCGCAGACGCCGTCGAGCAGGGCGTGGCGCAGTCCTCCCGTACCGAAGTCCAGCAGAACCAGGCTCTCGCCACGGAGCCGCTCGTTGCTCGGGCAGACGTCGCCGTGAACGAACGTCAAGAACGGACCGGGCTTCGAGATACGCGCGACGACGCGCTGAACATCCTCAGCGGCGCCAGCAGGGAGGCGAACACCCACGGTGCAAAGAGCATCCTTGAAACGGCTGGCGAGTCTGGTTGCATCGATGATCGCTTCTCCGCCGAGCAGGCCGAGGTTTGAGCGCAGGCGCCGGTGCTCGTCCAGCCGCGCGCTCGTCGTGGCATGCATGCGGCCGAGAGCTCGTGCGAGCGCGATCAACGCAGCTTCGGCCTTCGCCGCGTCGCAGCCGAGCAGAGCGTCGACGAGGCTGTCTTCGTCGCCGAGATCCTCCAGCACGAGGAGCCTCGCCAACAGATCGCCGCCGTAAAACGCAGGCGACAGCGGCGGGTCAAGCTCGACCTGCGAGAGAAACACCAGCGCGGCCCATTCGTTGAACAGCGCGAAGTCAGCCCGACCGCCTGCGGGCACGTGCTTGACGATCACCGTCCTCGGCGCCGTTGGCGCCCCGGCGAGGACCCGGCAGCGAAGGACCGCCGAGTGGTGGCGTCCGCGCGGACCACAGGTCGCCTCAAGGGCGACTGGCTCGCCGACGTGGCGTGACATCACCGCGGCCGCCGCGTCAAGATCAAAACTGTCGTCCAAGCCAGCGCTCCCGTTGCCGTCGGGTGAGTCAAGACCGGGTGCTACCCCGTAGACGGATGCTTTCGCTGCCAGGGGACTGCGGGCTCACACGGCTGGCGCTCACCAGCTCATAGCGGCGATCGCTTCAGCGCGCAGTTCGGCGCAAGCGCTCTCACCCGTCGCGCCCGGTCAGCACGTCCTTGACCTTCTCGAACGTCTGGCGCACCGTCGCGCCCTTCATCACCGGCACGTCGCGATAGCCCGTGTCGGACTCGCTCGGCGCGGCGAACGCGATCTCCTGCGTGAACGGCGCTGGGCGGTTCATCAACCACGCTGCCTGCTGCTCACCCAACTCCTGGCGCGCCTGCTCGGCGGTCATGCGGCCCTGAACGATCTCGTGCATCAAGTTGACGGCCAGGTAGTTGGCGGCCTCGTTGTCACACGACGCGGTGACCTGCCCCGCGGTGCGATAGATGATCAGGCTGCCGTCGTACTCGGCGAGCTCGGCGAGCTTCTCGACCGGCACGTCGTAGTTGATCGTCTGCGAGATGAAGTCGGTGTGCGGCGTCGGGAAGTCGTGCGCGGTCTCGTCGCTCGTGACGATCGTGCGCTTCCACGCGCCGCTGTCATGCCAGATCAGCAGCGTCGCCGTCGCCTCATTCGGCGACCCGTACTGCGCGAGCATGTCCTGCGCCATCTTCTTCGGCGCCGACGGCCAGTGCTCGATGATCGCGTCGACGTCGGCTTGGGGAACGACGTACCTGGCGCCGGGCGCGTCCTGGCTTTCACCCGCCGCTTTCTCTCGCTGCGCGCCGGCCTTTGTCTTGGCGACCGTCTCAACTCGATCCTTCGGCTTCATCGCATCTCCTCACGGGGCATCGCTTTCAAACCGTTGTACCCTGCGCCCGTCGAGGTCGCGGGACTTGGCGCAAACGCCACCGCCGCGCTGACTGCCACTGACGCACCGGTCGCGCCCGATCCCCCACCGGATGCCGACAACCGATCCTCCAGCGGGACGCGCGGCGATGTCAGGATGCGTGGAGTGACATCGACGCGCATCAGGCGGCTCATCAAGGCTCCTCGCGGGCGCGTCTACGGCGCGCTGATCGATCCGGCGGCCGTTGCTCGCTGGAGGTATCCGACCGGCATGACGTGTGATGCGCACGAGTTCGACGCCCGCGAAGGCGGAGTGCTGAGGGTCTCGTTGACATCCGACGCGCCGCAGCGCTCGGGCAAGACGGCGGGTCGGACCGACACCTACCACGGGCGGTTTGTCAAGCTCGTGCCAAACGAGCTGGTTGTGGAGGCGGACGAGTTCGAAACGGCTGATCCCGCGCTGCGCGGCGAGAAGACGATCACGCAGGTCAGCACGTGGTTACGGTGCAACAGGAAGAGCATGCGCAGTGCCGCAGTCGATCCGTGGCAGCGCGAACGGCTGACGGGTCGAACGGCGCGTCTGGCAGCCCAACCACTGCAGGGACGGTGCCGGCCGGGCTCGGCGTTTTCGGCCGGAATCGGTGCCTGGTGTGCGCCATCCCATGGCGTCCGCGAAGGCTCGAAGCCGGCCGCGAGCGAGCCGCCGAAGGGTGGGTTAGTGTCCGCCTACGAGCAGGCAGCCTGTCATCGAGCGCGAGGAGGAACTCGCCCGCATCGACGCGGCGCTCGACGCGGCAATCGCCGGGCGAGGCGCGACGGTGCTCATCGAAGCCGATGCCGGAGTCGGCAAGACGAGCTTGCTCGCGGAGGCGCGCGCACGCGCCGAGGCCGCCGCGATGACCGTTCTGCGTGGACGCGGCTCACAGTTGGAGAGCGACTACGCGATGGGGGTCGTCCGTCAATGCCTCGAGCCGGAGCTGCGCGCGGGCGGGGATGCGACGTCGCACACCGGACTCGCGAACGTCGCGGCGAGCGTGATCCTCGACCTTCCCGATGCCGTGCAGCCCGCGCCGGAGGCCGTTCTGCGCGGGCTGTACGCGCTGACGGCGGAGCTCGCCGGCGCTCGTCCGCTGCTGCTCGCGATCGACGACGCTCACTGGGCCGACGAGGCGTCGCTGCGCTTCGTTGCCTACCTGGCGCTGCGGGTCGAGTCTCTGCCGGTCGCGCTGGTCGTCGGTACGCGTCCCGCCGAGAACGCCGGCGTCGCGGTCGTGCTCGACGAGCTGCGCCGCAATCCCCGGACCGACGTGGTCGAGCCCGCGCCGTTCGACATCGGCGGCGTCGAGCGTTTCCTACGCGCGGCGCACAGCGGCGTCGAGCCTGAGTTCGCGGCCGCATGCCACGACGCCACCGGCGGCAACCCGTTCCTGCTCGGCGAGCTCGTGCGCGCGCTGCGCGCCGAGCGGGTCGGGTTCACGGCTGGCGATGCCGGGCGCGTGGCGCAGGTCACGCCGCCCACCGTGGCGCGCTCGGTCCGCGCGACGCTCGACCGGCTGGGCGCGCGCTGCGAGGCGCTCGCGCGTGCCGTGGCCATCCTCGGCGACGACGTCGACGTCGACCTCGCCGCCGCGCTCGCGGATGTCCCCACGATGGAGGCGACGTTCGCCGCGGGCGAGCTGAGCCGTGGCGGCCTGCTCGCCGACGCCACGCCGCTGCGGTTCTCCCACCCCCTGCTCGCGGCGGGCGCCCGCGCCACGCTGACCGTCCCGGAGCGGCTGGCAGCCCATACGCGCGCCGCGCAACTCCTACGCGAGCGCGGCGTCGGGCCCGAGCGCGTGTCGCTGCAGCTCATGCACTCGGCGCCGGCCGGCGACCCGGCGGTCGTGGCCGACCTGCGTGCGGCGGCTCATCGTGCGCGCGCTCGCG
>CADCVQ010000143.1 GCA_902806175.1 uncultured Solirubrobacteraceae bacterium
CGCTTCCGCGAGACACCTTCCGGCGGCGCGTCGCCGGCCTCTCGCCACCGCGGATGGCTCAGGCGTGCCGCACCTTGCGAAACGCCATGGGCTGCTGACCACCGGATTTCGAGTCGCAAACCAGTCGCGCGAGTCCGCGCAATCGCCGTCCCCGACGGCGATGTCGCACGGATTCCAACCCGCCGTCTCCATCGGGGCCCGAAGCGCGACCGCCACCGCCAGGGGGCGGTCCTCCTGGTCTCTGATGCGCGCATCAGTGTGTTGTGCGCCCGCAGGCCGAATGACCACCCACGGCCACGACCGGCTCGTAGGGAACGCATCCGTCGGGCGAGCCGTGACAGCCTTCGTTCGAAGGAGAGACGAATCGGAGAAGCCATGTCGGAGACAACCCGCTCGGTGAGCATCGCCGGTCGCGCGCTGGCGCTACGCGCCAGCCAGGTCGAAAGATCGATGCGCGACGTTCTGCCGGAGCCGCTGAAGGAGCACTTCGTCGTGGTCGGTCGGCGTCGGTACCCGCCCAAGCAGGTGCTCAGCGCCGTCACGGGCCTGGACCGTGCCGAGTTCACGACCCACCACGTACGCAGGATCCTTACGGGGCTTGGATGTGCCGCGGGACGCCGGTCGACGGCGCCGGCACGGGAACGCTTGGCAGGCTCCGCACGTGTCTCCCGCGGCTCGATAGAGGCGCGTCCGAGCGCCGCGACGCTTGAGCCGTTCGTCGGTCAATGGGTGGCGACGATCGGTCCGGACGTGCTTGTCGCAGCGCCTGAGCCACACGCGGTTGTCAGCTGGCTCATCAACACCGGTTGAAGGCGGACAGCATGTTTCGCATCCCCGCCGATGAGCTCGAAGCCAGCGGCATCATTCCGGAGTGAGGATCGCCTTCCAGGAGCTGCCGGGCCAGCTCGGGAGGGCTCGCCCGGTCGTCGACGTGGTCGTCGAGGGGATCGACATGGCTCCCCAGGCATGCCTGGTCGACACGGGGGGCAGCGCAGATTCAGATGGGTCGGCACGTCGCCGAGATCGTCGGATTGGACGTTGCTGGCGCGGTCATTGACGACGTGGTGGTCGGCGGCCTGGCCCGTGCGTGGGCTTGGCGAGCGTCGCACACCAGAACGAGGGGCTCACCTTGCAGCCGTGCAGTGCGGCCACGACCGTCTGGGTCGTCCATCCCCCTGGCGCCCACGACGCCGGGGTACTTCGCCATCATCAACGCCTCGACCACCGACTTCAGGCGCCCATTCGCGATGCACTTGCCGCGCAACGAAGTCGCGAGCGGTAGGCCGCTGCAGATGCAGGTCCGCCGCCTGCAGTTCCCACCGGCGAGCAGACGCTACCGGCCGAGGCAGCTCTGGGGCGCTGTTCTCGGAGAGCTGAAGTAGCAAGCCCGCAGTCCAGGAGTGAGTGAGCGAGTGGCGCCGTCCCCAGGGACGACGCCGGCCGCGCAGCAGGGACCGGCGCCCGCTCAGAGCGGCCAGAGAGCGCGCGCGGCGTGATCCGCAGGTTGCGCTTCGAGGCGAGGCCGCGGCGAGCGGGTGGTCGGACGGCCCCGCGCGTTCGAGCTGCCGGGCGGGTGCTGCCGCCGGGCGCAATCGGCCGCTCCGTCGGGCCGCCGGGTCTCGATCCTCTGCCCCCAAGGCTCTGCTGCCAGATTCGCCCGGCGCGCGCCGGCCAGCTGGGATACTCGCTTGCATGGATGCAGGTCTCGCCGGCGATGCGCTCGAGCAGGGTTGGCAGGCGCTCGAGGCAGCGCGATGGGAGGCGGCGCGGGCGGCGTTCGAGGCCGCGCTCGCCGACGAGGAGACGCCCGCCGCGCTCGATGGCCTCGGTCTCGCGTTGTGGTTTCTCGCCGACGTGAAGGAGGGCATCGCTGCTCGCGAGCGAGCGTTCGAGCTGTACGTGCGCGACCGCCGGTGCGACGACGCCGCGCGCATCGCCGTGTGGGTCTCACACCAGCACCTCATCGGCGGACGCGCTTCGGCGGCGCGGGGGTGGCTGTTTCGCGCCGAGCGCGCGGTCGAGGGCGCGGGCCCGTGCGTCGGCCAGGGCTGGGTCGCCGTCGAGCGGGCGCGGCACGCGCAGAGCGTCGAGGAGCGCTGCGCGCACGCGCGGCGCGCGATGACGATCGCGCGCGAGGCCGATGCCGGTGACCTGGAGGTCTTCGCGCTCAGCCTGCTCGGGCGGACGGAGGTCAGCGCCGGGCGCACCGAGCACGGGATGGCGCTGCTCGAGGAGGCGATGGCGGCTGCCTCGGCAGGCCGCGTTCGCAACGTCCACACGCTCGCCGAGGCCTACTGCAACCTCATCATGGCCTGCACGAGCGCCGGCGAATGGGAGCGCGCGGCGGAGTGGTGCGAGTCCGTCGACGAGTTCGCGCGCGAACACGGCACGACGCCGCTGCTGGGCGCGTGCCGCACCGTCCACGCCGACGTCCTGCTGGCGGTCGGGCGCTGGGCGGACGCCGAGGCCGCCCTGGAGAGCGCCCTCGAGGCACATGCTCGTTACGTGCCGGCGATGGGCGCCCCGACGATCGCGGCGCTGGCGGAGCTGCGCGTGCGCCAAGGCCGGATCCGCGAGGCCGAGCAGCTGCTCGTCGGCCGCGAGGAGCACCCCGAGTCGCTGCGCGCGCTCGCCCACCTGCGCATCGCCCAGGACCAGCCGCGCGTCGCGGCGGCGCTGCTCGAGCGCGGGCTGCTCGCGGCGGCCGGCGACGCAGTTCTCACGATGGCGCTGCTCGCACCGCTCGTCGACGCGCGCCTGGCGTGCGGCGACATCGCCGCCGCCGAAGCGGCGGCCGCACAGCTCACAGAGCACGCGCGCAGCTCGGGAATGGCGGTCGTCGGCGCCCGCGCCGACCTGGCCGCAGCGCGCGTCGCCCTCGCCCGCGATCGCCGTCGCGACGCCGTCGAGGCGGCGCGCCGCGCGCTCGAGGCGTTCAGCCGGCTCGCGATGCCGCTCGAGCTGGGGGAAGCCCGCCTCGAGCTCGCCCGTGCGCTCGCGCCGGAGGCACCGGACATGGCGCGCGAAGAGGCGCGTGCCGCGCTGGCGACCTTCCGGGCGCTCGGCGCGGCGCGGGCGCTCGACGCCGCGGCGGCGGTCCTGCGCGAGCTGGGCGGCGCGACCGCGGGTGGGCCGCGCAACCACGGCGAGCTCACCGCGCGCGAGCAGGAGGTCCTGGACCTGCTCGCGCTGGGCATGTCCAACGCGCGGATCGCCAAGGCGCTGTTCATCAGCGAGAAGACGGCCGGACACCACGTCAGCCGGATCCTCTCCAAGCTCGGCGTGCACAACCGCACCGAGGCCGCCGCCCATGCCGGCCTCGCCCGCGGCGACAGCCGCGCTCCCGCAAGATAGGCAGCAGATAGGGAGTTCGCCCGATGCACGGGCGCCCGGTGCGAACGATGCTGCTGGCAGACACCGAACGCAAGGAGCCGGGATGAACCTGCACGTCGCTGACTCGGAGCTGAAGGCGCGCCATCGCGCGATGTGGGCCGCGGGCGACTACCCGCTGATGGTCGACACGTTCCTGCTGCCGGTCGGCCCGCGGCTGGTCGAGGCGTGCGCCATCGCACCCGGGATGCGCGTGCTCGACGTCGCGGCCGGCACGGGCAACGCCTCGATCCCCGCGGCACGGACGGGCGCGAGCGTGACGGCGAGCGACCTGACGCCCGACCTGCTCGATGCCGGCCGGCGCACGGCCGAAGCAGAGGGAGTCGAGCTCGAGTGGGTCGAGGCCGACGCCGAGAACCTGCCGTTCGAGGACGGTTCGTTCGACGTCGTGATGTCGGCGATCGGCGTCATGTTCGCTCCCCATCACCAGGCGTCGGCCGACGAGCTCGTGCGCGTGTGCCGTCCCGGCGGCACGGTCGGGTTGCTGAGCTGGACGCCGGACGGCATGCTCGGCGCGCTGTTCGCGACGATGAAGCCGTTCGCGCCGCCGCCTCCGGCCGGCGCGCAGCCACCGCCGCTGTGGGGCAGCGAGGAGCACCTGCGCGGGCTCTTCGGCGAGCGCGTGCAGTTCCACACGCTCGATCGTGACGTGCTCGAGATCTCGGCGTTCGAGCGGCCGCGCGAGTACGGCGAGCACTTCAAGGCGCACTACGGCCCGACGATCGCCGCCCGCGCGAATGCCGCGCGCGACGGCCGCGAGGCGCAGTTCGACGAGGCGCTGGACGCGTTCTGCGACGAGTGGAACCGCGGTACCGCCGACCGCGCGCGCTTCGAGAAGGAGTACCTGCTGGCAGTGGGGACGACGGGCTGACAGCCGCCGTCCGCACGACCGGTCCGCGAGCGCGATGTCCGCCACCTTGCGCTTGCGGGCATGCTCGCGGCATCGATGGCCGGGCGGGAGTACGCATTGCGAGGACCTGAGGCGGGCCATGCGCCCGCGGGCGAGCCCTTCGAGCAGGGCCGCTTCGAGGACCTCCCGCTGCGCCCGCGCGTGGCGCACCGCTACTACGACGCCGACCACGAGGACGTCGTCGTGCACTCGGGGCCGTTCGGGCGCATCCGCGTCCACGTCGTCTCCTACTGCGCGCGCGACGCGCCGCCGCTGCTGCTCGTCCACGGCCTGATGACGTCGAGCTACTCGTGGCGCTAC
>CADCVQ010000144.1 GCA_902806175.1 uncultured Solirubrobacteraceae bacterium
ATCGCCGCGGCATCGGGCCTGCGGCTGCGCCGCCGCGACGAGCTCGGCGCGGAGCGCTACCTCTTCTACGCGACGGTCTCGCGACCCGAGGAGCGTCTGTATCTCTCCTGGCACGAGGCCGGCGACGACGGCGAGCAGGCGGTCCGCTCGTTCTTCGTCTCCGACGTGTGCGACCTCTTCGGCCCCGAGCTGCAGGAGCGCAGGCAGGCCCGCACGCTCGGTGAGGTCGGCTGGCCCGCGGGCGACGCTCCGAGCGAGCGCGAGCGGCTGCGCGGCGAGGCCGTTCGCGCGCCGCGGCGGCGCGAGGCGCCGGTCGCAGCGCTGCGCGACGAGGAGCTCCTCGCGCAGATGCGCGACCGACCGACCTGGTCGGCGTCCGGCATCGAGCTGTGGGCGAGCTGTCCCGTGCGCTGGTTCGTCGAGCGGATGCTCAAGCCCGAGGGGCTGACCCCGGATCCCGAGGCGATGCTGCGCGGCGCGCTGACCCACACCGTGCTCGAGGCAGTCGTCCGCGGGCTGATCGACTCCAGTGACGGCGGCCGGCTGGACGAGACGACGCTGCCCGCCGCGCGCGCGCTCGCCGTCGCCGCGATGAAGCGCGTGGAGGGCACCGAGCAGTTCGTCATGTCGCGCGATCCCAGCCGCCAGCGCGCGCTGGAGCACCGCCTGCGCTCCGACGTGCTGCGCTACCTCGAGCACGCCGCGACGTCCGGCTCAGAGCTCGTGCCGGACGCGCTCGAGGTGGCCTTCGGAGCCGACGACGGGCAACCGGTGCTCGACCTCGGCGGCGGGATCTCGCTCAGCGGCCGCATCGACCGGATCGACGTCGGTCCCGGCGGCGTAGCAGTCGTCTATGACTACAAAGGCCGGATGACCGTCGAGTCGGCGAACTGGCGCGCCAAGCGCAAGTACCAGGTCGCGCTCTACATGCTGGCCGCGCGCGACGTGCTGGGGCTCGACGTCGTCGGGGGCCTGTATCAGCCGATCGGCGGGCGCGATCAGCGCGCCCGCGGCGTGCTGCGCGAGGACGCCGATCCCGGCCTGAAGGCCGTCCGGACCGACCGCCGCCCGCCCGCCGAGTTCGCCGCGGTCGTCGACGGCGTGCTGGAGGACGTGCGAGCTGTGCTCGGCGAGCTGCGCGCCGGGGCGCTCGCGCCGCGGCCGGACACCTGCTCCTACAACGACAAGGGCTGCATGTACCCGACGATCTGCCGCTGCGAGGCGGCGTAGTGCCGGCCGCCGTGAACACGACCCCTCTCCTAGGGCCCGGCGGGCGCGCGTTCACCGCCGAGCAGTCCGAGGCCGTCCGCCGCCGCGACGGGTCGCTGCTGCTCGAGGCCAACGCCGGCAGCGGCAAGACGTCGGTGCTCGTCGAGCGATTCGTGCGCTCGGTGCTCGAGGACGACGTGCGACCGGCGCGGATCCTCGCGATCACGTTCACCGAGCGCGCGGCTGGCGAGCTGCGCGCGCGCGTGCGCCAGCGCTTCGTCGAGCTCGGGCGCCGCGACGCGGCGCGCGAGACCGAGACCGCCTGGGTCTCGACGATCCACGGCTTCTGCACGCGCGTGCTGCGCGCTCACGCGATCGCCGCCGGCCTGGACCCGGCGTTCACGGTGCTCGACGAGGCCGCCGCGCGGCCATTGCACGACCGCGCGTGGGAGGAGGCGCTCGCGCGGCTGCTCGACGGCGAGCAGGGCGCCGCGGGGCTCGACCTCGTCGCCGCCTACGACGCCGATCGCCTGCGCACCGCGATCACGACGGCCCACGACGCGCTGCGCAGCGCGGGCCACACACGCCCGAGCCTGCCCCGTCCGCAGGGGCTCGGCGACCCGCACGTGCTGCGCGCGCCGCTGCAGGCAGCCTGCGCCGCGGCGGCCGCAGAGCTGCGCCTCGCGGGACCGGGCACGACCGTCGGCACGGCGCGCGAGCGCCTGGATCGCTGCGCGCAGCTGCTTGCCGCGACGCCGCCGGGCGAGCTTGCGCCTCAGCTGAGCGCGCTGACGCTCACCACGAACGCAAACGCGCTGAAGACGCCTGCGTGCGACGAGTACCGCGCGGCCCTGGCGGCCTACGCGTGCGCCTGCCGCGACGCCCGCGCCGCCGCCGCGCTCGGGCTGCTCGACGAGCTGCTGGGCGACTACGCCGACGCCTACGCCGAGGCCAAGCGCGCTCGCGCGGCGCTGGACTTCGACGACCTCGAGCTGCACGCGCGTGATCTGCTCGCCGGCGCGCCGACGCTGCGCAGCTCCTACGCCGAGCGCTTCGACCGCGTCATGGTCGACGAGCTGCAGGACTCAAATCCCCTGCAACTGGCCCTCTTCCGTGCGCTGGATCGCGACGACCTGTTTCTCGTCGGAGACGAGCAGCAGTCGATCTACGGCTTCCGTCACGCCGATGTCGACGTCTTTCGCAGGCTGCGTGCGCAGTTCGCCGCCGACGGGCGCGTGGCGACGCTGGCGACGAACTTCCGCTCGCACGGTGCGATCCTCGACACGATCAACGCCGCCTTCGCGCCGCGTATGGGGGAGAGCTTCGTCGCGCTGCAGGAGGGTCGCGCGACGCAGCCCGCGACGCAGCCGCTCGTCGAGCTGCTCGTCACCGACCAGGTCGGCTGGGAGGACGTCGACCTCGGCGCCGTGGCGCCCGGCACGAAGGCGTGGCGCCAGGCGGAGGCGCGGCTGCTCGCCCAGCGCGTGCGGGAGCTCGTCGACAGCGGGATGCACCGACCCGAAGACGTCGTCGTGCTGCTGCGCGCGCTCGGCGACCTGCCCGTCTACGAGCGCGCGCTCGAGGACCAGGGCCTGCTGACGCTGTCGGTCGGCGGCCGCGGTTACTGGGGGCGCCAGGTCGTGCGCGACCTGTGCGCGTGGCTCGCCGCGCTCGCCAACCCGCGCGACGAGGCGGCGCTGTACGGCGTGCTCGCCTCGCCGCTCGTCGGGCTCTCGTCCGACGCGCTCGCGCACGTCGCGCGGGCCGGCGGCAAGGGCAACGCATGGCGCGCGATCGAGCAGGACGCCGGCGGGCTGCGCGACGCGCTCACCGGCGAGGATCGCGAGCGCCTCGACATCTTCGCGACGCGGTTTGGCGCCGAGCGCCTGCTTGCGCCGCGGCTGGCGCTCGACGAGCTGCTGCGGCGCGTCGTCGACGCGACCGGCTATGACCTGCACGTGCTGTCGCTCGCCGGCGGTGAGCGGCGCCTGGCCAACGTGCACAAGCTGCTGCGCCTCGCGGCGGCCTTCGAGCGCGACCGCGGCCGCGACGTGCGCGGCCTCGCCGACCTCGCCACCGCCGAGCTCGAGGCCGAGGCGCGCGAGACCGACGCGCCCGTCGAGCTCGGCGACGTCAAGGCGGTCAGGCTCATGTCGATCCACGCCGCGAAGGGCCTGGAGTTCCCCGTCGTCTGCGTCGTCGACCTCGGCCGTCAGCGCCCCGGCGACGGCGACGAGGACCTGCTCGTCGCCGAGGGCGAGGTCGGGCTGCGGCTCGTCGGCCTCGACGGCTCGAGCGAGAAGGCGCTTGCCTACGAGCGGCTGCGCGACCGTGCCCGCGACCGCGCCGCACGCGAGGAGGAGCGCGTCATGTATGTCGCCGCGACCCGCGCACGGGAGCGGCTCGTCGTCAGCGGCGGGGTGACCGTCGACAACTGGCCGCAGGAGGGTCCGAAGTCGCCGCCGCTGGCGTGGCTCGGTCCGGCGCTCCTCGGCGGTGACCTGCGCGCACTGCCCGGCGACGAGGAGCCGCTGCAGGACATCGAGATCGGGGCGGGCGGGGCCGGTTGGGTACGCGCGGCGCTCAACCGGCCCGCGACCGTCGGCCGCGTGCTGCGCACGGAGTCGCTCGCGCCGGCGGGAGCGAGCCTGCCGATCGCGACGCCACCGGCGCCGCGCCCGCCCGAGGTCGAGCCGCGCGGGCGGCCCGACCCGGTGCGCACGCTGTCGTACTCACGGCTGGCGGCCTGGAAGGAGTGCGGCTATCGCTTCTACCTGCAGCGTGTGCTCGAACTGCCCGACGAGCAGCCGATCGAGCTCGCGGCGGCCACCGCGCCCGCATTCGATCCGCGCATGCGCGGCTCGCTCGTGCACGCGGTGCTCGAGCACGACGCCGATCCTGTGCAGATCGTGGCGACGCGGGGGATCGAACTGGGCGACGAGCAGCGCGCCGACGTGCTGCGCCTTGCGGGCGCGTTCGCAGACTCTCCGCTGGCCGAGCGGATCGCGCGCGCCCGCGCGGTGCACCGCGAGCACCCCTTCACCGTCGCGCTCGGCGACACGCTGCTGACCGGCATCGTCGACGTGCTCGCCCACGAGCGCGGCCGCGCGCAGCTCGTCGTCGACTACAAGACCGACGCCGTCGACCCCGACACCGACCTCGCGGCCTACGTCGAGCAGCGCTACGCCATCCAGCAGCGCGTCTACGCGCACGCCGCGCTGCGCGGGGGCGCCGCGCGCGTCGAGGTCGCCTACGCGTTTCTCGAGCGCCCGCGCGAACCGGTCGTCGCGCGCTTCGACGCCGGCGACGCCGATCGCCTCGAGGACGAGCTGCTGGCGCTGGCCGCAGGCCTGCTTGCCGGCGAGTACCCGGTCACGGCGACGCCGCACCGCGAGCTCTGCGAGACCTGCCCCGGCCGCCGCGCGCTGTGCTCCTACGGCGAGGAGAAGACGCTGCGCCCGCGCGCGGATCTGTGCGATGGTCCGGTCCCGTGAACTTCGTCGAGCCGGTCCCGAATGCGCCGCGCGCCACCGTTTCGCTCGTGCTCGGCATCCTCGGAATCATCCTGTGCCCGATCTGCGCGCCGATCGCCTGGGCGATCGGTCACAGCGCGGAAGCCGAGATCGATGCCTCCGGCGGAAGGCTCGGCGGCCGCGGCCTGGCGACGGCCGGCAAGATCACCGGGATCATCGGGACCGTGCTGCTGATCCTGTACGTACTGGCGTTCGTCGTCTTCTTCGTGCTGCTCGGGGCCTTCGTGTCGGAGGGAATCGAGACGTTCCCGGAGACCGTCCCGCAGTGAGCGTCGAGGTCCCGGTCCTGCCGGCGGTCGGCCTCAGCGCGGCGACGGGCGGCGCATTGCTGCTGGGTAGCGCGGGCGTCCTGACGGCCGCGGGCGACAGCGGTCTGACGTGCCTCTTCTCGATGGCGACCGGCACGGACTGCCCGTTCTGCGGGCTGACGCACGGCGTCGCCGCGCTCGGCGCCGGCGACGTCGGCGCCGCGCTCGCGGCCAATCCGCTCGCGCCGCTCGCCGTGGCGCTCGCCCTGACGGTCCCGGCGGCGCTGCTGCGTTCACGCCGGCTCGCGGTCCACTGGGCGGCGCCGTGGTCGCTTGGCGCGCTCGTCGTCGCGGTCTGGCTGCTGCGGCTGGCGTGAGCGCGGCCGGCTGGCGCACCGTCCGGCTGCGCTCAAGGTTCGGCGGCGCGGGTCCGACAAGTAAGCCATGGCGCAAAATCGGAGCGAGCCTGTCGGCCCGCGGCCAGGGCACTGGCGCGAGCTTGTCGCCGGGCTGCGGTGGGCGTTGCCGCGCGGGCAGACGCTGCCCGAAGGAGCCTGGGAACGGCGTCATCGAGCGCTGCTGGTCTTGCTGTGCCTGCACGCGCTCGCGCTGCCGGTCTTCGGGCTGATCACGGGCTACGGCCTGCTGCATGCCGCCGAGCACGGAGCGCTGCTGGCGGCGCTCGCGGGCGTTGCCCATGCGGTGAGGCGCAGGCAGCGGCTCGCCGCAGTCGTGGTCTCGCTGGGGCTGATCACGAGCTCGGCGCTCGTGGTCCACGTGTCCGGCGGCGTGATCGAGGCGCACTTTCACTTCTTCGTGATGATCGTCGTGCTCGCCCTGTATGAGGACTGGCGGCCGTTTCTCGTCGCAGCCGGATACGTCGTGGTGCATCACGGGCTGATGGGGGCGCTTGATCCGTACGCCGTCTACAACCACGCCGATGCGGTCGCGCACCCGTGGACGTGGGCGCTGATCCACGGCGGCTTCGTCACGGCCGCGGGGATCGCGAGCATCGTCACGTGGCGCCTCAACGAAGCCGTGCGCGCGCAGGCAGAGACGGTGTATCGACGCGCCCTCGAGAGCGAGCAGGCGCTGGCGGCACGCGAGCGTGAGACGCGCCACATCCTCGAGACCGCGCAGGACGCGTTCATCGCGATCGACGCGCGCGGCGTGATCACCGACTGGAATCAGCAGGCGGTCGCGACGTTTGGCTGGACGCGCGACGAGGCGCTCGGGCGCGTGCTTTCGCAGACGATCATTCCGGAGCGCTCGCGCGACGCGCATGAACGCGGAGTGCTGCGGTTCCTCGCGACCGGCGAGGGCCGCGTCATCGGCAAGCGGCTGGAGCTCGTGGCGCTCGATCGCGCCGGCCGCGAGTTCCCGGTGGAGTTGACGATCTCACCGCTGCAGACCGCCGCCGGCTACGTGTTCTACGCGTTCTTGCACGACATCACAGAGCGCAAGCGGGCTGACGAGCTGCTCGAGCGCCGCCGCGACCAGCTCGCCGAGGCGCAGGCGGTCGCTCGGCTTGGCAGCTGGGACTGGAACGCCGCGACCGATGTCCTCGAGTGGTCAGAGGAGCTGTGTCGTCTGTATGGCGTCGATCCTGCTGCGCCCCCGCGCCGCATGGAGGAGTTCCTCGCGTTCGTGCATCCGCACGACCGTCTGGCTGTCAAGGCGGCCGTCGAGAACTCCTGCACTACGGGCGAGCCATTCAGCTTCGAGCACAGGATCGTGCGCGGCGACGGCTCGATCCGCGTCACAAGCGCACGCGGCGACGTCGTGCTCGCAGATGACGGCCGGCCGCTGCGGATGTTCGGCGCCGGCCAGGACGTCACCGAGCAACGCAACGCCGAGCAGGCGCAGCGCCAGCTGGCGGCGATCGTCAAGTCCAGCGAGGACGCGATCATCGCGTGGGCGCCTGACGGCACGATCGTCAGCTGGAACCACGGGGCGCAGAAGATCTACGGCTACGGCGCGGAGGAGGTTCTCGGCGAGTCGATCACGATGCTCGTTCCTGCCGATCACCAGTACCGCAACAGCGAGATTCGCGCGCGCGTCGCGCGCGGCGAGGGCGTGGAGCAGATCGAGAGCACACATGCGCGCAAGGACGGGCGGCTGATCGACGTCGCGCTGACGATCTCGCCGATCCGCGACGCCACCGGCCAGGTCACCGGCGCGTCGACGATCGCACGGGACATCTCAGAGCAGAAGCTGCGCGAGCGCTACCTGAAGGTTCAGCACGAGGCGACACGGGTGCTGGCGCAGGCGTCGACCGTCGACGAGGCGCTGCCCGCGCTGCTCGAGGCGATCGGTGAAGGCATGACGTGGGGCGTCGGAGCGGCCTGGATGCCCTCCGGCTCGAGCGCGACCGAGCTGCGCTGCAAGGCATTCTGGCACCGCGGGCCCGCGCCGAAGGTGTTTGAAGCCGCAACCAAGCGGATCGCGCTGAGCCAGGCCATCGGTCTGCCCGGCTGCGTCTGGACGCAAGGTGAACCGCGCTGGGTCACAGACGTCACCGTTGAGCCGGACTCCAGACGAAGCGAGGCGGCCGCCGCCGACGGGCTGCACACCTGCATCCTTCTGCCGGTCCTGGAGGGCGCCAAGGTGCTCGCGGTGATCGAGTTTCTCAGCCGCGACATCCGCGCGCCCGACGCCGCGCAGCTGGAGCTGCTCGACGCGCTCTCCGCGTCGATCGCACAGTTTCTCGTGCGCAAGCGCTCCGACGAGCAACTCGCCTATCAGGCTCGCCATGACGCGCTGACCGGGCTGCCCAACCGGCGCAAGCTCGTCGCGGACCTCGACCTCGCGCTCGCGCACGTCACGCGCGAGCAGCCGCTCGCACTGCTGCTGCTGGACCTCGACGGCTTCAAGGCCTACAACGACACCTTCGGACACGCCGCCGGCGACGCGCTGCTGACCCGGCTGGGCCGGCGCCTCGCCGCCGAGATGCACGGGCTGGGAACGAGCTACCGCATGGGCGGCGACGAGTTCTGCGTCATCGCGCGCGTGCCCGCCGAGGGCGTCGGCGTGCTCGTCCAACGCGCGCGCAGCGCGCTGGCCGAGCGCGGCGACGCGTTCAGCGTGACCGCCTCGTGCGGCTCGGCGGTGCTGCCCGAAGATGCACGCACGTCATCTGACGCGCTGGGACTCGCCGACCGCATGATGTACGCCGCGAAGGGCAGCGGCACCCGCGCCTCGGCGGCCCGACAAAGCGTCGACGTGCTGCTGCAGGTCCTCTGCGAGCGCAATCCCCAGCTCGGCACCCACCTCAACGAGGTCACGCGGCTATGCGAGGCGGTCGGACGGACACTCGACCTCCCCGACGACCAGATGAACCACCTGCTGCATGCCGCGGCGCTGCACGACGTCGGCAAGGCCGCGATCCCGGAGGCGATCCTCGAAAAGCCGGGCCCGCTTGACGACGACGAATGGGCCTACATCCGCCGCCACACCATCATGGGCCAACGCATCCTCGCTGCCGCTCCAGCACTCGCGCCCGCAGCCAACCTCGTGCGCTCGAGCCACGAGCGGATGGACGGGCGCGGCTACCCCGACGGCCTCGCGGGCGACCAGATACCGCTCGGCGCGCGGATCATCGCCGTGTGCGACGCCTACGACGCGATGACCGCAGACCGCCCCTACCGCACCGCGATGAGTACCGAGGTCGCGCTCTCAGAACTGCATGCCTGTGCCGCAAGCCAGTTCGATCCAGCCGTCGTCGACGCCCTCATCGGCGTGATCACCCGGCGCCGCGACGCGGCGCCGGCCGTGCGCTCAGAGGAACGTTCCGGCCCAGACGGCTGAGCCGCGCCCGCGCGGCGCGGACGATTCGTCGCGGTCGCGGCCGCTTACGCTGTTGAGCTCGGCGCCGAACAGGAAGGCGATGCTCGAGATGTACAGCCACAGCAGCAGGATCACCGCACCCGCGAACGCGCCGTAGGTTGCGCCGAACCGGCCGAAGTTCGAGACGTACAAGAAGAAGCCGACAGAGGCCACGATCCAGATCCCGACGCCGACGAGCGCGCCGGGGCTGATGATCCGCCGCCGCCGCGCCGCGCGGTCGGGGGCCAGCGCGAAGACGATCGCGTAGATCCCCAGCACCGCACCGACCGCGACCGCCCAGCGCACGATGCGCCACACCGACGCCGCCGTGTCGCCGAGGCCGATCGTGCCGAAGAGGTCGCCCGCGAGGTTGCCGCCGAGGAACACCGACACGAGCGCGACGATCGCCAGCGCGATGACGAGGATCGTGTAGCCGATGTCGGCGAGCCTGTGCGCGACGAAGCCGCGCGACTCCTCGACGCCGTAGACTCGGTTGAGCGCCCGCCCGGCCGCGCCGAACGCGCCCGACGCGCCGTACAGCGCGATCACGATGCCGATCACGAGCGCAGTCGACACGGCACCGCCGGTGGCGCCGACGGTCTTCGTCAGCAGGGCCTCGAGCGCGTCGGTCACCTCGGCCGGCGCGCCGTTGTCGCGCGCGTAGCCGACGGCGTCGCGCACGAGCGACCTGTCGCCGAGCAGGCCCAGCAGCGAGACGCCGACCAGCAGCGCCGGGAACAGCGACATCATCATGTAGTACGTCAGCCCCGCGGCACGATCGACCATCTCGTCGGCCTGGAACTTCTTGAACGCGCGGGTGAGGGCGGCGACCATCTGCGGGTCGCCGGCGTCAGTCGGCGCGGTTGGGCAACAACGAGTGGCCCTCGGCGACCGCGTGCGCGAGCTCGATGACGCGCCGGTTGGAGCGCCGCGCCTGCTGGCGCATGAGCTCGAACGCGTCGCGCTCGTCGACGCCGTGGCGCTCCATCAGGATCCCCTTTGCGCGCTCGATCGTCCCGCGCCGCTCCAGCGCGCTCTCGAGCTGCTCGACCTGCTCGGTCAGGCGCTGCTTGTCGCCGTGGCGCCTCATCGCCAGGTCGATCGCGCCCTGCACCTCGTCCTCGAACTGGGGGCGCGCGAACGCGTCGATGCCACGTTCCGTGGCGCTGCGCACGAATGACGGAGCGTGGCCGCCGAGCAGGACGATCAACGGCCCGCGGGCGTACTCGCAGATCTCCTCGATGAGCTCCAGCGCGTGCTCGTCGTCGTCGTCCACGACGACGATCGAGATGTCGGGGTCCTCGCTGGCGATCAGGTTGGCCGCCTGCCTGACGTCGACGGCGTGTGCGGCGACGGTGTGACCCAGTCCCGCGAGAAGCTCGTCGGTCGCCTTGAGCGTCTCCTCGTCCTCATCGGCGGCGAGGATGCGCAAGCTCTTGGTGTGCGGTTCTTCGGCCATCAGGCGCCCCGGGTTACGTCATGGGTGGGGTATCATGCCCTACGCACGGCCGTGTCCCCGCCGCGCATCGCCAGCGCCCCAGATCTCGGCGCCCCGACGTTGGTGTGCGGAGGTCTGCGTGGACGAGACATCGCTGTACCGGATCGGCGTCCGGTCGTGTTCATGAACGCCAAGCCGCCTGCCACGTCTGGACGGGGGGCTGGACCTGAGCGCTCCAGCGAGGACCGCGACCTCTTCATCCGCTACCACCGCGATGGCGACTCGCAGGCGCGCGACCAGCTCGTCGAGCGCTTCCTGCCACTCGCGCGCCAGCTGGCGCGCCGCTACCAGCGCGCCAGCGAACCGCTCGACGACCTGCTGCAGGTCGCCTCGCTGGGCCTGATCAAGGCGATCGACCGTTTCGATCCCGACCGCGACATCGCGTTCTCCTCCTATGCGGTGCCGACGATCCTCGGCGAGATCAAGCGCTACTTCCGCGACCGCACGTGGGCCGTGCGCGTGCCGCGGGATCTGCAGGAGCTGACGCTGCGCGTGGACCGCGCGGTCGGCGAGCTGTCAGACGAGCTTCGCCGGCAGCCATCGGTGAAGGAGATCGGCGTGGCCGTCGGCGTCGACCAGGAGGAGATCCTCGAGGCGCTGCAGGCCGGCGGCGCCTACCGCGCGGTCTCCTTCGACGCGCCGCGCGCCGGCGGCGACGAGGACGTCGCGACGATCGGCGAGTCCGTGGGCATCCAGGAGGACGGTTTTGACCGTGCCGAGGAGCGCGCGACGCTGCAGACGCTGATGTCGGCGGTGACGCCGCGCGAGCGCGACGTCCTGCGGATGCGCTTCGAGCAGGACATGACGCAGGCGGAGATCGGCGACATCATCGGCGTCAGCCAGATGCAGGTCTCGCGCATCATCCGCCAGGCGATCGCCCGGCTGCGCACGGCGGCCGACGCGCCGGCCGGCGCAGACGCCGGCTGATCGGTCGCCCGGTAGCCAGCGCGTTTCAGGCCGCGGGCGAACGGGGGATGCGGGGGCCGTCACGACGTCGTGACGCCCTGCTTGTACATCCGCCAGGTTCGCCCCTTGGGCTGACGCGGCGCCCGACCGAGAGCGAAGCGCACTGACATGACTCCCCCCGCCGCGATCATCGACATCGACGGGACGCTCGTCGACTCCAACTACCAGCACGCCCTGGCCTGGTACCGCGCGTTTCGCCTCAACGGCATCACGGTCCCCGTCTGGCGCTGCCATCGCGCGATCGGGATGGGCGGCGACCAGCTGATCACCCACCTGGCCGGCGAGGGCTTTGACCGCGAGCAAGGCGACCTGGTCCGCACGCAGGAGCATGCGCTCTTTCAGCAGCTCATCCACGAGGTGCAGCTCTTCGAAGGCGCGCGCGGGCTGATCGAGGACCTCAAGGCGCGCGGCTGCAAGGTCGTGCTGGCCTCCTCCGCGAAGGCCCAGGACCTGCAGCACTACCTGGACCTGCTCGACGCGCGCGAGCTCGCCGACGGCTGGACGGACTCGAGCAGCGTCGAGCAGACCAAGCCCGAGCCCGATCTCATCGAGGCGGCGCTCGAGCTCGTCGGCGGCGGCCCGGGGGTGATGATCGGCGACTCGACGTGGGACGTCGAGGCCGCCAAGAGGCTCAAGGTCAAGACGCTCTGCGTGCGCACGGGCGGCTTCGGCGCCGACGAGCTGCTCGATTCCGGCGCCGAAGCGGTCTTCGACTCCCTCGTCGAGCTGCGCGAGCGGTTGGACGAAACACCCTTCGGGTAGCGCCGAGGCATGTCCCTGACTACCGCTCACGCACTGCCCGCGCTGGAGGTGCCCCAGCCGGTCGAGCCGCCGACGCCGGTCGTGCCGCAGACCCCCGTCGTGCCGGTCGATCCGGATCCGGTCCCGACGCCGGCGCCCGATCCGCCGAGCGTCCCGGAGCCGGATCCGCCCGGCGACGTGCCGGTCGAGCCGCCGGCGCCGCCGCAGACGACCTAGTGGCCGTGCGGGCGCGGCGTCGTCCGCGCTCGGTCGTGTGCCGAAGGGTGCAACACGACGTGCGCCTGGAGGCAAGCGGGCGCGGGGGGCATATCCTGTTGGCATGGCAAGGTCGATCTGGACCGGTGCGATCTCCTTCGGGCTCGTCACCGTCCCCGTCAAGATGTACTCCGCGGTGTCGCGCAAGACGGTGCGCTTTCACCAGCTCAACAAGGAGACGGGCGTGCGCATCCAGCAGAAGCGCGTCGACCCGACGACCGGTGACGAGGTCCGGTACGAGGACATCGTCAAGGGCTACGAGTTGACGCCCGATCACTACGTGATCATCGAGCCCGGCGAGCTCGACGCGCTCGACCCCAAGAAGACGAAGTCGATCGAGATCGAGGACTTCGTCGCGCTCGACGAGATCGACCCGATCTACTTCGATCACCCGTACTATCTCGCGCCGGGCGCCGGCGGGTCCAAGCCCTACCGGCTGCTGCTCGAGGCGATGCGCGAGACCGGCCGCGTGGCGATCGCCAACGTCGTCATCCGATCCAAGCAGCAGCTCGTGGCGGTCCGCCCGATGGGCGAGAACGTGCTTGCGATGTCGACGATGGTCTACCCCGACGAGGTCGTCGACTCGTCGACGATCGACGAGCTCGGCGCGGTCGAGGAGGTCGAGGTCAACTCCCGCGAGCTCGACATCGCCAAGCAGCTTGTCGACTCGCTCGCCGGGACGTTCGACGCCGACAAGTACCGCGACACGTACCGCGAGGAGGTCCTCGCCCTCGTCGAGCGCAAGGCGGAGGGCAAGGAGATCGCTGTCCAGCCCGCCGCCGACGAGGACGACGCCGAGGTGCCCGACCTCATGTCCGCCCTGAAGGCCAGCCTCGACGCGGTCAAGGCACGCGAGGGCAACGGGGCCGCGCAGGCCAAGAAGAAGGCGCCTGCCAAGAAGTCGCCGGCGAAGAAGCCCGCTGCGAAGAAGACGGCCTCCAAGAGTTAATCCGGGGGAAGCGGTTAGCCGCCCGGCGGGCCGCGGGTACGAACCTCCCGCCGATGGCCACCGCCACCGCCCCCCCGAGCCGTCCGCGGCGCCTGCGCCGCTCGAACCTCAGCGCCCGCGGGTACGCGCGCCGGCGCTGCGGCAAGGGCTTCGTCTACCGCGACGAGGAGGGCGAGCGGATCACCGATCCCGAGGCGATCGGCCGGATCACCTCGCTCGTCATCCCCCCGGCGTGGAAGGACGTGTGGATCTCGCCCGACCCGTTCGGCCACATCCAGGCGACCGGCATCGACGCGCGCGGGCGCAAGCAGTACCTCTACCACCCGCGCTGGCGCGAGCGCCGCGACCAGGAGAAGTTCGACTCGATGGTCGCCTTCGCGCGCTCGCTGCCGGCGCTGCGCTCGGTCGTCGACAACGACATCGCCCTGGGCGACATGTCGCGCGAGCAGGTGCTGGCCTGCGCGGCGCGACTGCTGGACCGCGGCTTCTTTCGGATCGGCTCGGAGGAGTACGCGGTCAGCAACGAGACCTACGGCCTGGCGACGATGCTCAAGAGCCACGTCACGCTGGACGGCGAGACGATCCGCTTCGACTACATCGCCAAGGAGAGCAAGCGCCGGCTGCAGGCGATCGTCGATCCCGAGGTCGCCGAGATCATCGGCACGTTGAAGCGCCGCCGCGGTGGCGGCGAGGAGCTACTGGCCTACAAGCAGGACGGCCGCTGGTGCGACGTGCGCTCGCCGGACATCAACGCCTACCTCAAGGCGGCCACGAGCCGCGACATCTCGGCCAAGGACTTCCGCACGTGGGGCGCGACCGTGCTGGCAGCGGTCGGGCTGGCGGTCACGCAGCCGCAGCGGCTCAGCGCCGCCGCCCGCAAGCGCGCGATCATGCGTGCCGTCAAGGAGGTCGCCTTCTATCTCGGCAACACGCCGACCGTCGCGCGCAGCTCGTACATCGATCCGCGCGTCGTTGACCGCTATACCGACGGTCAGACGATCCCGCTGGAGCTGATCGGCGTCGAGCCCGAGTCGACGGCGATCCAGGGGCCGGTGGAGGAGGCGGTGCTCGAACTGCTGGAGGACTGAGCGCCCGCGGCGCTCAGCCCGCGGCATCGCGCGCGGGATCGACCGCGTCGACCGCCTCCTCGCGCGTGGGGACGATCGTGAAGATCTGGTCGAGGCCCGTGATCTCGAAGGTCTTGGAGATGTTCTCGTCGACGTTGACGATCGCCAGGCCGCCGTCGCGCGAGCGCAACCGCTTGACCGCGCCGATCAGCACGCCGAGGGCGGTCGAGTCCAGGAACGTCGTGTCGGTGAGGTCGACGATGATCCGGACGCGGCCGGCCTCGATCGATTCGGCCAGCACCTGCTTGAGCTCGGGCGCCGTGAACAGGTCGATCTCGCCGCGCACAGCGAGGACGTGGCGCTCGCCGTCGATCGGGTGCTCGGTGATCGCGAACTCAGGTGACATCGCTCTCCATCCTGTCGATCGTTGCCGGGCGCTGCGCCTGGAAGTCCAGCCGGATGATCAGGTACTCCTCGCCGTCGTCGCCCTCGCAGGGCTCGAGTCCGTCCGCTACCCGCTCGAGGACGTTTCCCACACCGGGAAGTGCCGCGGACTCGATGAGGCCGTTCGCGCCGCCGTCGCGCAGCGGGCCGACCTGCAGCTCGACGGAGCCCATCCGCGCGACGATCTGCGCGCTGATGCGGTGGTCGACGCTGAACGAGGCGGCCTTGGCGGCGACCGCATCGGCGACGAGCAGCGCGTCGTCAAGCCGATCGATCGGGCAGTCGGCGCGCGCGGCGAGCATGCCGACGACGCGGCCGAGCACCGGCGCGCTGAGCGGTCCGTCCGCGACCCCGACCCACGCCTGGTTGAAGATGCGCTCCAGTTCGGCGGTCACAGCAGGTCACGATCCTCGTCGATCCGGAACGTCATCCGAACCTCGGTGTGATCGCCATGATCCTTGCCGAGCTCCAGCGACTCGGCGAGGGTCGCGATGAGCGGCAGGCCGAGGCCCAGCCCGGGAGAATCGGGCCGCGGGACGATGCCGCGGCCGTTGTCGCGGATGACGACGGTCAGACGCTCGTCGTCGAGGCTCGCGTCGACCTCGAGATCGCCCTCCTCGCCGTCCTCGTAGGCGTGGATGACGACGTTCGTGCACGCCTCGGTCACCGCGAGCTTGATGTCGGCGAGCGTCTGCTCGCCGACACTCAGCGCCTCGGCGAAGCCGCCGAAGGCATGCCGGATGACCGCGACGTTCTCGGCGCGGGCCGGCAACTTGAGCTCAAGGTCGGGCGTGCGGCTCACCTCTTCGGATGTGGACGGAACGGCCCCGTCCGGACCGTCATCGGCCATGGTGCCCGTGCTGAACGGGTTTCACTCTCGTCCCGTCTCGCGAAGTTCGCATCCGCGTGGATCAGCCTCGATCGCTCCCGCAGAATAGGCGCCGGACGCGGACGAGCGAGCCTCGTCCGATTCCCGTCCGGATCCAGGCTCAACCCTCGATGTCGAGCACGCGCGCGAGGGCGCCCCTGTCGCAACCGCTCGCGAGGCCCGCGAGCAAGACCATCCGCGCGGCCTGCGGCGAGAGCCCGGCCGCCGGCAGCGCGCCGCTCGAGCGCAGGTCGCCCTCTGCGCCCTCGAAGCCGTAGGTGTCGTGCAACAGCGCGCCCCGCTCAGGCCTGAGCGTGAGCGCGACGGCCACCGCGGCGGCGGCGTCGCGCAGCGCCGCGAGCACCACCAGCGCGACGTGCCCCGCGCCCAGCGCGACGAAGACGATCGCGTCGGCGCCGTCGCGCAGCGCAGCGCGCAAGCCGGCACCGTCGTCGCCGAGCCAGGTCGGCACGATCGGCACGCGCGCGTCAAGCGCGTCGGGCAGTGCCAGCGGCGCTTCCGGCCGGACGGGCCGCGCCAGGATCCGCACGCGCCCCTCCGCGACGCTGCCCAGCGGCCCGGTGACGGGCGAGCCGAAGGCGGCGGGGGAGATCGAGGAGACCTTGCGCACGGCGCGCGCCGCGTGCAGCTCGCCGGCGAAGGCGACGAGCACGCCCAGTCGCGCGGCGCGCGGCGAGCCGGCGACCGCGACCGCGTCGATCAGGTTGGCCGGGCCGTCGGCGCCGGCCGCGCTCGCCGGCCGGATCGCGCCGGTCAGGACGATCGGCTCGGCGCCCCCGTGCAGGACGTCGACGAGCACCGCCGTCTCCTCGAGCGTGTCGGTGCCGTGCGTGATCACGACGCCGCGCCCCGCGGCGGTCTCCTCCAGCGCGGCACGGGCGATCGCGAGCGCGTCGGCGGTGCTGAGGTGCGCGCCCGGCAGCTCGCTGACCGAGCGCGTTCGCAGCCCCGCGACCTGCGCGAGCGCCGGCACGGCCGCGACGAGCGCATCGCCGTCGAGTGCAGGTGTCGCGCGCGCGCCGGACATGGCGATCGTGCCGCCCGTCGAGAGCACCGTGACGGGTCGTGGAGCGCCGGCCATCGCGTCGCCAGTCTCCCAGCTCGCGCGCGGCTGACCACGGGGTATTCGGCGCCATCTCGCTGCTACCCTTGTGGCGCCGCCTCACAGTGCCGGCACCGCCTTGGAGGCACTCCTATGAGCACGAAGACCCCGCCCTCACCGGCCGCTGGCCTCTACGACCCCCGCTACGAGCACGACGCGTGCGGCGTCGCGCTCGTCGCACGGCTGGACAACGTGCCCTCGCACGCGGTCGTCGACATGGGCCTGCGCGCCGTCGAGAACCTCGAGCACCGCGGCGCCACCGGCGCCGACCCGCGCACGGGCGACGGCGCCGGGATGCTGCTGCAGATGCCCGACGCGTTCTTT
>CADCVQ010000145.1 GCA_902806175.1 uncultured Solirubrobacteraceae bacterium
GTCGTCGTGTTCTGCGGGTCCGGCGCCACCAGCGCCATCGACAAGATCGTGCGGACGCTCGGCCTGCGCATCCCCGAGGCCCTCGAGGCGCGGTACGGCCTGTCAGCGCTCATACCGCGCAGCGAGCGCCCGGTCGTCTTCATCGGCCCGTATGAGCACCACTCCAACGAGCTCCCGTGGCGCGAGTCGATCGCGGAACTGCGGGTCATCCGCGAGGACGCGGACGGGCGCCTGGACCTCGACCACCTGCGCGAGGAGCTCGAGCTGCACGCCGACCGGCCGCTCAAGATCGGAAGCTTCTCGGCCGCATCCAACGTCACGGGGATCCTGACCGACGTCAAGCAGGTCGCCACGTTGCTGCACCGCTACGGCGCCCTGTCGTTCTGGGACTACGCCGCGGCCGGTCCCTACATCGACATCGACATGAACCCGCAGGGGGCCGGGCCCGATGGTCATCTCGACTACAAGGACGCCGTTTTCCTGTCGCCGCACAAGTTCATCGGCGGACCAGGCACACCGGGCATCCTCGTCGCCAAGCGCGCGCTGTTCTCAAACCAGGTCCCGAGCGTTCCGGGCGGCGGCACCGTCGCCTTTGTCACCGTCGGTGAGCACGCCTACCTCGACGAGATCGAGCATCGTGAGGAGGCGGGCACCCCGGCGATCGTCGAATCGATCCGCGCGGGGCTCGTCTTTCAGCTGAAGAACGCCGTCGGCATCGACGCGATCCGCGAGCGCGAGGAGTCGCACGTGCGGCGCGCCATCGCGTCGTGGAAGAGCAACCCCAACATCGACATCCTCGGCAGCACGGAGTTGCCGCGCTTGTCGATCGTCTCGCTGGGCCTGCGTCACCCGCGCGGCATGCTGCATCAGCACTTCGTCGTAGCCGTGCTCAACGACCTCTTCGGCATCCAGGCCCGCGGCGGCTGTTTCTGTGCCGGACCGTATCTCCAGCGCCTGCACGACCTCGACGAGGACCTCGTCCAAGCGATGGAATGTGAGGTCCTGCGCGGCAACGAGGGCGTCAAGCTGGGCTGGTTTCGCGTCAACTTCAACTACTTCGTCTCGACGACGGTGGTCGACTACATCGTCGATGCGGTCCATCTCATCGCCAACGACGGCGCGAAGCTGCTGCCGCTGTATCGCTTCGATCCCTTCACGGGCCTATGGCATCACCGCGACGCCCGTGCCCGGCCGCCCGTGAGCCTGTACGACATCTCCTACAGCGGGGCCGCGATGGAGTTCGGCGCATCGCGGGCGACAGCCCCGGAGCGCGTGCTGCGCGATCAGCTCGAGCATGCGAGGAGCCTCATCGCAAGCCTTGATGATCGGTCTGCCGCGGAGACGGTCGAGGACCTGGTCCTGCCGCCGTCGTTCGAGGCCATCCGCTGGTTCCCGCTGCCGGGGGAGGCCACGGCACGACCGGCCTGAGCGTCCGGACGGTCGAACCGGAGCGTACCGGGCCCGTAGACTCCGCTCGTGCTGGTCTTCGGGAGCTGCGGTGAGGAGAATCCGGAGCGCTTCCGCTTTCTGTGGCGCGTGCGGTGCGGCGCTCGGGGCGCCGGCGGCCGCCGAGTCCGAGGAGCGCAAGGTCGTATCGGTGTTGTTCGTCGACTTGGTGGGGTTCACCGCGCGGTCCGATCAGGCTGATCCTGAGGATGTCCTGGCGCGACTGCGGCCGTATCACTCGACGCTCAAGCGGAGATCGAGCAGTTCGGGGGGACGGTCGAGAAGTTCATCGGCGATGCGGTCATGGCGGTGTTCGGTGCGCCGGTGGCGCACGAGGACGATGCCGAACGCGGCGTGCGGGCGGCGTTGCGGATCATCGAGGCGATCGAAGACCTCAACCAAGAGCATCCTGGACTGGATCTCTCCGTCCGCGCCGCGGTGAACACGGGCGAGGCGCTGGCGTCGCTCTGCGCGCGCCCGGAGCGCGGAGAGGGGATCGTCACGGGCGATGTCGTCAACACCGCGTCGCGCTTGCAGGGGGTTGCGCCCGTCGGTGGCGTGGCGGTCGGGGAGCTGAGGTATCGCGCGACGCGATTCGCGATCGAGTACGCGCCGTTGGACCCCGTGGTGGTCAAGGGCAAGCAGGAGCCGCTGCAGATCTGGCACGCGCTGCGAGCGCGCGATCGGTCGCCCGAGATCGAGCGGGCGACAACGCCGTTCATCGGACGCGACGCGGAACTGGTGTCGTTGCAGCAGACGTTCACCCGAGCGGTGCGGGAGTCGTCGGTGCAGTTGGCCACGGTGACCGGCGAGCCGGGCGTCGGGAAGAGCCGGTTGACGAGTGAGTTCTTCGCGTGGGTCAACGACCAGCCCGAGCTCATCCTCTGGCGGCATGGTCGCTGCTTGAGCTATGGCGAGGGGATCACGTTCTGGGCGCTCGGTGAGATCGTCAAGGCGCAGGCCGAGATCCTCGAGTCCGACGAGATGGCGACGGCGGCGGACAAGCTCTCCAAGGCGGTCGATTCCGCGGTCGAGGCGTCAGAGCGCGAATGGGTGAAGACGCAGCTCGCGCCCCTGGTCGGGAGCTCGCCCGCCGCGGTCTCGGCGGGACGCGTCGAGTCGTTCGCCGCTTGGCTTACGTTCATCGAGGCGATCGCGTCGGCGGCGCCGCTGATCCTGGTCGTCGAGGATCTGCACTGGGCCGATGACGCGCTGGTGGAGTTCATCGATCACATGGTGGAGTGGGCGACGGGTGTGCCGCTGCTGATCCTGTGCACCGCGCGCCCGGAGCTGTATGAGCGCCACCGCGGCTGGGGCGGCGGGACGCGCAACGTCACGACGATCAACCTCTCGCCGTTGAGCGGTGAGGAGACCGGGGCACTGATCTCGGCGCTGCTGTCGCAGACGACGCTGCCGGAGGCGACACAGCAGGCGCTGCTCGAGCGCTCGGGCGGCAATCCGCTGTACGCGGAGGAGTTCGTGCGGATGCTGGGTGATCGCGGCGTGCTGGAGCGCCGCGGCGACATCGTCGAGCTGGCAAGCGACGCGGTCATCTCCGTCCCGGAGACGGTGCAGGCGTTGATCGCCGCACGGCTGGACACGCTGCCGCCCGATCGCAAGGCGCTGATGTACGACGCCGCCGTGCTGGGCCGGGTGTTCTGGTCGGGCGGCGCGGCGGCGATGGCCGGGCGGCCGGAGGTCGAGGTTCGCCAGTTCCTGCACGAGTTGGCGCGCAAGGAGCTCGTGCGCCCAGCGCGGCGGCCGTCGATCGAGGGACAGGCCGAGTACGCGTTCTGGCACGTGGTCGTGCAGGACGTCGCCTACCGGCAGATCCCGCGGGCGGCGCGTTCGTCGAAGCATCGCGCGGCGGCGCAGTGGCTCGAGGGAGTCGCCGGCAAGCGGGTCGGCGATCACGCCGAGATCCTCGCGTTCCACTACACGCAGGCGCTGCGCTTCGCCCAGGCCACCGGGTCGACGAACGACAAGGCGCTGCTCGCGGAGCGGGCGGTCGAGTTTCTCGTGGCGTCGGGTGATCGCTCCCTCCACCTCGACCCGGAGAAGGCGGCGACGTTCTACCGGCGCGCGCTCGAGCTCGTCGCGGAGCAGGACGCGCGGCGGGGTCGGATCCTGGTGAAGCTCGGCTGGGTGGATTCTGATCGCGGCCTCCACGACGACTCCAAGCGCGACTTGGACGCAGCGATCGACGCGCTGCGACGCGCCGGCGACCGCGTCGGCATGGGGGAAGCGCATGCCCTGCTCGCCCGGACCGTGTGGCGCCAGGGCGAGGGGTCTCGCGCGCGCAAGCTCGCGGCGGAGGCCGTGAGCATCCTCGAAGACGAGCCACCAGGGCCGGAGCGTGTGGACGCCTACAACGAGGTCGGCAGACTCTGCATGATCGCCGCAGAGTTCCACGCGGCGATCCGCCACGCCGACGACGCGATTCGCAGCGCGCAAGAGCTTGCGCTGCAGCGCCCGCTGGTCCGAGCGCTGGTGAACCGAGGCGTGTCGCGGTGCCATCTCGGTGACCACGACAGCGGCACCGACGACCTCCAGAGCGCCCAGCGTCTGGCGCTGGAGCTCGGGCTGGGTATGGAGACGATCCCCACGTACGCGAACCTCGCGTGGAGCCTGGGCGACTCGGAGGGGCCGGAGGAAGCGCTGCGGGTGGCCAGCGAGGGCGTCGAGTTCGCCGAGCGCCGCGGGCTCGCCTTCCCTGGGGCCATGGTCAAGACGATCAGGTCGGAGTTCTTGTTCAAGCTCGGGCGCTGGGACGAGACGCTCGAGCTGACCGACGAGCTGCTCGAATGGGAACGAACCCATCGCGCAAGCCAGATCCGGGTGCGGGCCGCCCGCGAGCGATGCAGGGTCCTCCTGCTGCGCGGGCAGGCGGAGGTTGCAGCGGCGTCGCTCGGGGAGCTGCTGTCAGATGCCCGAAAGGCCGGCGACCCGCAGACCGTGATCCCGGTCCTTGCGCTGGGGGCGTCGATCGAGCTTGCGCGGGGGCAGCCGGCCGCCGCCATCGAGCTCGCTCGCGAGATCCTCACCGTGGACGCCTCGGGCTATCGGCTGCGTGAGACGGCG
>CADCVQ010000146.1 GCA_902806175.1 uncultured Solirubrobacteraceae bacterium
GGCCGACTGGGCGCAGGAGTTCCTCGCCCTCGTGCTCGCGGTGCGGGTGGTCGACTCGGCCGAGGAGGCGATCGAGCACGTCAACCGCTACGGGTCGGGGCACTCCGAGGCGATCGTCACGCGCGACACGGCGGCGGCCCGCGCCTTCCAGCTCGGCGTCGACGCGGCCTGCGTCTACGTCAACGCCTCGACGCGCTTCACCGACGGCGGCGAGTTCGGCATGGGCGCCGAGATCGGCAACTCGACGCAGAAGCTGCACGCGCGCGGCCCGATCGGCCTGCGCGAGCTGTGCACGTTCAAGTACGTCGTCGTCGGCGACGGCCACGTGCGCCCGTAACCCGCGCCGCGGTGGCCCGCGTCGGCATCCTCGGCGGCTCGTTCAACCCGCCGCACCTCGCTCACCTCGTCTGCGCCTCGGAGGCCGCGGCACAGCTCGACCTGGACCGCGTCCTGCTCACGCCGGTCGCCGCGGCGCCGCACAAGGACGCCGAGGGCGACCCGGGGCCGCGCGAGCGCCTGGAGCTCTGCCAGCTGGCGATCTCCGGCGACGAGCGCCTCGGCCTCTGCGATCTGGAGGTGGTGCGGGGCGGTTCGTCGTACACGGTCGATACGCTGAAGGAGCTTCATGCGCGCGCGCCGGAGGATCACCTGACCTTCATCGTCGGGGGCGACATCGCCCTCGGACTGCCCAGCTGGCACGAGCCCGAGGCGGTCCTCGGTCTCGCACGGCTCGCGGTGGCGGAGCGGTCCGGGGCCGGCCGGGCGGACGTCGAAGCGCGGCTGCGCGAGCACTTCCCGGATGCGCCGCCGCCGGTCTTCTTCGACATGCCGCGCCTGGACATCTCCTCGTCGCAGATACGCCGCCGTGTCGTGGCGGGGCGCCCGATCCGCTATCTCGTTCCTGATCTCGTTGCCGAGCGCATCGCTCGGGGAAAGCTCTATCGATGACGCCAGAACAGCTCGCAGAGACGATCGCCGCGCAGGCGGCCGACAAGAAGGCGATCGACGTCGTAGAGCTCGACGTGCGCGGCGTGCTCGGCTACACCGACTTCTTCCTCGTCTGCTCGGGCAACACCGCGCGCCAGACGAAGGCGATCCACGACGGGATCCACCAGGCGCTGAAGGACGAGCACCGAATCCTGCCGCGGCGCGTCGAGGGCGTGCGCGAGGCGAGCTGGATCCTCATGGACTACCTCGACGTCGTGGTCCACATCTTCACGCCGGAGGCGCGCGACTTCTACCGTCTCGAGCAGCTGTGGGGCGAGGTGCCGGCGCGGGCGATGGAGGCCGCCGAGGCCTGAGCGGCTAGCGCTGGACGTCCTCGGCGAGGGCGTCGAAGGCGACCTGCAGCGACGCGAACGGCTCCAGCGTGCGCGGCGCCGCGATCTTCGGGGTGGAGCCGACCTCGCTGACGAGCACCTGGGCGACGACCTTGACCGACGAGATCCCGCCGATCCGCGCGCGCCGGCGCTGTGGGATCGCGAAGTCGATCGTCAGCCCAGCCTTGCGCATGACCCCGTCCGAGGTGGCGATCCACGACGCGCCCTTCGCCGACCGCACCGACGCCGCGAGGATCCTGCGGGCGCTGTCGGGGATGCGCCGGGGCAGGCCGTTGGCCCGGGCCACGCCCAGCGACGACAGCACGCCGGCGAAGGTGTTCGCGTCGCGCAGGAAGCGATCGACGTCCACGCCGGTGTCGACGCGCACCGTCGGCACGCCGTCGACCTGCTCGGTCGCGCCGAGGCGCTTGTTGGTCTCCCACCGCCACGGCGCGATCCCGAACTGGTCGAGCATGCGCATCAGGCTGTTGGCGCCCCTGGCGGCCGAACGGGCGAGGCGGCGGCGCACCTGCGCGGGGACCTCGTAGCCAGTGGTCCCGAGGATGACGAACGAGCGGCCGTGCACGGAGGACAGGCCGACGCCGCGGTCGCCGACCGACAGATCGATCGCGTAGTCGGGCAGCGCCGCTCCCTGGCGGCCGCGATAGGGGCCGCTCATGGAGAGCGCCACCGGCTCCCGGAAGCCGCGCGCGCCCTTGACGGTGATGTCGATCCGGCCGTCGATCCGGCCGCTGCGGGCCTTCTTGTTGGGACCGAAGGCCTGCCTGGCGAGCGCAGCCACGTCCTGCGCGGGCTCGGCGGCCTGACGCGCCCCGTCGTTCTCGTCGCTTCCGCCGCCGCAGGAGGCGAGGCTCACTGCCGCGAGCAGCGCGAGCAGCAGGAACCTCAGCAGCGACATTATGTGTGTATACACCTACTTCTGCGGCCGGTCAATCAGGCGAGCGGGCGCGAGGTGTGAACCGCGCCGCGGCGAGCGCCGGTGCCGCGCGCTAGCGACGCGCCGCGAGCGCCTGCGCGGCGACGCGCAGGTCCTCGGTGAGCAGGTCGCGCTGGGACTGCCGCGAGGCGTGGTCGGAGCCGCGCAGGATCGCCGACGGGTGGATCGTCGCGATGACGATCGGGGCGAGGTCCGATTCCAGCGGCTGTCCGCGCTGGGCCATGAGCCGGAACGTGCTGCCGAACAGGGTCTTCGCGGCGGTGGCCCCGAGGATCACGAGCGCCTCGGGACCGATCGCGTCGAGCTCGGCGCGCAGCCACGGCCGGCAGGCCTTGACCTGCTTGGCGTCCGGGCGCTGGTGGATGCGCCGCTTGCCGCGCTCCTCGAACTTGAAGTGCTTGACGGCGTTCGTGATGTAGACCTCGCTGCGCGCGATACCGACCGCCTCGAGCGCCTTGTCGAGCTCACGCCCGGCGGGCCCGACAAACGGGTGCCCCTCGCGATCCTCGCGATCGCCCGGCACCTCGCCCACGAGGACCATCCGCGCATCGTGCGGGCCCTCGCCGAAGACCGTCTGCGTCGCGGGCTCCCAGAGATCGCACCCGCGGCAGTCGCGCGCTGCCGCGCGCAGCGCCTCGAGGTCGTCGGGCCGTTCGGGAAGGAAGTCGCTTGCGTCAACCGCCACAGCGCCGCTGGCGTTCCCGCTCGCGGGGATCGTCAACCGCCGCCCGTGCGGCCCGACGCGGTCGTCGGCGAGGGAGTGGAGCTGAGGGGGCTCGAACCCCTGACCTTCGCGCTGCCAGCGCGACGCTCTCCCAGCTGAGCTACAGCCCCAAGCGGGTAGTCGTCGGCCATCTTAACACCGTGCCGCTGCCCGTTTCGCGCGGGGCCGAGCCGGAGGTGCGCATGCTGACGTTCCGCGAAGTCCTCGATCGGGAGATAGAAGCAGCGTTCGAGCTCGCGGCAGTACGCCGCGAAACCCTCGATCTCGTCCGCGCCGTAGACCGTCCGCACGTACCCGGCGGGGGTGTGCCGACTCGTGCGCAGCGGAAGTTGAGACCACCTCGCCGACTTTCAGCGTTGCCCACTTGCACTGCACGCGCAGAAGCCGGCCGTCCACGTCGAACAGCAGGTCGTACCGCAGGCCGTCCGTCATCGAGCGCAGAACGCCGATCCCGAGATCCGCCGCCGCGGCCGCGATCTTCAGCTCCGCGAGGCCGCCTTTCTGGCGAGACGTCAGCTCCATGTGAATGCGAACTAGTTCGCATAGCGGACGGAACGGGATTTCGATATCACGTTCGCGAGGAGGGGCAGCCGCCATCGCGGGTCGTCGCTCTCCGGGAAGGGACCGACCACTGATTCGGGCCTGGGACCGGGGCGTCGCCGTGACCGCGCGGCGTCCCGGGCCCGTGCTTCGCTCAGCCCGCGCCGGCGTCAGCGCGGACGGCGCGGGATGAACTCCGGCACGTCGTGCTCGTCGGATGACGCAGCCGCGGCGCCCCCGCGAACTTCGCGCGCGCCAGATGCCGCCCGGTCGGGGTCGGCGCGGTCAAGGCGCGCCGACAGCTCGGAGTGGGCGTCGCGCACGTCGCGCAGCAGGCGCTCGGCGTTCACGCGCAGCGAGTCCGACAGCTCGCGCAGGTGGTTGCTCAACGTCTCTCCCTCGCGCAGCACCTCGCGCGCGGCGGCGCGTGCCTCGGCGATCAGGTCGCGCGCCCGCGCCTGCGCCTCGTGGCGCGCCTCGAGAGCGGCCTCGGCCGCCGCGTTGCGCAGTCCCTCGGCCGCCGCGACGGCCTCGGCGCGGACCTCGTCGGCCTCCTCGTCGGCGGCGCGGATGCGCATCTGCGCCGCGTGCTCGGCCTCTGTGATGCGCTCGTCGGCGCGCTTCTCGGCCTCCGCGCGCAGCTCCTCGGCGGCGCGCTCGGCGGCCTGCACGATCTGCTCGACGTGGCGCGCAGCCGACGCAACGGCCTTGGAGGATCGCGGCGTCGCCATGACCCACGATGGTAGGCGCGCTCCGCCGGCGCAGCGCAAGAACGCCACCATCGCCCGCGCCGCCGCGTGCGCCATTCTTGACCCGTGCCGCCGGTCGCAAAGGTCGAGCCGATCACGACGGCTCGCGCGCTGCGCGGGCCGTTTGACTACCTGCGCCCCGATGGCGTCGGCATCGGCTCGGTGCTCGTCGTGCCATTCGGTCACCGCGACGTCGTCGGCGTCGTCGTCGGCCTC
>CADCVQ010000147.1 GCA_902806175.1 uncultured Solirubrobacteraceae bacterium
ATTCAAGTTGCACTCATCCTGCTGCTGGCCACCGTGATCATCGCGGCGGCCGCGATCTTCCTCCTCGCGACGATCATGCAGCTGTTCAAGATCAACTCCGGGCTGAGCGTCGTGCTCCCGCTCGTGGGCCAGATCGTCCAGAAGACGGCGCCGGTCAACCCGGTCGTCGACGACATCAACGCAAACCTCGTCGTGACGCGCGACGCGCTCGAGAACCTCATGCTGAAGAAGGCCGGCCCGGACTCAGCAGGCCTCGTCGAGTCGCTGTTCCCCGGCGAGGGCGCGAAGTTCCTGCGTCGCGTCGGGCGGTCGGGCAAGGTCGTCAACGTCGGCACGGTGTACACGCGTGGCGTGGGCATCCTTGCCGGCCTGGGCCGCGGCGCGCCGATCGGCGTCGCGCATGCCAAGGGCGCCGCTGTCCGCGACCCGCAGTACTCCACGACGGAGGTGGCGAAGCTCTACCCGGCCCCGCCCGACCGTCGTAACCCGAACCTCAACATCCCCAAGGCACCGGTCATCGGCAAGGACCCCGTGCACAGCCCGTACGAGGTCGCGCAGACGCCCGGCACGCGTACGCGCGACGCGCAGGGTCGCAAGATCGAGGAGCCTGCGCCGCCGCCACCGGCGCCGACAGGCAAGATCGATGTTGCGCCTCCTGCGCCGGAAGAGGCCGAGAAGCCGGCTGCGCCGGCCCAGGCCGACCCACCGAGCAGCCCGGGCCGCCTGTCGGCCAAGGGCTCTCGGCCCTGGGAGCGCTGACAACTGACAAAGAGTCCGGCTTCGGCCGGACTCTTTTTCGGGCTGGGGGACCCGTGAACCGCAAATGGCTGGTCGGGGGCGTCGCGGCGTTCCTTGCGCTCGCCGCCGTGCTCGCGCTCGTCGTCGGCGGCGTCGTCGGCCGCAGCATCGTGCCATCTGCGACGGAGCCCGAGACGCCTGCTGTCGAACCCGACAAGACGCCGAGCACCCTTCGCTTCACCGATACGCTGACGGACGTCTCGATCGCTTACCCGTCGACCTGGCAGCGCCGGTTCCCGAGCGATCAGGCGGTCCGCCTGGTCGCCTCCTCACCCGACGCCTCGGCCGCCGTGAGCATCAGCGTCCGCAAGTCCGGTCTCGAGACGATCACGATGCAGACGCTGCCGATCGTGCGGCCGCTGACGGACGACCTTCTGCGCGAGGACCCCCGCATCGCGACCGTCCCCGAGCCGGTCGCGGTGACGGCGGATGGCCTTCCCGGCTACCGCTACACCTACACCTACCGGCGCGCCGAAGGCGGCGCGGGCGCGCACATCCACTACTTCCTCTTCAAGGGCGACCGCCTGATCCAGATGGTCCTGCAGGCGGTGCCCGCGTCGAAGCTCGCATCGCTGCAGCCGACGTTCGACGAGGTCGCGCGGACGTTTCGCAAAGGGCCTGCCTGACCACGGTTCATGCGCCGTTCATCGAGTCGACCACGCGCTGACACCGTGCCGACCTAGCCTCGCGACGGCGGAGGAGGACGCAACAATCGGAAAGGGGTGGCGCGTGGCCACGGCCGCCGGAAGGCACGACGCGATGTACCAGCAGATCGGAGGAGAGGCCGGCCTGAAGAAGGTTGTTGACCACTTCTACGAGCGACTCTGGGTCGATCCCGAGCTCAAGGCGTACTTCAACGAGATCGACGGCGAGCAGCTCAAGAAGCACCAGGCAATGTTTCTGACCTTCGTGCTGGGCGGCGGCGCCAACGAGTGGTCCGGCGTATCGCTCGGCTCGGCGCACTCGGAGCTGAACATCACCGACAGCGCCTTCACGAAGGTCGCCTGGCACCTGACCATGACGCTGAACGAGCTCGACATCAGCCGCTCGCTCACCATGATCATCAACGGCTTCGTCGAGGGCGTCCGCGGCCAGGTCGTCAGCGCCTGAGCGCAGCCGCGCGGGGCCGACGCACCGGCAGAGCACCCCCATCATCCGAGTCCGGACGAAACGACACGCGAGCCCGACGGCTCGCGTGTCGCTTGCTGCGTGCAGGTCTGGGTCTGCCGGCTCTCGGCCGTGTCAGCCGGTCCGCAGGCCGCTGCGCTTGGCAGCCGCCTCGGACTGTGCGACCGAGATCAGGCCTGCGCCCAGCGCCGTGACGCCCGTGAAGATGTGGACGAAGTTCTCGCCGTCGCCTGCACCGTTCATCGAGATGATCGTCAGGTTGTCCGGCGCGACGACGCCGATCACGAAGGCCACGATGTAGAAGAGCCCCACTCCCATGAGGGCGCCTTCGGTGGACGGCGCCGAAAAGCGCGTCATCAAGATCAGAAACGCGCCGACCGTGATGTGGACGACATTATGCAACGGGTTGACGCTCGCGAAGCCGAACAGCAGCGTGTCCCCGGTGTCCGCGAGGAAGTTGCCGAAGCCGGTCACGAAGAACCCGATGATGCCGACGGCGACGTAGCCCGCGCCGATCAGCAGCGACGCCCCGGCGGCGAGACTCTTGTTACCCATGTATCCCTGCACCTCCCACTCGATGAGCTGGCGATCCTACTTGCGGCAATTGACCGTCTGGGCGCCAACTCGCGCCCTTCCAGCCCCCTGTACCAGCCCCCTACGCAGCGCGAGGCGAAAGGGATCAGCCGCCGATCTGCGACATCGAGCGCTCGGGCTGGCGGTAGCCGGGCTCGTTGACGTGATGCTTGAGCTCCTTGCGCCAGACGGCGTCACGGATCGTCTCGCGCAGCTCGTCGTCGCAGGCCCCGGCGCGCATCGGCGAGCGCAGGTCGGTTTCGTGCAGGCTGAACAGGCAGGTGCGCAGCTTGCCCTCGGCGGTCACGCGGATGCGGTCGCAGTCGCCGCAGAACGGCTCCGAGAGCGGGTTGATGAAGCCGATCTTCCCCTGGCCGTCGACGAACCGGTACACGCGCGCGGTGGCGCTCGGCTCGCGCGGCACGGCCTCCAGCGGATAGACCTCGTGGATCGCGGCGCGGATCTCGTCGCCGGTCAGCACGAGGCTCGGGTCCCACGCGCGGTCCGCATCCAGCGGCATGAACTCGATGAAGCGCACCTCGTAGGGATGCGTGCGCGCGAACTCGGCCATCGGCAGGATCTCGGTCTCGGTGAACCCGCGCATGCCGACCGCGTTGATCTTGATCGGATGCGCCTCCGGGAAGCCGGCCAGCACCTCGAGGCCGCGCAGCACGCGCGGCAGCGCGTCGCGCCGGGTCATCTCGAAGAAGCGGTCGCGCTGCAGCGAGTCGACCGAGACATTGAAGCGGTTGATGCCGGCCTCCACAAGCGCCGCGGCGTCGCGCTCGAGCAGGAAGCCGTTGGTCGTGACGCTGAGGTCGCGCACGCCGGGAACCGCGCCGAGCAGCGCGGCGAGGCGCGGGAACTCGCGCCGCACGAGCGGCTCGCCGCCGGTGAGGCGCACGTCGTGCACGCCCATCGACGCCAGCAGCGTCACGATCCGCTCGATCTCCTCGAAGCTCAGGACGTCGTCGCGCTCCAGCCAGGGCAGGCCCTCCGCCGGCATGCAGTACTGGCAGCGGAAGTTGCAGCGGTCGGTGACCGAGATCCGCACGTCGCGGATCAGCCTCTTGTGTCCGTCCTGCAGCGGCTCAATGTTGCTGCTCATCACGCCTCCATGTACCCGATCGCCCGCCGGATTTCGCCAGCAGCTCCACTCGCTCGATCACGACGCCGCGCTCGATGCCCTTGACCATGTCGTAGACGCACAGCGCACCGGCGGCGCATCCGACCATCGCCTCCATCTCCACTCCCGTGCGAGCGTGTACGCGTGCGGTGGCCGTGACGATCACCGTACCCGCGTCGGCATCGACGTCGATGTCCACGTCGACGGAGTTCAGCGGCAGCGTGTGAGCGAGCGGGATCCACTCGTCGGTGCGCTTCGCCGCCTGGATCGCCGCCAGCCGCGCGGTGCCGATGACGTCGCCCTTGGGCGCGTCGCCGGCCATGACGGCGGCCGCCGTCTTCGGCGTCATCCGCACGACGGCACGCGCCGTCGCGACGCGATCGGTCTCGGGCTTTGCGCCCACATCGACCATCCGCGCTCGCCCGTCTGCGTCGAGATGGGTCAGAAGTTCACTGCTCATAAGGTCTGCACCGCGTGCAAGTTCACGCACCTCCCGGTTGACGCCACCGTATCGAAGTGCCCGTCCGTGACCGACTCGCGACCCGAGATCGCGGGGCTGCGCGCCACGCTCGCGAGCGCCTGCGCGCCAACACCTGGGCCGGCGCAGCGATTGCTACGTTACGAAAGCGGCGATACCCCGAGGGAGCAACGCAAGAGGAGAGCGATCCATGCCCGAGATGTCCGAGGTCCCGGAGAAGAGCGACAGCACCGAAGCGCTGATGTGCCTGTTTCCGGGTTGCGACAGTCCGGCGGTTCCGCCGCCCAACAAGACCGACAACCCCAAGCGCCAGGGCCCGCCCCCGCGTTTTTGTGAGCGCGAGGACCACAACGCGGCGTCGGCGCACCTGGAGCGCCAGCGCCTGGAGAAGGAAGCCGGCTGAACCCTCGGGCACGCGCCGCGCTAGCTCCATCGCGTGCCCATGTGAACGAAGCGCTCCGCGGGGACCCCGCCCCCACGAGCGAGCATCGCCCGCGTCGCCTCGGGCGTCGTGATGAAGCGCCGCAGCGCCTCGGCCGCCGTCGTGCGCAGCTCGGGACGCAGCGTGCTGACGTACCACAGGCCCGAGATCGGGGTTCCGCGGACGTCGAGCTCGACGAGCGAGCCCCGCTCGAGCTCGTCGCGCACGGTGTGCGCGATCGCGAGCGTGACGCCGCGCCCCGACGCCACCTGCGCGAGCGCCGCTGCGAAGTTCGGATAGGCGCGCGTGCGCCGCGGCGCGATCGACTGCCGTGCGAGGAAGGCGCCGGTGTCGGTCGAGCGCTCGTTCTCAGATGGCCCGAGCAGCCAGGGCGTGCTGACGAGCGCCGCCGGCGCGAGCCCCTTCGACGACGACAGCGTGTGCCCGGGCGCCGCGACGACGATCAGCGCGTAGCGCAGAAACGGCTCGGACAGCATCGCCGGCACGTCCAGGCGCTCGGTGACCGGCGGGCCCAGCGTGATGTCCGCCGCCCGGTTGGCGAGCAGTCCCGCGTGCTCCTCGCGCCGCGCGACCTGCAGCTCGACGTCGACTTCGGGATGGCGGTGGCTGAACACGCTGAGCAGCGGGCCGGCGGCGAACTCGGCGAAGGGCGCCGTCGCCGCCACGCGCAGCGTCGTCTTCTGCGCATCGCCCGCCCGTACGACGCGGCGCGTCTCCTCTGCGAGATCGAGGATCTCGGTCGCCGCGCTCGCCAGCCGCCGCCCCCCGGGCGTCAGCTCGATCACGCCGCCCGATCGGATGTACAGCTTGTCGCCGAGCTCGCGGCGAAGGGCTCCGACTGCGCCGGATACCGCCGGCTCGGAGACCGCGAGCGCATGCGCTGCGGCCTTTACGGAGCCGAGCCGGGCGACGGTTACGAAGGAGCGAAGCTGCGAGAGAGTCAATTAAGCGAACGCTTCATCCGGTTTGCACTGCGATCCTAGCGCGCATAGGATCGCCGCCGGACCACTTTCGGAGGAGAGGAGCGTCACACCTTGGCAATGCAGACCCCAGCGCCCTGCGACTACTCGCGGGCAACGAGCGTCGACGACGCCATAGCGCAGCTTCAAGCGCTAGGCGGCAACGCTCGAATTCTGGCGGGTGGTTACAGCCTCATCCCAATGATGAAGCTGCGCCTCGCCAACCCCGGCCACGTCATCGACATCAACCCGATCGAGCCGGAGCTGAACTACATTCGCCAAGAGGGCAACGAGATCCGGATCGGCGCGCTCACGCGTCACGTGAACATGCTCGAGTCCGATCTGCTCGCCCGTACGTTCCCGGACATCTTCCGCGAGGCCGAGGCCGTCCTCGCCGACCCCGTCGTCCGCAACCGCGGCACGATGGGCGGCTCGCTGTGCCAGTCCGACCCCGCCGAGGACCTCTCGGGCGTCGTCGTGGCCCTCAAGGGCAAGGCGGTCCTGCGCGGGCCGGGCGGCGCCGAGCGCGTCGTCGAGATGGACGAGTTCCACATCGGGCCGTACATGACTGCGGTCGGCCCCACGGAGATGCTGATCGAGGTGCGCTTCCCGATCCACCCGGGCTTCGGCGGCGCGCACGAGAAGGTCGAGCGCCGCGCCGGTGACTTCGCGATCGTGGCGGCGTCGGCCGCGTTGAGCATCCAGGGCGGCACGATCCAGACGGCCGGCGTCGCGTGCAGCGCGGTCGGTCCGACGACGATGCACATCAAGCGCGCAGAAGAGGCGCTGGTCGGCAAGGCGCCGTCCGAGGAGCTGTTCCAGCAGGCCGGCCAGATGGCCTCGGCCGACTGCTCGCCCAACAGCGACGGCCGTGGGCCCGCTGACTACAAGCGCGCCGTCGCCGGCGTGCTGACACAACGCGCCCTCAGCCGCGCCGCGGCCACGGCCCTGCGCTAGGAGGAGATACATGCTCGTATCCATCTCGATCAACGGTCAGGTGTACTCGCACGACGTCGAGCCGCGCCTGCTGCTGGTCCACTTCATCCGTGAGTACGCGGAGTTGCACGGCACCCACTGGGGCTGTGACACATCCAACTGCGGCATCTGCATCGTCCTCATGGACGACCCGCAGAGCGACCAGCCGCCCTATCCCGTCAAGTCGTGCACGATGCTCGCCGCCATGGCACAGGGCTACGAGATCACGACGGTCGAGGGCATGGCCAAGCCAGACGGCACGCTGGACCCGATCCAGATGGGCTTCCACGAGATGCACGCACTTCAGTGCGGCTTCTGTACCCCGGGCATGATGTCCACGGGGCGCTGGCTGATCGAACGACATCCGAACCCAACGCAGATGACCGACCACGAGATCCGCGACGGAATCTCCGGCAACCTGTGCCGCTGCACGGGCTACGACAACATCATCAAGGCGATTCGGTGGGCAGCCGCCTACATCGAAGAGCACCCCGAGTCCGCTAGGACAGCGAGGTAACCCGCATGGCAACTGTTGAGACAGGACCAGGACGGCATCCCGAGTGGTATGCCCACGCAACCGGTGACAAGTTCGGCAAGATAGCCGACGCGCCGATCGGCTTCGGCCACATGAAGCGCAAGGAGGACGCGCGCTTCATTCGCGGCCTCGGCGACTACATGGACGACGTCCGCCTTCCGGGCATGCTGCACGGCGCGATCCTGCGCTCGCCGTACGCCCACGCGAGGATCAACTCGATCGACACGTCGGCTGCGCTCGCGCATCCGAAGGTCGCCGCGGTGATCATCGCCAAGGATCTCGAGACGCTCGGTCTGGCGTGGATGCCGACCATCTCCTACGACACGCAGGCCGTGCTCGCAGGCGACAAGGTCCGCTTCCACCTCCAGGAGGTGGCGTTCGTCATCGCGACCGACGCCTACGCGGCGCAGGACGCCCTGCAGCTCATCGACGTCGACTACGACGTGCTGCCGGCGATCGTCAACTGCCGCAAGGCGCTCGATCCCGACGCCCCGCTGATTCGCGACGACAAGGTCGGTCAGACCGACAACCTCGCGAGCCCGCTGTGGGAGGCCGGCGACAAGGCCAACTGCGACCGCGTGTTCGCGGAGGCCGACGTCGTCGCCAAGCGGACGATCCTCGATCCTCGTTCGCACCCGTGCCCGATGGAGACATGCGGCATGGTCGCCGACATGAACCCGGCGACCGGTCAGCTGAACATCTACAACGGCAACCAGGCGCCGCACGCACACCGCACGGTGTACGCGCAGGTAGCGGGTCTGCCCGAGCAGAACATCCGCATCCTCTGCAACGACATCGGCGGCGGCTTTGGCAACAAGGTGCCGGTCTACCCGGGCTACGTCTGCGCGATCGCGGGTTCGATCGTCGCCGGCGCACCGGTGAAGTGGATCGAGGACCGCTCGGAGAACCTGGCCTCGACCGGGTTTGCTCGCGACTACCTGATGTACAGCGAGATGTGCTCCAAGGGCGGCAAGATCACGGGGCTGCGCGTCGACACGATCGCCGACCACGGCGCATTCGACTCGACCGCTCAGGCCACGAAGTTCCCGGCCGGCTTCTTCCACATCGTCACGGGGTCCTACGACCTGCAGGGCGCGCACTGCCAGGTCAAGGCCGTGTACACGAACAAGGCACCGGGCGGCGTCGCCTACCGCTGCTCCTTCCGCATCACCGAGGCCGTCTACCTCGTGGAGCGGATGGTCGACGCGCTGGCGATGGAGATGAACGTCGATCCGGTCGAGCTGCGCATGCGCAGCTTCATCCGCTCCGATCAGTTCCCGTACGAGACGCAGACCGGTTGGGTCTACGACTCGGGTGACTACCACAAGGCCATGAAGCTCGCGATGGAGATCGCGGACTACGAGGGCCTGCGCAAGGAGCAGCAGGAGAAGCTCGCCAGGGGCGAGATGATGGGCATCGGCATCGCCTTCTTCACCGAAGGCGTCGGCGCCGGTCCGCGTCGCCACATGGACATCCTCGGCCTGGCGATGAACGACGGCGCCGAGCTGCGGGTCCACCCGTCCGGCAAGGCCGTCGTCTCGCTGTCCGCGCAGACGCAGGGCCAGGGGCATGAGACGACGTTCGCGCAGATCGTCGCCGAGGAGCTCGGCATCTCGCCGAACGAGATCATGGTCCGCCACGGCGACACCGACAAGACCCCGTACGGCCTCGGCACGTACGGCAGCCGGTCGACGCCGGTCTCCGGCGGCGCCGTCGCGGTCGTGTCGCGCAAGGTGCGCGACAAGGCTCGCCAGTTCGCGGCGCTCATGCTCGAGACGCGCGCAGAGGACCTCGCGTGGGAGAAGGGCCGCTGGTACGTCAAGGGCGACCCGGAGCGTGGCTCCACGATCGAGTCGATCGCCGAGTACGCCTACAGCGCCTCGAACCTCCCCGAGGGGCTCGAGGGCGGCCTGGACGCCAACGCCGTGTACGACCCGCCCAACCTGACGTACCCCTTCGGGGCGTACATCGCGGTGGTCGACGTCGACCCCGGCACCGGCAAGGTCCACATGCGTCGCTTCATCGCAGTCGACGACTGCGGCGTGCGGATCAACCCGATGGTCGTCGAGGGCCAGATCCACGGCGGTCTCGTCGAGGGCATCGGTCAGGCGCTCATGGAGATCATCTCGTTCGACGAACAGGGCAACTGCCTGAACGCGTCGTTCATGGATTACCTCCTGCCGACGGCGCTGGAGTGCCCGGAGCATGGCTTCGAGCTCGGCGAGACGGTCACGCCGTGCCCGCACCATCCGATCGGCGCCAAGGGCGTCGGCGAGAGCCCGTGCGTCGGGTCCCCGCCGGCCATCGCCAACGCGGTCGTCGACGCGATGTACCACGCCAAGGGCGTCAAGCACATGGACATGCCGTGCTTCCCCGCCCGCGTGTGGGCGGCGATGAACGGTCGCGAGCAGCCCCCGCAGTGAGAAACGACGCGCTTGCGCGGCGAGCTGAAGAGCTCGCCGCGCAGGGCGCGGCCTTCGCGACCGCGACCGTCGTGCGCGCCCAGCGCCCGACGAGCGCGCACGCCGGAGACGTCGCGCTCATCACCAGCGATGGCAAGATCGAGGGCTTCGTCGGCGGCATCTGCGCGGAGCACAGCGTCAGGCTGTTCGCCTGGACGGCGATGAAGTCCGGCAAGCCGCTGCTTCTGCGCATCCTGCCGGAGGTGAGCGACGACATGAAGACCGGAACAGAAGAAGACGGCGCGGTGACGGTGGAGAACACGTGCCTGTCGGGCGGCGCGATCGAGATCTTCCTCGAGCCGACGCTACCGACCCCGCGCGTGAACATCGTCGGCTCCAAGCCGATCGCCGCCGCGATCGAGCGGCTGGGGTCGGAGTTCGATCTCGACATCGCAGCGGTCGGCGACAACCCCGCGGAGATCCGCGAGGGCGACCTCGGCATCGTCGTGGCCGCTCACGGCAAGGGCGAGCTCGAGGCGATCCGCGCCGGCCTGGAGGCCGAGCTTCCATACGTCGGGCTCGTCGCGAGCCCCAAGCGCGGAGCCGCGCTCATCGAGGAGCTGCGCGAAGCCGGCGTTGCCGACGACCAACTCGAACGCGTCGACTGTCCGGCCGGCCTGGACATCGGCGCGCAGACCCCGCCCGAGGTCGCGCTGACGATCCTCGGACGGCTCATCGAGACGCGCTACGGCGGCTCGTACACGCCGCCGCTGCGCTCGCCCAGCAGCGAGCCGCCCCCGCAGTTCGCGGTCGACCCGATCTGCGGGATGACCGTCACGATGGTGCCCGACACGCCCCAGCTCGAGCACGACGGCGAGACGATCTGGTTCTGTCGCGAAGCGTGCAAGACCGAGTACGCCGCAGGGCTGACGGGCGACGCGCCGGCCAAGCCCGCGACCGCGGTCGACCCCGTCTGTGGGATGACCGTCCTGGCGACGCCGGACACCCCGCATCTCGAGCATGACGGCGAGACCGTCTACTTCTGCTGCGAGGACTGCAGGACGAAGTACCAGCAGGAGCACATGGATGTCGTCGCCGCGGGCTGAGCCGTTCATCACCGGGCTCGTGCTCGGGGCGGGCGGATCCAGGCGCCTCGGACGGCCCAAGCAGCTGCTGCCCTACGGCGACCGTCCGCTGCTGGGCCACACGCTGGACGTCGCGCGCCGGTGCGGCTTTGACCAGCTCGTCGTCCCGCTCGGCGGCGCCGCGGACGAGGTCCGCGAGCGCGTGGATCTGTCCGGCGCCGACATCGTCGTCAACTACGACTATGGCGAGGGCTGCTCGTCGTCGATCGCCGCGGCGCTCGCGACGGTCGATCGGCGCTGCGAGGTCCTCGTGCTGATGCTCGGCGACCAACCCGGCGTGACGCCGGCGACCGTGCGCGACCTGCTCGCCGGGCGCGGGGACGCGGCGCTCGCCGTCTGCCGCTATGACGACGGGCGCGGGCACCCGCTGGCCTTCGAACGTCGTATGTTTTCCGAGCTCGCCGATCTGCACGGCGACAAAGGTGTATGGCGCCTGCTGGACGAGCGCGCCGATGAAGTCGTCGAGGTACGGATCGCGGGCAACGTGCCGCTCGACGTGGACACGCCCGACGACTATCAGGCCGTGCTCGCGGAAGCCGGCTTTACGGAGGTGACGGCATGAGCCGCCTGAAGCGCAGTGAAGAGCTCGAAGAGGAGATGCGGCGGATCATCCCGAGCGTGGAGAAGCTCGGCCAGCTGCTGGGAGACGTCGACTACCTCGCCGACGAGGGTCTTGCGACGTCCGCCTACCTGGCGCTGCGCCTGCCGCAGCCGCTGCTGCTCGAGGGCGAGGCCGGCGTCGGCAAGACCGAGCTCGCCAAGGCCATCGCGGAGGTGCTCGAGACCCCGCTGATCCGCCTGCAGTGCTACGAGGGCATCGACGCGTCCGAGGCGCTGTACGAGTGGAACTATCCGCGCCAGCTGCTGAGCATCCGGATCGCGGACTCCAAGGGCGAGGATCTCAACGAGGAGGGCCTGTTCGGGCCCGACTACCTCATCCGCCGGCCGCTGCTGCGCGCCCTGGAGCACAAGGGACCGCGTCCTGCCGTCCTGCTGATCGACGAGCTCGACCGCGCCGACGACGACTTCGAGGCCTTCCTGCTCGAGCTGCTCGCCGAGGCGACCGTGACGATCCCGGAGATCGGCACGATCACCGCGACGCATCCGCCGATCGTGATCCTGACGTCCAACCGCACGCGTGACCTGCACGACGCCGTCAAGCGCCGCTGCCTGTACCAGTGGATCGACTACCCGACCCCGCAGCGCGAGGTCGACATCGTCCGCCGGCGCGTGAAGGGGGCCTCGGCGACGCTCGCCGTCCAGGTCGCCGACGCCGTCTCGCGCATGCGCGAGTCCGACATCCAGAAGCCTCCGGGCATCGCCGAGGCGATCGACTGGGTGGCCGCGCTGGACCTGCTCGGCGTGGAGCACCTGGACGTCGCGACCGCCGATCGCACGCTCGGCTCGGTGCTGAAGTACAGCGAAGACCAGGAGGTCGTTCGCTCGGCCGGCCTGGATCAGCTCGTCGAGAAGCGGTGACCGCAGTGGCACGGACCCGCGGGACGGACCGCTGATGGTCGAGAAGCAGGAGCACGGTGCCGAGCAGGACAACGGCGCCGTCCCGAACTTCGCGGTCGTCGACTTCGACGTCGACCTGCCCGGGCTGGCGAGCGCCTTCAGCCAGCGCCTGCACGAGGCGGGCGTGCCGGTGACGCCGTCGCAGACCGAGCAGTACACGCGCGCGCTGAAGCTCACCAAGCCCGTCTCGCGGCGGCGGCTGTACTGCACGACGCGCGCGATCTTCGTCACCGGCTTTCAGCAGGTGGCGGCGTTCGACCGCGTCTTCGCGCAGGTCTTCGGCTCTCGCAAGCGGTCGGTCAACCCCGACGACTACGACGTCGAGCTCGAGGAAGCGCCCGTCGACCAGGTCGACAGCGAGACGCCCGAGGACATGGACGACCAGAACGTCATGGAGCGCGAGGGCGGCCAGGAAGCCATGAACATGAACGCCGGCGAGGGCGACGACGAGGAGGACGAGGACGACACCGAGGAGGAGCAGCTCGTCCCGATGCAGGAGGCCAGCGAGGAAGAGGCGCTCAGCCACAAGAACTTCCAGGCGCTCAACCACGAGGAGCTGGCGCTGCTGTACCGGCTCATGGTTCGCCTGCAGCTCGCCACGCCCGACCGCACCACGCGTCGCAAGAAGCGCGGTCGCCGCGGCGAGCACATGGACATGCGCCGCACGCTGCGCAAGAGCCTGCACACCGGCGGTGACCCGATCGTGCTGTCGCGCAAGCGCCGGCGCGTGCATCCGCGCCGGCTCGTGCTGCTGTGCGACATCTCGGGCTCAATGGAGCCCTACGCGCGCGCCTACCTGCAGTTCCTGCACGCGGCCCGCGCGACCGGGCCCTACGCCGAGGCATTCGTCTTCGCGACCCGGCTGACGCGGCTGACGCGTCAGCTCGCCGGGCGCAACCCGCAGCGGGCGATCCGGCGCGCGACGGAGGCGGCGCCGGACTGGTCCAGCGGCACGCGGATCGGTGACGCGCTGAAGGAGTTCAACGACCGCTACGGGCGGCGCGGGATGGCGCGCGGGTCGGTCGTCGTGATCCTCTCCGACGGCTGGGAGCGCGGCGATCCGGCGCTCGTCGGGCGCGAGATGCAGCGCCTCTCACGGCTGGCCTACCGGATCGTGTGGGTCAACCCGCGCGTGGCGGCCAAGGGCTTCTCGCCGAAGGCGGGCGGCCTCGTCGCGGCGCTGCCGCACTGCGACGCGCTCGTCAGCGGTCACACGCTCAAGTCGCTCGAGGAGGTCGCAGACGCGATCGCCGCCGAGCGCGACTACGACCCGCTGCTCGCGAGCTGGCGGGTGCCGAGCATCGACGACGAGCCCGAGGAAGACAGCTGGGGCGTCGCCGGGACGACCGAGCGGCACGTCGCGATGCCCAGCGGATACGGCGCGTACAAGGGCAATACGTCGCCCGGTTCCAACTCGGGACTATGAGCTTTCCCAGCACATCCGGAGGCGCCGACAGGACGGGCGCGGTGCCACCGGAACTGTCATACTGGCGCCCGCCTGAACCGCGACCATCGACGGTCGCACGATCCTTGGGAGGGACCGTGATCTGCCGAACAACACAAACGAGGGGAGCTGTTCATGGCTAGCGTGTACCGCGCTATCTACCTGCGCGTTCATCCGACCGGGAAGTGCACGCTCAGCCTGAGCTGCGACGGCGGCGGGCAGGATGCGCAGCTGGCCCAGGTGGTCGGCGACGAGCTCGGCATGCCCTCGGGTGACGTCAAGGTCGTCCCGCAGGATCTCGACCGCTTCGGCGGCGGACACGGGTACGTCACGCAGTCCAGCCCCGGTCTGCAGGACGCGACGCGCAAGACGTGCGCGAAGATCAAGGACAAGGCGCGCTACCTCGCCGGCGGCATGCTCGGCACGTCACCGCAGTCGCTGTCGTGGAACGGCGACAACTTCGGCGGCAAGCGCATCGAGGAGATCGCGCTGTACGCCCACGGCGGCGCGATCGAGCTTCCGCTCGGCCCCGACGGTCGCCAGCTCGAGGGTTCGCTGGACGCGCAGACGACCTTCCGCAACTGACGAACGCCAGCAATACCGCGCTGTAGACCCACCGGCCTGCTCTGCAGGCCGGTGGTCGTTGGAGGCGGGTCAGTCGCCGCGCTTCCAGGGACGCCGGCGCGTGCGCAGGCTCGCCATGATCGCCACGTAGGTGGCCCCGAGCACGGGAACCGCCATCGCGATCGTCTCCTCGAGCGGAATCCCCGCGATGTGGGCGACGGTCATGGGCACCCGCTCATCGTATCCGTTGGCAGCGTCGGCTCAGCCCTGGATCCAGGCTCAGGCGAGCTTGCCCTCGACCACGACGTTCACCTCGTCGTTGACCTTCAGTGCGCCGAACAGGGCCGAGTACGGCTTGATGCCCCAGTCGCTCTGCTTGAAGGCCGCGTTGCCCGTGACGGTGCCCCCGGTCTCGCTGAGGTCAAAGCTGATCGGCTTGGACTTGCCGCCCACCTCGAGGTCTCCACTGACCTTGAGGCCGTCGCCTGCCGTCTCGACGCTCGAAGACGTGAAGGTGATGTCCTTCTTCTTGAGCACGTCCTTGTCGATCGTCTTGTGGATGTCGTCGATGTCGTCGTCCTTGAGGGCCTGCATGCCACCCTTGCCCTCGCGCACGCGCAGCGACGTCGAGTCCGCGCTGAGTGAAAGGCTTGAACTGTCACCAACCTCGAGCGTCGCCTCCCAGGACGTGACGTCGATGATGAGGTCGTGTCCTGCCTTGGCCGCAGCGCCGCTGCGTCCCGTCTCGACATGAAGAGACGCGTTGTCGGGTCCGAGCTTGTATGTCCCTGCCTGAATCGCCATCGGCGGATTCTATGAAGACACGCTCATGTTCGGCGGCTCCCTACGTGCCCCACGCCGAGCGGGCGGACCGGCTGCGGACCTGAAATACTCACCCGCTGCTCAGCGCCATGCTGCCCCGGCGGCGGCGGCACCGCGCGCGAAGGAACGTTTGGGACGAAGCAGCCGTCATACCTGGACAAAGGAGGAGGCGCAGCATGCCGACGTTGAACAACACGTTCCCCGTAACCAACCCGGATCACGCCTGGAGCATCATCAGCGACCTCAACAAGCTTGTGCCGTGTGTTCCCGGTGGCAAGGTCGTATCGGCGGACAGCGCCGAGTCTGTCAAGGCCGAGATCGACGTGAAGATGGGGTCGATGGGCATGAAGTTCACGGGGCCGGTCACGATCGAGTCGGCCGACGCCGGCAGCAAGACGGTAAAGATCAAGGCCAACACCAAAGAGGCCGGCGGACAGAGCAACGCCTCCGGCGACGTCACGATCGCTGTCGGCGGCGGCGAGGGCAAGATCGACGCGACCGCAAACGTCAGCGGCAAGGCCGCATCGATGGGCGAGGGCACCATCGTTGCCGTGCTCGAGCAGCTCATGAAGTCCTTCGCGGCGAACGTCGGGAAGGCGTAGCCAGACCGCCGGCCGGGTGCGTTCGAAGCGCTCCCGGCCCGACGCGGTCTCTCATCCGGACGCAGCTGCGCCATATCCGCGGGCGGTACGCGGTCGCGCTCGCGCGCGCGAGTAAGGTGTCCGCTGTGCTTTGCACACGCCCCGCGCGGTCCTGCGACCGCCGCTGGGCGCCGAGTGACAGTGGAAGGAGCGAGGCGATGAAGGACGTAATCGAGGACGTCGATCGCTGGGTCGGGGAGGGGGCGCAGGTGGCGATCGCCACCATCACCGGCACCCGCCGTTCGGCTCCGCGTCCGCCGGGCGCGAAGATGGCGATCAACGACCGGGGCGATGTCTCGGGGATGGTCTCGGGAGGCTGCGTCGAGGGCGCGGTGATCGAGGTCGCAGACACGATCCTCAACAACGGCGGCGAGCCGCAGCTGCTGACGTTCGGCATCGCCGACGAGGAGGCGTGGGACGTCGGGCTGCCCTGCGGCGGCGAGATCGACGTCTGGGTGGAGCGCTTCGAGCCGTGAGCATCCACGAGCAGTTCGCGCAGATCGCGCGCGAGGACGGACGCGCAGCGCTCGTCACGGTCGTGCAGGGCCCGCACAAGGGCGAGAAGCTGCTCGTGCGCATTGACGGCACCTCCGATGGCACGCTCGGCGATCCCGAGCTGGATGCTCAGGGCAAGGCCGACGCCGAGGACCTCATGTGGGCAGAGCGCTCCGAGGTGCGCGGCGATCTGTTCATCGATGTCATCAATCCCGACCCGCGGATCGTCATCTTCGGCGCCGTCGAGTACGCGCAGCACCTGTCGGCGCTCGCGCGCGTCTGCGGCTGGCGCCCCTATGTCGTCGATCCGCGCGCGCGCTTTGCGACCCCGGAGCGCTTTCCCGATGCCCTCGGCGTCGTCGCGGCGTGGCCCGAGGAGGCCTTCGAGCAGCTGGGTGCACCGGACAAGGGCACGTACATCGTGATCCTCACGCACGATCCCAAGCTCGACGATGCGACGCTGCTGATCGCGTTGCGCTCGGATGTCGCCTACATCGGCGCGATGGGCTCCAAACGCGCGCAGAAAGACCGTCGCGAGCGACTGCTCGCCGCGGGCGTGCCGGAGGAGGACCAGGGGCGCATCAGTGCGCCGGTCGGACTGGATCTGGGCGCGACGAACGCGCGTGAGACCGCGCTGTCGATCATGGCCGAACTCGCGGCGGTGCGTCATGGACGCGCCGGTGGGCGGCTGTCGCAGTCCAAGGGCGGCGGGCGAATCCACGCGGCCGCCGAAGCCAAGTAGTGGACCACTGGACGACGCCGGCACCGCGTGCCCCGGAAATGACCTCCGGGGAACGCGGACCAGCCGCGCCTGGGTCTACTTGTTGAAGACCTTGTCGAGCAGGCCCGAGCTGGTCAGCAGGTTGCCGCCCTGCTCGAGCAGCCCCGTCGCCTGGTCGAGCATCGCCTTGCGACCCGCCTCGTCGGCGGTCACGTACGCCACGCCAGCGGCGACGACGCCGAGCCTGGCGAGTGCCATCATCGGGTGGCGACGCCCGACGAGGCCGAGCAGCTGCGCGTTCGTCGCCGCGAGCGAGTACATCGCCGGCGCGAGCTGTGCGTTGCGCTTTGAGTTTCTCATTCGCATCCCTTTCAACGCTGGTGTCCGACGCCCCAGGCCGAGCGCGCGGAGCGGCATGCCGGCGGCCGCGCCGATCCCGCCGGCACCTGCGACGAACCCGATCGCGGCGCCCGCCGACGCGAGCACATCCTCCCGCACCGTGACCATACCTGGCTTCTGCGCGCCCGTCGCGACCACGAGCGCGTCCGCATCGGGCGCGCCGGCGCTCGTGTCATTCGTGATCGGCTGGCGCGTCATCGCGCCAACCTGATCATGTTCTCGCGCGCGCGTGTATGGGTGCGATCGCTGCTAGCGGACAATCCACCTCACCACCCGGGCACCGACGAAGCCGGCGGCGACGGCGACGGGCACCTTGAGCGCCGGGTCGAGGTCGTCGTACTTGGACTTCAGCTCGGCGAGCATCTCGCCGACGTCCAGCTGGCTCGGGTCGATCGAGGTGACCTGGTCGAGGATCTCGAAGGGGTCCAACGACCCCAGCTGTCCGACGAGGGCGCCGGCCTTCTCTCCGATCTCGCTGACGGGTACGCCAAGCGCCCCAAGCTTGTCCAGCGCCTGCTCAATGGGATCCTGCGTCACCGATCGGCCTCTTGACACGCGGTCTCATCCTCCCTTTCCCGGTCTGGGCGAGCTTCTCGTCCCGCCCGGGCGTTGGTACCACGGGTGCGCGGGCGGGCGCAAGGTGATCGGCGCATCTAGTGCGGACGTGCTGGGCGTGGTACCACTGGCCCTGCTCATCAGTGAGCGGTGTGGCAACGCAGCACGAACGGGGGGTTCGACGTCGTATGTGCCTGGCAATTCCCGGACAGATCCTCGAGGTGGTAGACGAGAGCAATCGCCTCGCGAAGGTCGACGTGGCGGGGGTGCAGCGCAACGTGAACATCGGACTTCTCGATGACGATGGTGATGGCGTGGGACCGGGCGACTGGGTGCTCATCCACGTGGGCTTCGCGATGTCCAAGGTCGATGAGGCGGAGGCTCTCGAAACGCGGCGTATGCTTGAGAGCATGGGCGAAGACTACGAACAAGAGCTCGAAGAGCTGAAGGCGAGCATCATCGAATGAAACGTCTCAGCACCGACGCGGCCGCCGCGCCGGCACCGACCTGCGACGCCAGCACCAGCTGCATCACGTGCGGCGACGTCGCCATCCCCCTGACGGTCCTCCGCCTCGACGAGGAGAGGGGACTTGCGCTCTGCGCGGATGACGACGGGAAGTCCGAGACGGTCGAAACCGACCTGGTCGCTCCGGTGGCGCCGGGGGATCGACTCCTCGTCCACGCCGGCACCGCCATCGCACGACTCACTGAGGAGGTCCCTGCATGAAGTACGTAGACGAGTTCCGCGACCCCGCGCTCGGGGAAGTTCTCGCGGGAGAGATCCTGGGTCTAGTGGAGCCCGGCCGCCACTACAAGTTCATGGAGGTCTGCGGCGGCCACACGCACTCGATCTACAAGTACGGGATCGACGACCTGCTGCCCGCGAACGTCGAGCTCGTGCACGGGCCCGGCTGTCCGGTCTGCGTGATCCCGATGGGCCGCGTCGACGACGGCATCTCGCTCGCGCATCAGCCCGACGTGATCTTCACGTGCTTCGGCGACATGCTGCGCGTGCCCGGCTCCGCCGGCACGCTGCTGGACGCCAAGGCCGAGGGCGCCGACATCCGCATGGTCTACTCACCGCTGGACGCGCTGCGGATCGCGAAGGCCAATCCGCAGCGGCCGGTCGTCTTCTTCGCGATCGGCTTCGAGACGACCGCGCCGTCGACGGCACTGACGCTCAAGCGCGCAAAGGCCGAAGGCGTCTCGAACTTCTTCTGCATGTGCAACCACGTGACGATCGTGCCGCCGCTGCGCGCGCTGCTCGATTCGCCCGACCTGCGCCTGGACGGCTTCATCGGCCCGGGTCACGTCTCGACCGTCGTGGGCGTCCGGCCGTTTGAGTTCATCCCGACCGAGTACGGCAAGCCGATCTCCGTCGCCGGCTTCGAGCCGCTGGATGTGCTGCACGCGATCCACATGATCCTCACGCAGCTCAAGGACGGCCGCTGCGAGGTCGAGAACCAGTACGCCCGCGTCGTGCCCTACGACGGCAACCCGCGCGCGCTGCAGGTCATGTCCGAGGTCTTCGAGCTGCGCCCGCACTTCGAGTGGCGCGGCATGGGCTTCATCTCCCAGAGCGGCCTGAAGCTCTCGGAGGCCTACGCCGACATGGACGCCGAGATCCAGTACGGCGTCCCGGGCATCCGCGTGGCCGATCCGAAGGCCTGCCAGTGCGGCGAGGTCCTCAAGGGCGTCATCAAGCCGTGGGAGTGCAAGGTGTTCGGCTCCGGCTGCACGCCCGAGCGGCCGATCGGAACGTGCATGGTGTCCAGCGAGGGCGCCTGCGCCGCGTATTACAACTACGGGCGGTTCGCCCGCGAGCGCGAGGTCGTATGAGTAGCGTCGACCGGAGGGCGAAATGAGCTCTCCCGTATCCGAGCGCGAGCAGAAGGTCCTGAACATCATCGAGACTGCGCGCGCGAAGCGTCAGAAGTTCCGCGACACGCAGATCACGATGGCGCACGGGGCCGGCGGCAAGGCGACGCAGAGCCTCATCGAGGGCCTGCTCGTGCCGGCGTTCGCCAACGCGACGCTCGAGGCGATGGCCGACGCCGGCACCGTGCCGGTGCTCGGCGGCAACGTCGCCATGACGACGGACTCCTTCGTCGTCAACCCGATCACGTTCCCCGGCGGGACGATCGGCGAGCTCGCCGTCAACGGCACGGTCAACGACCTCGCGATGGCCGGCGCCAAGCCGCTGGCGCTGACGCTCGCGTTGATCCTCGAGGAGGGCCTGCCGGCCGACATCCTCAAGGAGCAGGTCGCAGCGATCGGCGCGACGGCCGCCGCCGCCGGCGTGCCGATCGTCGCGGGTGACACGAAGGTCGTCGAGCGCGGCGCGTGCGACCAGATGTACATCTGCACCACCGGCATGGGCGTGCTCGACGATCGCGCGAGCCTGTCGCCGTCGTCGCTGCAGCCCGGCGACAAGATCCTCGTCTCCGGGCGCATCGGCGACCACGGAACGGCGATCATGCTGGCGCGCGGCGAGTTCGACCTCGACGCCGACATCGTCTCGGACACCATGTCCCTTTGGCCGATGGCCGACACGCTGCTCGATCGGGCCGGTCCGTCGCTGCGCTGCCTGCGCGACGCGACCCGCGGCGGCGTCGCATCGGTTCTCAACGAACTCGCTCGAGCATCGCGCGTTGCGATGGTCATCAACGAGGCCGCGGTGCCGGTGCACCCGGCAGTCGCAGGCGCCGCGGAGATCCTCGGGATCGACCCGATGCACGTGGCGAACGAGGGGAAGATGGTTGTGATCGTTGCCCCAGAGGCAGCGGACGCAGCCCTGGCCGCACTGCGGTCGGCACCGGGCGGCGAAGAGGCCGCCATGATCGGTGAGTGCAGGACCGAGCCCGAAGGCATGGTGTTGATGGCCACCGCCTTCGGAGGAAAGCGCGTAATGGATCAGCTCGTGGGAGATCCGCTGCCGCGCATCTGTTAGTCAAAGGGAGGAGTACATATATGGCCTCGATCGAATTCGCACCGAGGCAGCATGAGACGGAGCAGATCACGGCTCACGTGATCTGGATGACGTCTGGGCTGAGCTGCGATGGCGACTCGGTTGCCATGACGTCGGCTGTCAACCCGAGCCTCGAGGACATCATCACGGGCGCGATCCCGGGCATGCCGAAGGTGGTGGCACATACCCCGGTCCTCGCGTACGAGAACGGCGCCGAGTTCATGCAGGCCTGGTACGACGCCGAGGCCGGCAAGCTCGACCCGTTCGTCCTCATCGTGGAGGGCTCGATCCCGAACGAGAAGATCAACGGCGAGGGTCACTGGGCGGGCATGGGTGTCAACCCGAGCGACGGCCAGCCGATCACGACCAACGAGTGGATCGATCGCCTCGCGCCGAAGTCGGCCGCAACGGTTGCCCTTGGCACCTGCGCGACCTACGGCGGCATCCCGGCGATGAAGAACAACCCGACGGGCGCCATGGGGCTCTGCGACTACCTCGGATGGGGTTGGAAGTCGGCCGCCGGACTGCCCGTCATCAACATCCCCGGCTGCCCGGCGCAGCCGGACAACACGACCGAGTCGCTGACGGTGCTCGTGATGGCCCTGGCCGGCATCGCGCCGGTCCCGGAGCTCGACGATCAGCACCGCCTGACGATGCATTTCGGGCGCACCGTGCACGAGGGCTGCAACCGCGCTGCCTTCTACGAGCACGGCAACTTCGCGACGGAGTACGGCTCCGACCACCGATGCTTGGTCAAGCTCGGGTGCAAGGGTCCGGTCGTGAAGTGCAACGTCCCGATCCGCGGTTGGCAGAGCGGCGTCGGCGGGTGCCCGAACGTGGGTGGCATCTGCATGGCTTGCACGATGCCGGGCTTCCCCGACAAGTACATGCCGTTCATGGATGAGGACTCCAAGGCGAAGCTGTCGTCGAACACGGCGAAGTTCACCTACGGGCCGCTGCTGCGCTACTTCCGCAACCAGTCGATCGAGCGCAACTACGACAAGGAACCGGACTGGCGCCACCCGCGCGAAGAGATCACCTCGGGCTACAGCCCGCACTGGACGTAAGGGAGAGACACAGACACATGGCCACACTGCAAACACCGACTACGACCTCCGGCGTCGTAGTCAAGGAGATGGCGTGGGATCCGATCACCCGTATCGTCGGGTCGCTCGGCATCCACACGGAGATCGACTTCACGAACCGCAAGGTCAACAAGTGCTACAGCACGTCGATGATCTTCCGTGGATTCGACATCTTCATGAAGGGCATCGATCCCCGCGATACGCACTTCATCACGAGTCGTATCTGCGGGATCTGCGGAGACAACCACTGTACGGTCTCCTGCCTGAACCAGAACATGGCCTACGGGGTCAAGCCGCCGAAGCTCGGCGACTATGCCTTCAACCTGGCCGAGAGCGCGGACTACATGTTCGACCACGCGATCTTCAACGATTGCATGGCCAACGTGGACTTCTGCGAGCAGATGGTCAAGGAGACCAACCCGTCCGTGCTCGCGAAGGCCGAGAACACCTCGGCCCCGCATTCGGACATCCACGGCTACAAGACGATCGCGGACATCATGCGCGCGCTGAACCCGTTCACGGGTTCGTTCTACCTGGAGACGCTCGGCGTCGCCCGGTACACGCGCGAGATGTACTGCCTCTTCGGCGGCCGGCACACGCATCCCTCGACGATCATGCCGGGCGGCTGCAGTGCGGACATCACCCATCAGACGATGACCGACTACTACGTGCGGCTCATGCGCTACATGGACTACATCAAGCGCACGGTGCCGATGCACGACGACCTGTATGACTTCTTCTACGAGGCCATGCCGGGGTACGAGCGGGTCGGCTACCGCGACACGGACATCATCTGCTGGGGCGCGTTCGACGATCCCGAGTACGTGACGTACGAGTACAAGACCATGACCGACTGGGGCCGCAAGCGTTTCATCACGCCTGGCCTCGTCTTCAAGGGCGAGCTGATCACGACCGACCTGGTCGAGATCAACCTCGCGATGCGGATCCTCCTGGGCCATTCGTACTTCGACGACTGGGACCAGGAAGAGACGTTCGTCACGCACGATCCGCTCGGCAACCCCGTGGACAAGCGCCACCCGTGGAACAAGCAGACCCTGCCGAAGCCGCAGAAGCGCGACTTCAACGACAAGTACTCGTGGGTCGCGGCGCCGCGCATGTACGACAAGCGCAACGACATCTACGTTGCGACCGACACCGGTGGCGGTCCGTTCGCGCGCAACTGGTGCACGGCGAAGGCTGGGCTCGTCGACATCGGATACATGAAGGCGACGGGGCACAGCCTGCAGATGGTGCTGCCCAAGTCGCTGAACATGCCCGAGATGGAGCTCGAGTGGAAGATCCCGCCGTGGTCAAACGCGATCGAGCGTGACCGCGCGCGTACGTACCATCAGGCCGTTGCGGCGCTGATCGGTCTGTACAACCTGGAGAAGGCCCTCGTCGAGGTCCGCGCCGGGCGCGTCAAGTCCTGGAACAGCTTCACCGTTCCGGAGGAGGCCGTCTCCGTGGGGTTCCATGAGGCCGCTCGCGGCGTCATCAGCCACCACATGGTCATTCGCGACGGCAAGGTCGCGAACTACCAGCCCTATCCCCCGACCCCGTGGAACGGGAACCCGCGCGACAAGTTCGGGACCCCGGGACCCTACGAGGACGCTGTCCAGAACACCCCGATCTTCGAGGAGAACGGGCCGGACAACTTCAAGGGGATCGACATCATGCGCGCTGTGCGCTCCTTCGACCCGTGCCTGCCGTGCGGTGTGCACATGTACACCGGCAAGGGCCGCGTCAAGAAGGTCCAGCACACGCCGACGGGGATGTGCTGAGGGCCTAGTGGCTACTGAGCACCAAGCTCCGGAAGAGCTGGTCGAGCGGGTCCAGGAACTCCTGGGCTCGCTCGACGAGATCGCCGATCCTGTCGCGCAGAACCGCGTACAGGAGCTCATCGGCGCAGTTCTCGAGTTGTACGGAGCTGGTCTGGAGCGGATCCTCGGCGTCCTCGCGGACGCCGGGGAGCCGGCGCTCCCGATCCGCGACGCACTGCTCGACGACGGCGTCGTCGCAAGCCTGCTGCTGATCCACGGCCTGTTTCCGGTGCCGCTGGAGGAGCGCGTCATGCAGGGCCTGGACAACGTCCGCCCGTTCCTCGCGGGTCACGGCGGCAACGTCGAGCTCGTCAGCGTCGAGAACGGGATCGCCCGGCTGCGGCTGCAGGGCAGCTGCGACGGCTGTCCGGCCTCGGCGTCGACGCTGGAGAACGCGTTGCGTGAGGCGATCGACGAGGTCGCTCCATATCTGCTCGGGCTCGAAGTCGAGGGCGTCGTCGGGCTGGACGAGGAGCAGGCCACCCCGGCGGGGCTGTCGCTGCCGATGGTCCAGGTTGGAGGGACGAGTTTGCCGGTGGCAGATGCGCCCTACACCGAGTGTCCGTCGGGCGTGGGGAAGTGACTGCCGGCGGACGCCTGCCTTCCACGCTTGTGACAGGCCTGGGCCGCCTTGCGCGGCCCGCGCCTGTTCAGACCGAGAAGTGCGAGATCTGTGGAAGGCCGCTGTCAGACGACCACCGGCACCTGCTCGAGCTCAACGAGCGACGCATCCTGTGTTCGTGCGAGCCCTGCCTGGCGATGAAGTCGGGACTGGAGAGCTACTGCCCCGTCGGAACGCGGACGCTGTGGCTCGACGACTTCGTGTTCCCGGACGAGCTGTGGGCGGCCTTCCAGCTGCCCGTGGGTCTGGCCTTCTTCATGCGCTCGACGGGAACGAACCGCGTCGTCGCGCTGTACCCGAGCCCGGCCGGCGCGACAGAGTGCGAGTTGCATCTCGAGAGCTGGGACAAGCTGCTCGAGCTCAACCCGATCCTGCGTGATCTCGAGGCCGATGCCGAGGCGCTCGTCGTCAACCGCATGGTCGGCGCGCACCAGCACGCGATCGTGCCGATCGACGAGTGCTACCGCCTCGTCGGCCTGATCAAGTCGACGTGGGAGGGCATCTCGGGCGGCAACGCGATCGCCGATGCCGTGCCCAAGTTCTTCGAGTACGTACGCCACAAGGCCGGAGTTGTCGGATGAGTTCCCAATCAGACGCTGCGAGGCCGCCGAGTGAGGAACGTGACTACAGGCCGGAGGTCACCTTCGAGGTCCTCGGCGTCGCGCACGAGCCCTTTGCCGCTCAGCCCACGCTGCGCTTCGAGCTCAGCGTGTTCGAGCCGACGGACCGGCCGATCTACGCGATCTCCCTGACCGCGCAGATCAACTTCGATCCCGCGCGGCGCGAGTACGACGCAACGACGCGCGAGGATCTCTACGAGCTGTTTGGCACGCCCGATCGCTGGCCCTCGACGACGCGCAGCTTCCTGTGGACTCACGCGAGCACGATCGTGCACTCGTTCGCCGGCGCCATCACGTTCGGATTGGAGGTCCCGTGCACGGCGGATCTCGAGATGGTTGCCTCGCGATATGTCTCGGCGCTGCCCGACGGAGACGTGCCGTTGACCTTCCACTTCACCGGTCGGGTGCTGTACCAGGGGCCGCAGCGCCAGGTTCAGGTGCTGCACCTGCCGTGGCACACCACGGCACAGTACCGGATGCCCGTCACCGCCTGGAAGGACATGATGAAGCACCATCATGGTGAGTCGGGCTTCGTGATCCTGCACAACGACACGCTCGAAGAGTTCAAGAGGTACAAGCGAGCCCATGGCCTGCACAGCTTCGACGCGGTCGCCCTCGACCTGCTCAAGCACGTGCCCGTAGACGACGAAGGAGAGAACGGATGACCAGCGGCATCGAACCGATCAGCCCCGCGACCCCGTCCGACGTCGGCATCACGTCGTCGAAGTCGCACCTCGAGCGGCTCGTCGACTCGCTGCTGTTCGAGGGCTACGCGCTCTACCCGTACACTCCGGGCGCGACGAAGAACGCGACGCCGACGCCGTTCGGGATAGTCTATCCGGCCGACTACGCAAAGCATCAGTCACACGCGTTCGACCGCATGCAGATGCAGGGCGTCGTGACCTCCGCCGATGCGGTCGTCACCGGCGAGGTGCGCTTTCTGCAGCCGTCCGGCGAGCAGCACCAAGCCGTCGAGCGGCGCGTGCAGCTCGGCGCGGCGCCCTCGACGGTGAAGTTCGAGTTCGGCGATCTGGAGGGCAAGGCGGAGCTGATCGTCGAGCGGCTGCCGGATGGCCACGGGCGCGTGACGCTGCAGGTCGAGAACATCACGCCGCTGACCGACGAGGAGCAGACCGCCGACCGCAAGGAGGCGCTGCTGAAGAGCATGCTCTCCACGCACCTGCTCGCGAGGGTCATGGGCGCAGAGAAGTTCATCTCGCCGCTGGAGCGCGGGGATGACGGCGTCGCCGGCTGCTGCCAGGTGAACACCTGGCCCGTGCTCGCGACACCACAGGACGACGCCCTGCTGGCGCCGACGATCCTGCTGCCAGAGCATCCGGAGATCGCCCCTGAGAGCGTCAACGACTTCTTCGACGGCACCGAGATCGAGGAGGCGCTCGTGCTGCATATTCAGGCGCTGTCGGACCAGGAGCGCGAGGAGATCGCAGCTCAGGACCCGAAGGTGCGCGAGATGCTGGCGCGAGCCGACGCGACGACGCCCCAGCAGCTGATGGATCTCCATGGCCGCGTACGGATCGAGGATCCGCCCGGCGAGCGCGATGTCACCTTCAACGGCGTCAGGTACCGCCGCGGGGACAAGGTCATCTTGCACCCGCCGCAGAACGCAGACGTCTACGACAAGATGCTCGACGGCCGCTCTGCGACGATCCACAGGCTGTTTCTGCGCGTCGACGATCGCCTCCACATCGGTGTCACGGTCGACGACGATCCGATGCAGGAGATTCTGGGGGAGAGCGGGCGCTTTCTGTTCTTCTTCGCCGAAGAGGTCGAGGTGCTGACGTGAGCGAGGACGAGCAGCGAGACAACGAGACGCTCGAGCCGCCGCGCGACAACTGGCGCCCGCCGGCGCCGGATGCGCCCCTGGAGCTGAGTGAACCGGACGTGTCCGGGCGTCCCAAGCAGGTGCTGATCGCCGGCATCGGCAACGCCTGGCAGCGCGACGACGGCTTTGGCAGCGAGGTCGCGCGGCGCCTCGAGGGCCGCGAGCTGCCCGAGGGCATCGCGGTGATCGACTTCGGTACCGGCGGCCTGGATCTCGCCTACCAGGTGATGTACGGCTACGACGGCCTGCTGATGATCGACGTCAGCCGCCAGGGCGGATCGCCCGGAACGCTGTACGTGATGGAGGTCGACGAGGACGAGGTCCCCGGCGGCTCGGTCGAGGACGGCGAGGTCCTCAACCCGCACGCGATGGATCCCGAGACGGTCCTGCGCTTCATCAAGATCACCGGCGGCTGGCCGGGCAAGGTCGTCATCGTCGCGTGCGAGCCCGCAACGATCGAGGAGATGGGCGTCGGCCTGACGCCGGCCGTCGAGGAGGCCGTCGATCGCGCGGTCGACCTCGTCCTGGAGACCGCCAAGGAGCTGCTCACCGACGAGGCGTACGCGTCGGTCGACGACGCGAAGTAGACGACGTGCACGAGTTCGATCTTTCGAGCGCGATCGTCGCAACGGTCAACAAGCACGCCGAGGGGCGCAGGGTCACGCACGTGACGCTGCGCATCGGCCGGCTGCGTCAGGTCGTCAAGGACACGCTCGAGTTCTACCTGGCGATCGTCGGCAAGGACACCCCTTGCGAGGGCGCTACGCTGGAGATCATCGACGTTCCGGCGGTTTTGGTCTGCGACACCTGCCAGAACGAGTGGCAGATCGAGATCCCGGCGTTCATCTGCGGGACCTGCGGACCCGGAGCGGTCGAGGTCAAGACGGGCGAGGAATTCATGGTCGAGTCGATCGAGGTCGAGGACGAGGAGGACGCGGCATGCACCGCACCAAGGTGAGGGTCGTCGAGGACGCTCTCGACGCCAACAACACGATCGCATCGGCGAACCGCGGTGATTTCGATCGCTCCGACGTCACGGTCGTGAACCTCATGAGCGCTCCCGGCGCGGGCAAGACGACGCTGCTGGAGCGCGGCCTGGAAGGGCTCGCCGAGGAAGGACTTCGCGTCGGCGTCCTCGAGGGCGACGTCCAGGGCAGCTTCGACGCCGACCGGCTGTCGGTCCTGCACATCCCAGTCGTGCAGCTCAACACCGACAACGGCTTCGGCGGCGAGTGCCATCTCGACGCGAACATGGTCCGCTCGGCGCTGCCGGCGGTCCCGCTCGCCGAGCTCGACGTCCTGATCGTCGAGAACGTCGGCAATCTCGTCTGCCCGGCGGAGTTCCGCATCGGGGAGGACTCGCGGATCATGGTCTGCTCGGTGACCGAGGGCGAGGACAAGCCGCTGAAGTACCCGCTCATGTTCCGCGCCTGCGAGCTCGTCGTCATCAACAAGGTCGATCTGCTCGAGCATCTCGACTTCGACGTCGACCGCCTCGAGGCGAACATCCGCCAGGTCAACCACCACGCCACGGTCATGCGCGTCAGCGCGAAGACCGGCGAGGGCGTCGAGGAGTTCCGCACGTGGCTGAAGGACCTTCCCGCGCGGGTGGCGGCCGAGGCAGCTCACGATCACGAGCACCACGACCACGCCGACCACGAGCACGCACCCGCGTGAGCCAGTCGGCGCTCATCGGCGCCGAGCGGGTCGAGGCTCTGCTGCGCGACCGCAGTGAGTGCAACGCGCAGTTCTTTGCCGCGGAGGCCGAGCGGCTCGCGCGCCTGTGCCACAGGATGGCCGAGCGCTTCGCGCGCGAGGGCCGCCTCGTGGCCTTCGGCGCAACACCCGCCGACCGCTCCGACGCGCGCCACGTCGCGGTCGAGTTCGTCCATCCGGTCATCGTCGGCAAGAGCGCGCTGCCGGCGCTCGGGATCGCCGGCGAGGGCGGTCGCGTCGCCGCCCAGGTCGCGCTCGAGGCCGAGGGCGAGGACATCGCGATGGGCTTTGGCGAGAACCCCGACACGTTCGCCGCGCTCGGCGCGGCGCGCGAGCGCGGCTGCCTGACGATCGCGTTCGCGCCTGGCTCGGGCGCGGAGTGGGAGTTCGACCTCTCGGGAGTGCCGGATCCGTTCATCCGGCAGGAGATCGTCGAGACGCTCTACCACCTGCTGTGGGAGCTCGTCCACATCTTCCTCGACCACCGCGGGCTGCTCGAGGGCCGTGCCGCCAAGCCCGTCCACGACCCGGGCGCGTCGAGCTTCCTCTATCCCTTCCTCACCCAGCAGGAGCACAACCTCGACGAGATCCTCGACGACGTGCGCAAGTCGATGCTGCTCAAGGCCGACGAGGTCATGGCGCTGCGCGCGCAGTCGCTCACCGAGGGCTGCGACACGCTACTCGTCGCCGCGCGCGTCCTGCGCGAGCGCCTCGATGCCGGCGGGCGGCTGATCGCGCTCGGCAACGGCGGCTCGGCGACCGACGCGATGGACGTCGTCGCCGACTTCCACACCCCGCTGTACGGCGGCCCCCCGCGGCGCGCGCTGGACCTCACCGAGGACACCGGCATCATCACCGCCGTCGCCAACGACATCGGCACGGAGGAGATCTTCCAGCGCCAGGTGATCGCCTATGGCCGCGCGGGCGACGTGCTGCTCGCCCTGTCGACGAGCGGCAACTCGCTGAGCATCCTCGAGGCGCTCAAGGAGGCGCGCAAGCGCAAGCTCGTGACGATCGCCTGCGTCGGCTACGACGGCGGCAACGTCGCCGCGAACAACCTCGCCGACCACATCATCGTCACGCGCTCGCAGAACATCCCGCGCATCCAGGAGGCGCAGGCGAGCGTCTACCACGTGCTGCGCGAGCTCGTCGAGCTCGTCGGCCCGCAGATCCCGGCGCCGTGAGCACACAGTCCGAGGGGGCGAAGCGGCGCGTCCGCGCCCGCGTGGACGGCACCGTGCAGGGCGTCGGCTACCGGCCGTTCGTGTTCCGCCTCGCGGGCGAGCTGGGGATCGCCGGCTGGGTGCTCAACGACGAGCGCGGCGTGCTCGTCGAGGCCGAGGGCGCGCCCGATGCCGTCCACGTGTTCCTCGCGCGCCTGCGCGCCGACGCGCCGCCGCTGGCTGAGGTGCGCGGCGTCGAGGCGCAGGACGTGCCCGTCGTCGGGGCGCCCGGCTTCGAGATCGTCGCGAGCGCGCACGGCGGCGCCGCGACAGCGTCGGTCACGCCGGACTCCGCGACATGCGAGGACTGCCTCGCGGAGCTCGCCGATCCCGCCGACCGCCGCCACCGCTATCCGTTCTTGAACTGCACGAACTGCGGGCCGCGCTTCACGATCGTGCGCGGGATCCCCTACGACCGCCCGCTGACGACGATGGCGGGCTTTCTGATGTGCGACGCCTGCCGGGCGGAGTACGAGGACCCTGCCGACCGTCGCTTCCACGCCCAGCCCAACGCCTGCCCCGTCTGCGGACCGCAGGTCCGGCTGCTCGAGCGCGACGGCAGCCCGGTAGAGCGCACCGCCGGAGCCGACGCCGTGCGTGCCGCCGCCGACGACCTGCTCGCGGGCCGGATCCTGGCAGTCAAGGGCCTCGGCGGCTACCACCTCGCGTGCCGCGCCGACAGCGAGGATGCGGTCGCCGCGCTGCGCGCACGCAAGCGCCGCGAGGATCGCCCGTTCGCGCTGCTCGTTCGCGATCTGCAGACAGCGCGCGAGCTCGTCGAGCTGGGGCCGGGCGAGGAGGCGTTGCTGACCTCGCGCGCGCGGCCGATCGTGCTCGCGCGGCGCTTGGCGGGCGCTGCGGTGGCGGCGTCCGTCGCGCCCAACGCTCCCGACCTCGGTCTGATGCTGCCCTACACGCCGCTGCACGAGCTGCTCGCGAGCGACACCGGCGTGCCGCTCGTCATGACGAGCGGCAACCTGTCCGACGAGCCGATCGCGTTCTCCGACGACGACGCGCGCGAACGCTTGAGTGCGATCGCCGACCGCTTCCTCGTGCATGACCGGCCGATCGCGACGCGGACCGACGACTCGGTCGTGCGCGTCGTGCGCGAGCGACCGCTCATGCTGCGCCGGTCGCGCGGCTACGTGCCTGCGAGCCTCGATCTGCCCGTGCCGGCAGCAGTCGACGTGCTTGGCGTCGGCGCGGAGCAGAAGAATGCGTTCTGCGTCGCCAAGGGCGCGCGCGCCTGGCCGAGCCACCACATCGGCGACCTCAAGAACTACGAGACGCTGCAGTCCCTCGAGACCGGCATCGAGCACTTCCAGAACCTCTTCGAGGTCGCGCCGCAGCTGCTCGTCCACGACCTGCACCCCGACTATCTCTCGACGCGCTACGCGCTGGGCCGCGAGGACGTGCAGCTGTTCTCCGTCCAGCACCACCATGCGCATCTCGCGGCGACGCTCGCCGAGCACGGCGAGACGGGCCCCGCCGTCGGCGCGATCTTCGACGGCACCGGCTACGGGACCGACGGCACGGTGTGGGGTGGTGAGATCCTCGTCGGCGGCCTGGACCGGATCGAGCGCTGCGGCCGGATCCGTCCGATCCGCATGCCAGGCGGTGAGCGCGCGATCGCCGAGCCGTGGCGGATGGCGGCGGCCTGGCTGACCGAGATCCAGGCCCCGCTGCCGCCGGCGTTCGAGGACATCGCGCAGCCGCGCTGGAACATGGTCGCGCGGATGTCGACCAACGGCATGGGCTCGCCGTTTACGTCCAGCGCCGGGCGGCTGTTCGACGCCGTCGCCGCGCTCTGCGGCGTGCGCCTGGAGGTCACGTACGAGGGCCAGGCGGCGATCGAGTTCGAGGCACTCGCCGACCGCGCGGCCGCCGACCCCTACCCGCTGGAGCTCGAGCACCGCGGCAGCGCCATCGCGCTCGACGTCCGCCCGACGATCGTCGCGGTGCTCGACGACATCGCCGCCGGGGTGCCCGTGGGGACGATCTCCGCGCGCTTTCATGCCGGCCTCGCCCACGCGACCGCCGCGGCGCTCGTCCTCGTCGCCGAGCGCCGGCAGCTCGCCCTCGTGGTCTTGTCCGGCGGCGTCTTTCAAAATCGCCTGCTGCTCGAGCTTACGAGCGCCGGCCTCGAGCAGGCGGGGCTGCGCGTGCTCGTGCCCGAGCGGTTGCCTCCCAACGACGGCCAGATCGCCTTCGGCCAGGTCGCCATCGCGGCGGCACGCCTTGCGGCGGGCTGAGGCGGCCGTATCCTCTGCTCGGGATGGACAGCTTCGCGCTGAGTGAGCGCTGGAACGGCTGGTCGCGCCTGGACACGATGGTCGCGGCCGCGCGCGCCGCGGTCACCACGGGACCGCTGGATCCGCTCGTCTGCGAGGTGACGATCGAGGGCGACGAGCAGACCGTCACCCTCGACGGCCTCGACGCGCTCGAAGCGCTGCTCGGCGCCGGCGAGGATCCGCTGTCGCTGGACATCTACGTCGCGCACGCCGTCGAGGACGAAGCCAGCCTGATGCTCGTCTACAACGGGCGCTGGCTGCAGATCAACGGGTCGGGCAGCGACTGGACGCGCGCGCGACAGGCCTACGACGCTGCCTATGTCGAGCTCGCGCTCGTGTACGGCATCACGACGTTCAAGCTGCCCGAGCTGCCGGCGGACACGGTCGCGCAGACGCGCCGGCGGATCGGCGTCAAGGACCAGGATCCGGGCCGCGAGCCCGGTCCGCCCGGCGCAGCGCGGCGCTAAGGTCGCGGCGCGCCGGGGCGGCCTGGCGCCGCGGGCGGCTCGCCCCGATCGCCCGGTCCCGGCATGAACGACTCCGGGATCCTCAGCGTTCCGTCGGGCTCGCCCGTGATGCCGTCCGGCGGCCAGCGCTGGGGAAACGGCGGGCGCTTCCAGACCCACTGCTCGCCGCAGTAGGCGTAGTGGAAGCGGATCGACTTCAACAGGTCACGGCGGTGGTCCGGGCAGGCGTAGCGGCGCGGCCCGAGCAGGCCGCCGGCGTGCCACACGAGCCACTTACCGGGCATCGCGTCGATCAGCTCACCGAAGAGATCCTCGCGCGTCGAGGCTCCGATCGAGCTGCGCGTGGCGTCGTCGGGCAGGCAGCCGCAGACGTCGCATCTGAACCAGTAGCGAACCGGCATGAGCGTGCAAGCGTATGCTGATTGCGACCTTGTGGCAATAGCGGTACGTTGCGGCCGAGTCGATGCTCGCGCGTGTTCGCCATCTGCCGCTGCTGTGCCTCGTGCTGTCGCTCGCGATCGCGAGCAGCGGCTGTGGCCGCGACGATCCCGACGCCGCGTCGGCGGGCGGCGCCAGGCTGCGGATCGGGACGACGGTCGCGCCGATCACGAACATCGTCGCGAACATCGGCGGCGATCGCGTGCGGATCACCGGCATCGTCCCCGAGGGGACGAACTCGCATACGTTCGAGCCCAAGCCGAGCGTCGCCGAGCTGCTCGCGGGGCTCGACGTGCTCTACGTCAACGGCCTCAAGCTCGAGGAGCCCACGAAAGAGCTTGCCGCGGACAACCTCGCCGACGACGGTGAGATCATCGAGCTCGGGACGCTGTCGATCCGGCCGAGCGAGTACGCCTACGACGTCTCGTTTCCGAGGTCCGGCGGCAAGCCCAACCCGCACCTTTGGACACACCCGAAGTACGCGCTGAAGTACGCCGAGATCGTGCGCGCGGACCTCAGCAGGCGCGACCCCGACAACGCCGCCTACTTCGCCGCGAATCTCGAGCGCTTCCGGGCCGAGGTGCGCGCACTGGACAAGGCGATGCGGACGGCGTTCGCGACGATCCCGCGCCCCAGGCGCAAGCTTCTGACCTACCACGACGCCTACGCCTACTTCGGCCGCGACTACGGCTGGGACATCATCGGCGCGATCCAGGTCGCGAACTTCGAGGACCCGACGCCGAAGGAGGTCGCGCGCCTGATCGACCAGGTCAGGCAGACGAAGGTCAGCGCGATCTTCGGCTCCGAGGTCTTCCCGAGCCCTGTGCTCGAGCAGATCGGCAGGGAGGCCGACGTCACGTATGTCGACGTCCTGCGCGACGACGACCTGCCGGGCGAGCCGGGCGATCCGGAGCATTCGTGGATCGGCCTCATGCGCTTTGACTACGTGGCGATGACCGAGGCCATGGGCGGCGACGCCGGCGCCCTGAAGGCGCTTCAGGCCGGCGACGTGGCCCCCGACACGGCGTCCTATCCGCAATGACCGGTCGCCACGAGCTGCTCGCGCTGACCGGCGTCACCTGCGGCTACGTCGACGAGGCGGTCCTCGTCGGCGTCGACCTCACGATCCACGACCGCGAGTTCGTCGGGATCGTCGGCCCGTCGGGCGCGGGCAAGACCACCGCGCTGCGAGTCCTCGCCGGCAGCATGCACCCCGCGCGCGGCCGCGTCGCACGGCGCCCGGGGCTGCGGATGGCCTACGTCCCGCAGGTCGAGACGATCAACTGGAGCTTTCCCGTGACGGTCTTCGAGTGCGTGCTGATGGCGCGCGTGACGGGCCGCAGGCTGCCGTGGGCCAGCCGTGCCGAGCGCGCGCAGGTTGCCGACGTGCTGGCGCGGCTGGACATCGGCGATCTGGCCGACCGTCACATTCGCGAGCTGTCGGGCGGACAGCAGCAGCGCGTGTTCATCGCGCGCGCGCTGCTCGGCGAGCCGCAGCTGCTGCTGATGGACGAGCCGACGTCGGGCGTCGACGTGCGCCTGCGCCACGAGATCATGCACCTGCTCGACGACCTCAACTCGCGCGGCATGGCGATCGTCCTGACGACGCACGACCTCAACGGGATCGCCGCGCACCTGCCGCGCATCGTGTGCCTGAACCGCAGCGTCATCGGCGACGGCGCGCCGCACGAGGTCCTCAACGCCGACGTGCTCGAGCGCACCTACGGCGCGAGCATGCAGGTGCTCGAGCACGGCGGGATGCCCGTCGTCGTCGACGGCTATCGCCGCGCGCACGCGCCGCACCATGCCGAGAGCCACCACGCATGATCGACGAGCTCCTGCGCCCCTTTGACTTCGAGTTCTTTCGCAACGGTCTGCTCGTCGCCACGATGGCGGGCGCGCTGTGCGGCGCGATCGGCGTCTACGTCGTGCTGAAGGGCATGAGCTACATCGGCCACGGGCTGTCGCACGCGCTGTTCGGCGGCTTTGCCGCAAGCTCGTTGCTGGGCGTGAACTTCCTGCTCGGCGCCGGTGCGTGGGGGATCGCCTCGGCGCTCATGATCAACACGGTGACGCGGCGGCGGGTGATCGGTTCCGACGCGGCGATCGGTGTGATCACGACGGCGTCGTTCGCGCTCGGGCTGGCGCTGTTCGCGCTGTTCGGGACCGCGGGGCGCAGCTTCGACGCGGCGCTGTTCGGCAGCATCCTCGGCGTCGGGACAGACGACGTGATCGCGATCTTCGTGGTCAGCATCCTGGCGTTCGCGCTGATCTTCCTGCGCTACCGGGCGCTGCTGTTCACGACGTTCGATCCCGAGGTGGCCGATGTCGCGGGCGTCGACACCGCGCGGATGGACGCCCTGCTGACCGTGGTGCTGGCGTGCTCGATCCTCGCGACGATGCAGGTGCTCGGCGTCACGCTCGTCGCGGCGGTGCTCGTCATCCCGGCGGCGATCGCGCGGATGCTGACCAACTCGTTCGCGCGCATGTTGCAGTTCGCCACCGGGATCGGCGCGGTCTGCGGCTTCGTCGGGATGAACCTCAGCTATCACCTGGACGTGCAGTCGGGCCCGACGATCGTGCTCACCGCGGCGACGCTGTTTGCGATCGTCTTCGTCACGACCGGCGTGACGGGCCGGCGGCGCGCGGCCGCGATCACCGCGCGCGGGCCGGTCGCGGCGCGCTGAGCGCTCGCTTCAGTCCTCACGCGCGCCGCGCCCGCCGTTGCGCTTCTTCGCGCAGCGCGCGCAGAGCCCGACGATCGGGAAGTGCGAGAAGCGCGCCTCGAAGCCCGACAGATCGCGGACGGCGTCGCGGACGCCGTCGAGCGCCGCCGGCTGCACCGACTCGAGCGCCCCGCACGACTCGCACGCGAGGTACTCGCGGTCGCCGAATCCCTCGAGCACGTAGCGGCCGGGGCCGTGGCCGGCGTGGAAGTGGCGCACGAGGCCGAGCTCGCCGAGTGTCTCGAGGTTGCGGTAGACCGACGCGATGTCCGACTGCGTCATCTTGCCGCCGAGGCCGTCGGCGATCTCCTCCGCCGAGATCGGCGCGCGCGCGGCGAGCAGCGCCTCGAGCACGAGCCGGCGGGCCGACGTGAGGCGCAGACCGCTCGCGCGAACGACGTCGATGGCCTCGTCGAGGTCGGCGACCACGACGGGTTGGCGGTCAGGAGAAACGGTCACGATCCTGCGCGCAAACTTAGCGGACCGCACGTCCTGCGGGCAGATGCAGGGCGGATCAGTCCTCCGGCGGCCGGTGGCGCAGCACGCCGACGATCCCGCTGGCGAACATGCCCAGCACGAGCAGCGCGACCAGGGTCAGAAAGGTGATCCCGGAGGTCACTGCGACGTAGACGGTGAGCGCGGACAGCATCCCGATGAACAGCATCGCCGCGGCGAGGATCACGCCGCGCGGGCTAATACACGGGGTACTTCGGCGGCACCGTGTAGTCCTTCTTGCGGCTGGCGAAGAACTTGATCAGCAGCAGCCCGAAGACGAAGCCGCCGATGTGTGCGAAGTACGCGACGCCGCCGCCACCGCCCGCAGGAGTGGCCGTCTCGGCGACGCCGTAGAACAGCTGCAGCAAGAACCACAGGCCCAGGACGAGCATGGCGGGCAGCTCGAGGATCGTGAAGAAGAACACGATGAAGATGATCGTCACGACGCGCGCGCGCGGATAGAGCAGGATGTAGCCGCCGAGGACGGCTGCCACAGCCCCCGACGCGCCGATCGTCGGCACCGCGGCGTCGAGGTCGATCACGGTCTGCGCCAGCAGCGCCGTGATCCCGCCGAGCAGGTAGAACGCGGTGAACTTCACGTGGCCCATCGAGTCCTCGACGTTGTTGCCGAAGATCCACAGAAACAGCATGTTGCCGCCGAGGTGCAGGATGCTGCCGTGCATGAACATCGACGTGAAGACCGTGAGGATCGCCGGCGGCTGGTCGGGCGCCGTACCCTGGACGCCCGGCTGCCCCTCGCAGGCGATCTGCTCTGCGGCGATCGCGCACTCCTTGCCGGGGTGCGTGATCTCGTAGGGGATCGCCCCGTAGTCGACCACGATCTGGTCATCGGGTCCGCTGAGGATGCCGCCGCGCTGCAGCAGGAAGTACGCGATCACGTTGATCACGATGAACGCGATCGTCACGTACGCCGTGCGGTCGGTCGGGATGTTGTCCTTGAGCGGGAACACGCGGGCTCGCGCGGACCCTACCCTGCGCCGCAGCCCAGCGGCCGATGCCGCGGCTCAGGCGCGCGCGATCCGCGCCTGCACGGCCGCCATGAGGTCGCCGGGCACGCCGGTCGGGTCGATCAGCCGCTCGAGCGCGAGCCCGTTGGCGAGCGCCAGGCTGACGATCGCCCAGCGCTCGCTGCCCAGCGGGCTGTCCTGCGGGCCGATCGCGGCGAGGCCGTCGCGAAAGCGACGGTAGCGCGCGGAGAACTCCTCCAGCACGGCCGGCTCGCGCGCCGCGTGCGTCCAGAACTCGATCGAGAGCAGGAGAAACTGCGTGTTGCGCTCGTCGACCGGGCGCTCGGCGATCGCGCGGAAGCGCGACTCGTCGTCGGGGTGAGGGTCCAGCAGGGCGCGCAGCTCCTCCAGGCGGCGCTCCATCACCTGGTCGAAGAGCGCGAGGAAGAGCCCGGCCTTGCTCTTGAACGTCGAGTAGACGGCGCCCTTCGTGTAGCCGGCGTCGTCGGCGATGTCGTCCAGCGACGTCCCGTGGTAGCCGTGGACGAAGAAGCGCCGCTCGGCGGCCTCGATGAGCTCGGCGCGCGTCCGGGCGCTGCGTTCGGCGCGGGTCGGACGCGCGCCGGCCATGTCAGGCGCTCCGCGTGCGCAGGGGCGCGGCGATCTTCGTGTCGTGGTCGTCGTCGTGGCGTTCGCGCTCGCGCATCAGCGCCATCCACTCCTCCGGCACGACCGGGCCGAGGTGGCCCTCGTAGTCCGGTGCCACGCGGCGCGCGAACTGCGCTGCGGGGCGGCCCTCGATGTACGGCGCGAAGTCGTCGGACAACAGCAGCGCCGAGACGTTGACGGCGATCTGGTAGTCGGCGGCGTTGAGCTCCGCGCCGCCGAGCAGCCCCTCGGCAAGCCAGGCGTCGATCTGGTCCAGGCGCGACGCCAGCAGCCCGACGTCCTCGCGACCGGCGTCATCCGACGCCCGGTGCACGCCGGCGGCGAGCTTGATGATCACTGGCGCCCACATGCGCACGAGCGTGCGGCGCAGCGGGCCGCCACGGCCGAGGATGCTCATGAAGGCCCTGCGGTCGCGGCGGCTCGCGCAGTAGAAGATCCGGCGCGTCGCGTTCTGCAGCTCCTCGCCCCAGCGCTCGGCGTGCTCGACGGCCAGCCGCGCCTGCGGGTCGGCCGGGAACAGGGGCTTGTCGGGATACAGCTCGTCGAGAGCGCGCGCGATCCAACGCGTGCCCTGCACGCGAACGCCGCCGACCTTGATCGCCGGGACGCTCATCGTGGTGAAGCCCATCACGAGCATCATCGGCGCATGCGCGGCCGGCGGCAGCTTCACGAATGTGTAGTCCAAGCCCTTGTGCTCGAGCATGAGGCGACCCGTGTAGACCGCGTTTGAGCCCATGAAGCCGTACAGCTTTACCTGTGCCACCCGAATCTCCTTGTTTCCCCGTCGCGCACTGTCCGTTCGGTGCACGTACCGTCAGTATCTTGATACCGCCGGTATCCTACGTCAAGCCGGGATGGCGGCGAGCGGGCCATCGCCCGGCTCGTCCTGCGCGATGTGCTGGTCGGCGTGATAGCTGGATCGCACGAGCGGCCCGGCGGCGATGTGCTCGAAGCCGAGCTCGTAGGCCGCGACTTCCAGCGCCTTGAACTCGTCCGGATGCCAGTAGCGCACGACCGGCAGGTGGCGCTCGGTCGGGCGCAGGTACTGGCCGACGGTGAGCACCTGCACGCCGTGCTCGCGCAGGATCGCGAAGGTCTGCACCATCTCGTCGTGCGTCTCCCCGAGGCCGACCATCAGCCCCGACTTCGTCGTCACCTCATCGCCGCCCATCTCCTTGGCGTTGCGCAGGACGCGGCAGGAGCGCTCGAAGCGCGACCCGCGCCGCGCGACCGGATACAGCCGCGGCACGACCTCGACGTTGTGGTTGAAGACGTCGGGGCGCTCCGCGATCACCTTCGCAAGCGGCATCTCCTGGCCGCGGAAGTCGGGCGTCAGCACCTCGACCTTGCAGCGGGGCGCCTGGCGGCGGACCTGGCGGATCACGCCGACGAAGGCCGACGCGCCGTAGTCGGGCAGGTCGTCGCGGTCGACGGACGTGATGACCGCGTGACGCAGCCCCATCTGCGCGATCGAGCGCGCGACGCGCGCCGGCTCGAGCGGGTCGTTCCACGTCGGCTTTCCCGTGCGCACATTGCAGAAGCCGCAGCGCCGCGTGCACGTGTCGCCGAGGATCATGAAGGTCGCCGTCCCCCGCTCCCAGCACTCGCCGACGTTCGGGCACGCCGCCTCCTGGCAGACCGTGTGCAGGTTTTCGTCCCTGATGAGCTGCGTCAGCTCGCGGTAGCGCTCCCCGCCCGGCGCCGGGACCTTGAACCAGGGCGGCTTGCGCTCGCGCATCGGGCGCACGTCGGGACCGAGCACGCTGAGCACGTCCATCCCGCCGGGATTGGCGCGCGAGCGCGTGGAGAGCCTGCGTTCCTCGGTGGCCATTGCTCTTCTTCGAGGGTAGCGGCCGGCCGGTGGCCACTAGGGCCGGCAGAGGAAGATCAGGTCCGCTGCCAGCAGGCCGTGCCGCGCGGCGTCCTGCGGCCCGAGCTCGGCGTGCAGGTCGACGACCGCGACGGTGAACCCCGCGGCGTCCAGCCGCTCGCCGATGTCGCGTGCGTAGAGGCGGACGTGGTCGGCCTGCAGGAACTCGCGCTGGCGGTCGGCCGGCGACGTGATCGCGGGATCCTCGTAGGTGCCCGCGCGGTCGAGCGCCAGCGGAACCATCACAAGACACCAGCCGTCCGGCGCGGTGACGCGGCGCAGCTCGCGCATCGCGGCCGCGTCGTCGGGCACGTGTTCGAGCACGTGCGAGCACAGCACCGCGTCGAAGGCGCCGTCGGGCAGCTCCAGCGCGGTGACGTCGAGGTGCAGGTCGACATCCTGGGAGCGGTCGAGGTCGGTCGTGACGTAGCGCAGGCCGGGCCGCTGCGCGAGGCGCTCGCGCAGGCACCATTCGGGTGAGAAGTGCAGCAGCGACCCGGCGCCGGCGAGCAACTGCGGGCGGCGCTCGAACAGCAGCCACTGCGCGCGGTGGCGCTCGTGCGATCCGCAGCGCCAGCACAGCGCGTCGGGCCGGTTCCAGTCGTCCTTGAAGCGGTCAAAGCCGTGCTCGCAGAGCGGGCACCGCACCGCGCTGCCGCGGTGCCGGGCCGTCGCGGCGCGCACGCGGACCGCGGTCGCCAGGCGGTTCATCCGCCGCCGACTGGTCGAGCTGGATGAGATGCCGCTGTGGGCGGCATCTCGTCCACCTCGGCGTGCAGCCGATCGAGGTGGATCCGTCGCGGCGTCAGTTCGAATGCCTCGGCGAAGCGGGCAGCGGCGCTCGCGCGGACCGCGGGCAACGGCAGCGTCGCGCCGCTTGCGCCGGTCTCCTTGATGACCGACGTCATCTGCACGTTGTCCAGCCCGCACGCGACGACCCAGCTGAACGGCTGCAGGTCGTTCTGGACGTTGATCGCGAAGCCGTGCGTCGTGACGCCGCGCGCGACGTGGACGCCGATCGACGCGATCTTGCGGTCCGCCGCCGTCCACACGCCGGTGAAGTCGGGGCCATCGCCGGGCCGGGCGTGCGCGGCGATGCCGGCGTCGGCGAGTGTCGCGACGATCGCCTGCTCCATCGTGCGCAGGTAGGCGATGACGTCGTCGATGCGCATGATCGGATAGCCGACGAGCTGCCCCGGGCCGTGGTAGGTGAGCTTGCCGCCGCGGTCGGTGTCGACGACGTCGATGCCCTGGCTGCGATACCAGGCCTCGCCCATCGGCAGCTCGCGCACGTCCGAACGGCGGCCGCGGGTGTAGACGGGCGGATGCTCGAGCAGCAGCAGCGTGTCGCAGATCTCATCCTGCTGGCGCGCTGCGCGAACGCGCTCCTGCAGCGCGAGGGCCTCGCGGTAGTCGATCGTCGGCAGGTCGCAGACCCACAGCTCGCGCGCGCCGGTCATGCGTCGATGATCGCAGGCCGGCGCGTCGGGTCGAACACGCTGAGCGTGAGCGCGCGGAAGGCCTGCGCGGCGGGCGAGTGGCGCCGTTTGGCGCGCGATGCGAGCGTCACATCACGCGTCAGGGCGGGTTTGACGAGGCCGGCCACGGCGACCGGCGCGCCGGAGCCCATGGCGTCCGAGCGCGGCAGGATCGCGACACCCAATCCGCTGGAGACGAGGCTGCGGATCCGCCGGCTCTCGTTGGACTCGAGCGCGATGCGCGGCTCGAAGCCCGCGCCGCCGGCGGCGGAGTCCAGCAGTTCGCGCAACCGCGATCCCGGACGGAAGCTGATGAAGGGATCGCCCGCGAGCTCGGTCAGGTCCACGCCCTCGCGGCCGGCGAGCTTGTGATGCGTGGGCAGGACGGCGACGAGCTCCTCGCTGACGAGGTGATGCAGCTCCAGGTCGCGGCTTTGGATGTGCTCGGTGACAGACAGGAAGGCGAGGTCGATCACGTCGTCGCGCAGCATCTCTGCGAGCTCCTCGCTGGACTGCTCGCGCACGGTCAGCTCGATGGCGGGATGGCTGCGGTGAAAGGACGCCAGCAGCAGCGAGAGGTCGACCGGCCCCATCGTGTGCAGCGCGCCGACGGCGAGGCGACCGCTCTTGACGCCGGCGAGCGCGGCGAGCTCGGCCTGCGCGTCGTCGACCTCGGTCAGGATGCGCCGCGCGCGCGCCACGAGCAGCTCGCCCGCGGCCGTCAATGCGACCCGCCGCGTCGTGCGCTCGACGAGCGTCAGGCCGACCTCTGCCTCCAGGCGCCGGATCTGCTGGGAGAGGCCCGGCTGCGCGATGTGCTCGCGCGCGGCGGCGCGGGTGAAATGGCGCTCGTCGGCGAGCGCGACGAGGTAGCGCAGCTGGCGCAGTTCCATACGCACAGCTTATGAGTTTCAGGGGACACGTGTATTAGACTTCTTGATCGCGCTGAGGCACCATAGTTGAGCCCCACCGCACACCCGCGCATCACCGCCAGGCCGGCCTTCTCTCCTCCCTCCGCTGGCCTGGCCGGTGCGCTGTCTCTCCCCAAAGCAGTGCGAAGGGCACGTCGACTTTCTCCCCGGCGTGCCCTTCGTGGTTGCGCGGCTAGGCTGGCCGCAGCGATGAGATACGCGGACCCCTTTCGCGACGCCGGGCGGCCCGAGACGACCGATCACGACTTCCTGCTGAACTGCTCGTGCGGAGCCGAGCAGCGGATGGACGAGATGACGCTCGACGAGACCGGGCCGATCACGCTGTATGAGTGCAAGCGCTGCACGAAGAGCATCGCCGGCGTGATGACCGACGACCCCGACCTCGAGATCCACGCCCCGCAGTCGATGACCCGGCTGCAGGAGCGGGCGGGCCATCACCTGCGCGGCTACATCATCGGCTCGCGCGTCGACGTCGCGCTGCGACCCGAGGGCGGCGAGCGCGATCTGCTGCTGATCCCGGCGACGCCATACTTCTTCGTCCAGTACCTCAGCCTGTAGGGCGGCCGTTCGCCGTAGGCTGCGGGTCATGAAGCTCTCCGAGGCCTTCCGCGAAGCCGGCTTCTGGTTTCGCGTCGGCGACTACCAGTTCCGGTTCACCTGCCGGTGCGGGGCGGCCCTGCAACTCGACCAGTGCCCGATGTCCGCGCGCGCAGACGCGACCGTCTACTCCTGTCCGCGGTGTGAGGCCGACATCGCGGGTGTGGCGCTGGACGCCACGTCGGCGCACGTGTTTCCGGGTGCTTCGCGCTCCGCGGACGAGGACGGGCATCGCATGTGTGGCCACGTCTTCGGCGCGAACGTCGACATGGAGCTGTGGCCGGCCGCCGCCGCGGAGCCGTTTCTGCGCATACCGCGGCGGCCGGCGTTCTTCACGAGCCGCGGTCTCGGCGGCGGGCCCCCTCAGGCCTCGTAGCTCTCGACGCGCTTCTTGACGTTCGCCAGGAACCGCGCGGCAAGCGCTCCGTCGAGCGCGCGGTGATCCCAGGAGAGGCCGAGGATGACCATCGGGCGGATCGCGATCGCGTCCTCGCCGAAGGCGTCGGTGACGACGACCGGGCGCTTGATGATCGCCTCGACGTCGAGGATCGCGACCTGCGGCTGCGCGATGACCGGCGTCGCCATCATCGAGCCGAACTGGCCGGGGTTCGTGATCGTGAACGTCGTCCCGCGGACGTCGTCGGGGCTGAGCTGACGCGCGCGGGCGCGCCGCGCGAGGTCGCGGATGCGGCGCGCGAGGCCCTCGGGCGAGAGGTCCTGGGCGCCGCGCACGACGGGCACGATCAAGCCGTCCTCGCCGAGCGAGACGGCGATGCCGAGGTTGACCTGCTCATGGACGGTATGCGTCTCACCCTCCAGCCAGGCGTTCAGCAGCGGGTACTCGACGAGCGCGCCGATCGTGCACCGGGCGATCAGCGGCAGCGCGGTGATGCCAAGCTGCTTGCGCGCGATCTCGACGCGCGAGACGTCGACCTCGATCCACGTCGTGCAGGTCGCGGCCGTCTGGAGCGAATGCTTCATGTGCTGGCCGATCGACCGGCGCATGCGCGAGAGGGGCCGCCCCTCCGGCGCGACGTACGGCCCGCTCAGGGACGCGCCCGCACCGGCCCGGTACGGGCTCTCGATGTGCATCGCCGGCTCGTCCGGCGGCTGCGCGCGCCGGCCGCCGCGCGCCTGGACGTAGGCCATGACGTCCTTCTTCTGGACGCGGCCGTCGCGGCCGCTGCCCTCGACGTCGTCGAGGTCGACGCCATGTTCGTCGGCGATCCGCTGGACGACCGGAGAGTAGCGGCGCGACATGCGCCCGCCGACCGCGCGCGGGCCGCCCTCGGGCACAGCGATGGGCGCCGGTGGCGACCCCGCGTCCGCGGCGGCCGCCGCGCGGGCGGCGTGGCCCGCGCGCGACGGGCGCTCGTCCTCGGAGCTGTGCGGCTCGCCGGGGCGCGCGTCGGTCGCGATCCGCGCGAGCGTCGTGCCGACGTCGACGGTCGCGCCGACCTGCACGAGGACCTCGATGAGTCGCCCGCTGGCGGGCGACGGCACCTCGGTGTCGATCTTGTCCGTCGAGATCTCGCAGATCGTCTCGTCTGCCTGCACCCAGTCGCCGCGCTGCTTGCGCCACTCCACGAGGGTGCCCTCCGCGACGGAGACGCCCATCTGCGGCATCGTCACGTCGACCACGGTCGCGCGATCAGTACTCGAGGAGCTGACGGCAGGCCTCCCTCACGCGCTCGACGGACGGCAGGACGGCCGCCTCGAGCGGCGGCGAGAACGGGATCGGGACGTCTGGCGTGGCGACCCGCAGGACGGGCCCGTCGAGATCCTCGAACGCCCGCTCGGCGATCAGCGCCGACACCTGGGCGCCCGCGGCGCACGTGTAGTTGGCCTCGTCGACGACGACGACCTTCGAGCAGTGATGCACGGCCCCGAGGATCGCCTCCTCGTCGAGCGGCACGAGCGAGCGCAGGTCGAGCACCATGATCGACGCGCCGTCGAGATCGGCTGTCGCCTCGAGCGCCGTGTGCACCATCTGGCCGTAGGCGATGACGACGAGGTCGTCGCCCTCGCGCGCGACGCGCGCTCGAAACGGCGTCTCGTAGGAACCGTCCGGCACCTCGCCCTTCACGCGCCGGTAGAGGTTCTTGTGCTCCATGTAGATGACCGGGTTGGGATCGCGGATGCTCGCGATCATCAGCCCCTTCGCGTCCTCGGCCGTGCTCGGCGCGACGACCTTCAGCCCCGGCGAGTGCATGAACCACGCCTCCGGGTTCTGCGAGTGAAACGGGCCGCCCGAGAAGCCGCCGCCGCTGGGCAGCCGCACCGTGATGTTCACCGGCAGGCCCTGGCGGTAGAGCATCTTGCCGGCGACGTTGACGATCTGGTCGAAGCCGCAGGAGACGAAGTCGGCGAACTGCATCTCGCAGACCGGCCGCAGCCCGACGACGGCGGCGCCGACGGCGGTGCCGACGATCCCCGACTCGGCGAGCGGCGTGTCCATGACGCGGTCGGCGCCGAACTCCTCGATGAACCCGTCGGTCACCTTGAACGCCCCGCCGTAGACGCCGATGTCCTCGCCCATCAGCAGGACGCGCTCGTCGTCGCGCATCTCCGTGCGCAGGCCGTCGGAGATCGCGCGCAGGTAGGTCATCTCGGTCATGAGCGAAACCCACTCCAGGGGGCGGCGCCGTCCTCGAGCAGGACCTCGTCGTCATCGCGCGATGCAAAGAGGCGATCGGTCGCCGTCGCGGGGTCGGGCATCGGGCCCGCAAGCGCCTTCCTCGCGGCCGCGTCGACCTCCGCGCGGACCTCCTTGACGAGCGCGTCGACGTCGACGCCGAGCTCCTTCAGGCGGTTGCCCTGGCGGTCGATCGGGTCCTTCTGGCGCCACTCCTCGACGAGCGCCTTGGGCACGTACTTCATGTCGTCGTGGGCGCCATGGCCGTGCATCCGCATCGTGACCGCCTCGATCAGCGTCGGCCCGCCGCCGCAGACCGCGCGCTCGCGCGCGGCGCGCGTTGCCTCGAACATCGCCTCGGCGTCGTTGCCGTCGACCGAGACGCCGGGAAAGCCGTACGCCGCGGCGCGCTCGACCGGGTTGACGGCGAACTGCTGCTTGATCGGGGTCGAGTACGCGAACTGGTTGTTCTCCAGCACGAAGATCACCGGCAGGCGCTGGACGCCCGCCCAGTTCATCGCCTCGTGGAAGTCGCCGCGCGAGGTCGATCCGTCGCCGAACCACGTCAGCGCGCAGCGCTGCTCCTTGCGCAGCTTGAAGGCCATCGCCATGCCGGCCGCGACAAGCATCATGTCGGGCAGCATCGACACCATCCCGACGCAGCCCGTGCGCAGGTCGCCGAAGTGCACGTTGCCGTCGCGGCCGCTCGTGATGCCCGCCTCGCGCCCCATGTACTGGCTGAGGATCGCCGCCGGCGCAACGCCGCGCACGAGGTGCGCCCCGAGGTCGCGGTGCAGCACGCAGAGGCGGTCGGCGGGTGCCATCGCCCAGGTCGCGCCGACCGAGACGGCCTCCTGGCCGAAGCCGTCATAGAAGGAGCCGGGGACCTTGCCCTGGCGGTAGAGGTTCATCGCGCGCTCCTCGATCGCGCGCATGAGGAGCATCGCGCGCAGCAGGCCGACCCGGTCGTCCACGGTCAGATGCGCGGACGGGCACTCCTGGGCGGCGGTGCTGGGACCGATCGGAACATCCGTGCTGCTGGTCGCCATCTTCGCCTTTCGTTCTGGGCGGTCAAGGCGGGATCGCCGCCTCGCCTTTTCGAGTCTCGTCGGGATCTCCGCGCGGGACGCGAACCGTCATGACCGAGGGTACCGGGTACGTACGCTGCTTGATATGGCAGAGGTTGCACGCGAACGTCGCCAGCAGGGGATGCGGCGCATGCGCTGGCGGTTGCGCGGCGCGTGGCTGTGGCCTGCGTTCGTCGTCGCGACGCTGCTCGAGGTCGCCCTGCTGCACTGGCTGCCGATCGCCGGCGAGGGCAGCGGCTTCGTCGGCGGGCTGCTGCTCGCCGGCTGGCTGAACATCATCGCGGTGGCGGTGCTCGGCGGGCTCGGCGGGATCGTCCTGCGCCGTGTGCGCGGCGACCTGCCAAAGGTTGTGGCCGACAACTACGCCGGCCTCGCGGCGCTGGCCGTCGTCGCCTGCGGATTTCTCGTCGCCGGGCTCGTGCACCGGCCCGAGCTCGCCGCCGATCGCACGGCGTTCGCCGAGCAGTCGAGAGCGGTGCGGCTGTGGGTAGAGGCCCACGCCGACGACTTCGCGCGCGCGCACGTCGGTTCCGCCGACTCGGTGATGGTCGACACGAACCTCTACCGCACGTGCGTGCCGGGGCCCCGGCCGCGGCGCTGGCTGTGCCTGATCGTCGACACGTCGCACAGCCCGCCGCGCGTCAAGCGCGACCCCAACCGCGAATCCAACGTCTCGCAGAATCCGCGCGGGGGCTTCAGGTAGAAGCGCGAAATGCCGATGAGTCTGTGCATGGCCGGAACCAGGGCACTCTTCGCGTCGATCGGAGCCAGCGTCGCTCTCGTGGCGGCGGCCGCGCTGTCGCTGCTGGCGATCAGCGCCGTCTTCGCGTTCGGCGGCTGGTCGGACTCCGTTTCGGCCTCCGACACCCAGGCCGCCCTCGTCCTCGGTGGATCGGACTCGGCAGAGCGCCGCGGCCGGGTCATCGCCGTGCCCCGCGCAGATCGCGGCGTCGCGTCGGCGCCGGCCCGCACGCCACGGCGCGAGCGTTCAGCCGCCGAGCGCGTCGCCGACCCGCCTGACGCGCCTGACGCAGCTCCGCAGGTCGCGCGGGACGGCCCGGGCTCGGGCAGGCTGCCGCCGATTCCTGTTGATCGGCCGCGTCCGCAGGCCGAGCCCTCGGGCACTTCTCGGCCGAAGACGGGCGACCACGTGCGCAAGGCGGGCGACACGCTGAGCTCCACCGTGCAGGACGCCGGCACCGCGCTGGCGAATGTGACGCAGCCGCTGGCTCCCCCCGTCAGCGTCGCCGTTCAGCAGGTGCTCAACCTCGTCGCCGAGGCCGTGCGCCGCGCCGCGGACGGGTTGGGCAACACGCTCGACACGCTGCTGCCGCCGAGGCAGTAGGTCTCAGAACGCGAGCGCCAGCGGGCGCTCGAGGAGCTCGCGGACGCGCGCGAGGAACTCCGCGGCCTGCGCGCCGTAGAGGATCCGGTGGTCGCAGGCGAGCGTGACGTTCATGGTGTGGCGGGCGACCAGCGCGCCGTCGTGGCCGACGACGGCCCGCGGTGCGACTGCGCCGACGGCGAGGATCGCCGCCTGCGGCGGGTTGATGACCGCCGTGAAGTCGGTCACGCCGTACATGCCGAGGTTCGAGACGGTGAACGTCGCGCCGCTGAGCTCCGGCGGCGTGATCGCGCCTGCGCGGACGCGCTCGGCGAGCGCCCGCGTGTCGCGCGCGATCTCGCGCAACGACTTGCTGTCGGCGTCGAAGACCGTCGGCACGACGAGCGCGTCGACCGCCGCGACCGCGACGCCGACGTTGACGCGGCCGTAGAGCTCAAAGCGCGCGTCGCGATACCTGCCGTTCGCCCGCGGGAACTCGCGCAACGCCAGCGCGCAGGCCTTGACGACCATGTCGTTGTAGGAGGGAATCGCACCCGCCGGCGCGTCGCCGCCGAGCACCTTGAGCTCCGCGCGCAGCGCGACGCAGGCGTCCATGTCGATCTCCGTGCGCAGCTCGAACGACGGAATCGTGGCGCGCGACTCGGCCATGCGGCGGGCGATCAGGCCCTGCACGCGCGTGAGCTCCTGGATGGTGACGTCGCCCTTGGCAGTGCCGGTGTCGGCGACGGTGGTGGGCGCGGGCGGCGGCGGAGGCGGCGGCGCAGTGCCGGCGGCGGGCGGCGCGGTGGGCTGGGCCACGGG
>CADCVQ010000148.1 GCA_902806175.1 uncultured Solirubrobacteraceae bacterium
CAAGGCCGACGCCGGCAACGGCGCGACCGGTGGCGAGCGCATCCCGTCCGCCGAAGACACCTCGACGGTGCCGGAGCTCGCGCCTGCGCCCGGGCCCGCGGCGCCGTGAGCGCGTGATCGTGGGCCCGTCAGCGTCGCTCGAGTCCGACATCCGGCGCGTCGGCACGGCGCTGTTCGAAGCGTTCCCTTCGCACCGCGGCAACCCGCTCAAGGCGCTCGACGACCGTGCGATGGATCTGGCCGCCCAGGACGCCGAGCTGCGCGCCGCGCTGTTTCGCTTCGTCGACGTCGTTCCCGCGTGCCGCTCGCTCGACGACCTGGCGGCACACCTGACGAGCTTCCTCGGCGAGATCGACGAGCAGCCGCCGTCGCTGCGCGCCGCGATGCGGATGGGCGACACGAAGGCCGGTCGCGCGGCGCTGGGCGCGGCCGGCGCCGCGGGCGTGCGCCACATGGCGCACCGCTTCATCGTCGGCGAGGACCCGCAGGCGGCGCTGCCGGTCCTGCGCAGGCTCTGGCGCGACGGGATCGCGGCGTCGGTCGACCTGCTCGGCGAGGCGACGGTCACCGCGCAGGAGGCCGACCGCTATGCCGCGCGCTGCGCCGGAGCGCTCGAGACGCTCGCCGGCGCGTACGCGCAGATGGACGCGCAGCCGTTGCTCGAACGCGACGCGAGCGGGCCGCTGCCGCGGGCGAACCTCTCGGTGAAGGTCTCCGCGCTGACGCCGCTGCTGCGCCCCGAGGCGCCCGCGCGCGGCCAGCGCGACGCTGCACCCCGTCTGCGCGCGCTGCTGCGCCAGGCCAAGGAGCTCGGCGCGCACCTGCACATCGACATGGAGTCGCTGGACTCGCGCGAGGCGGTGCTCGAGCTCGTGCTGAACCTGCTCGCCGAGCCGGAGTTCGCCGACGGGCCGAGCGCCGGCGTCGTCCTGCAGGCCTACCTGCGCGACTCGCCGCAGACGCTCGACACGATCCTCGCGTCGGCGCAGCAGACGCGGCGCGCGCAGCCGCTCGTCGTCCGGCTCGTCAAGGGCGCCTACTGGGATCACGAGGTCGTCGAGGCGCGCCAGCACGGCTGGAGCGTTCCCGTCTTCGAGCGCAAGGCCGACTGCGACGCGAACTTCGAGGCGCTCACCGCACGCCTGCTCGAGGCGCGCCCGCTCCTGCGCGTCGCGATCGCGTCGCACAACCTGCGCTCGGTCGCGCACGCGATCGCGCGCAACGAGCTGCTCGGCGGCGCGCCGGGCGACGTCGAGTTCCAGGTGCTCCGCGGCCTCGGCGACGACCTCGGCCAGGCGCTCGCCGCGAGCGGCCTGCGCGTGCGCTCCTACTGCCCCGTCGGAGACCTCGTCGCCGGTATGGCCTACCTCGTGCGCCGGCTGCTGGAGAACACCGCCAACGAGAGCTTTCTCGCCGATCAGGCGCAGGGCGTTCCGGTGGCGCAGCTGCTGGCGGCCCCGGAGGCATCGCTGTCGTGACGACGCTGGCCCCCTTCACGAACGAGCCGGTGCTCGAGTTGCGCCGCGCGAGCGAGCGCACGAAGCTCGCCGACGGCCTCCGCGAGCTGCGCCTGCCGCTGCAGGTGCCCGTCTGGATCGGCGACGAGCAGCGCTTCGGCGAGGAGATCGTCTCGACGGACCCGGGCCGCCCCGAGCGCGTCGTCGCGGTTGCCGCGCGTGCGACGCCGGCAGAGGCCGACGCGGCGGTCGCGACCGCCCGCGCGGCGTTCGGCGCCTGGGCAGCGACGCCGGTGGGCGAGCGCGCCGCTGCGCTGCTGCGCGCGGCCGCATGGATGCGCGAGCGGCGCGCGTCGCTTGCCGCGCTTGCGGTGCGCGAGTGCGCAAAGCCGTGGACGGAGTCCGACGCCGACGTCTGCGAGGCGATCGACTTCCTCGAGTTCTACGCGCGCGGGGCGCTCGAACTGCAAGACGAGGAGTCCGCGGCGCCCGCCGGGGCGCAGCTGCTGCAGGTCCCCGGCGAGCGCAACGCGCTGCGCTACGTCCCGCGCGGCGTCTGCGCGGTGATCGCCCCCTGGAACTTCCCGCTCGCGATCCCGACCGGGATGACGGCCGCGGCGCTGGCGACCGGCAACACCGTCGTGCTCAAGCCCGCCGAGCAGGCGCCCGGCTGCGGGCTGCGCGTCGTCGAGGCGCTGCGCGCCGGCGGCGTGCCGCCCGACGCGATCGCCCTGCTGCCCGGCGAGGGCGAGGCCGGTGCGGCGCTCGCGAGCAACCCGGATGTCGCGACGATCGCGTTCACGGGCTCACAACCGGTCGGCCTGGAGCTCCTGCGAACGGCCGCGCAGCCCAAGGACGACGCCCGCCAGCTCACGCGCGTCGTCGCGGAGATGGGCGGCAAGAACTGCATCATCGTCGACTCCGACGCAGACCTCGACGAAGCGATCCCGGCGATCATCGACTCGGCGTTTCACTATGCCGGGCAGAAGTGCTCGGCGGCCGCGCGCGTGCTCGTGCACGAGGCGCTGCACGACGCGCTCGTCGAGCGTCTGGCCGGCGCGGTGGCGGGACTGCAGGTCGGGCCGGCGGACGAGTTCGAGACGGATGTCCCGCCGGTCATCGAGCACGAGGCGCAGGAGCGCGTGCAGCACTACGCGGCGATCGCCGCCGAGACCGGCGAGATCGTCACCGGCGGGCCCGAGGTGCCCGCCGACGGCTGGTACGTCGCGCCGGTCATCGCGACTGGCCTGCCGCCGGACTCGCGCCTGCTGCGCGAGGAGATCTTCGGGCCGCTGCTGACCGTCGAGCCCGTCCGCGACGTCGACGAGGCGATGGAGCGCATCGACGCGCTGCCCGTCGCGCTGACCGGCGGGCTGTTCAGCCGCAACCCGCGCACCGTGCAGCGCGTGATCGACCGATCGCCCGTCGGCAACCTGTACATCAACCGCGCGACGACCGGCGCGATGGTCGGCCGCCAGCCGTTTGGGGGCAACAGGCTTTCCGGCACGGGCACGAAGGCGGGCGGCCACGACTACCTGCTGCATTTCGTGGAACCGCGCGTGGTGACCGAGAACACGGTCCGCCACGGACTCGTCGTGTAGATGGTTGCCTAGCGCGCTCGCAAGGCAGCCTTCGGTGCTTTGTCCCGCGCCGCCGCGGGTAGCGCAGGCGACATGCGCGCACTCGACGCTCTTCCTCGCATTGCCGAGCTGTCCCTGAAGGCCGGTCGTGAGGCCGGATCGCTGGCCCTGTCGGCCGCACGAACCGTGGCCGCACCCGTCCGCAGACGCCGCTCGAACGGCGCGGGCGGCCGCTCGACCCGCAACTGGGAACCGCCGGCTCAGGATGGCGCCCCTGCGGCCGCGGAAGCGCCCCCCGCCCCCGCTGCGGCGCCACCGGCGCCCGCGCCCCGCGCGGCCCCGCCGGAGCCGGCTGAGCCCGCGCACGTCGACCGCGACGCCGTCGTGGTCGCGGAGTCCGCGGACGCAGGGGCAGCCGGCGGCGTCGGCGCCGAGATCCGCGTCGACGAGCCCTGGGAGGGCTACAGCGGCCTCACGGTCAAGGAGGTCACCGCGCAGCTCGCGACGGCGGATCGCGCGACACTCGCGGTCGTGCGGCTGTACGAGTCGGCGAACCGCAACCGCAGCACGGTGCTCGCCGACATCGACCGCCGGATCGCGACCGCAGAGCGCTGACCGCGCGGCGCTTGCGACGCGCGGCCCGCGATCGCGCGCGTCTCAGCGCTGCTTTGTGAGGGCGAACCCCAGGTGTTTGAGTCACGCGGCCGCTGCGCGCGTGCACGCCCAACGCGCAGCGAGAGGGGCCGGACGTGCGCCCGGCCCCTCTGGCTGCTCGGCGTGCGGTGTGGTGCTACGAGGCGGGCGGGCCGAACTGGGTGCCTGCGAGCGGACCGGCGGGGACGGTGGCGCCGGGGCCGCCGGAGGGGCCGGCGGTCGGTCCGCCGGGGGTGCCGGCGGGCGGGCCCGTTGGGTGGTTTTCGCGCATGCCCTGGGCGTCGGTGCGGGCCTGCGTGATGATCTTCGTCACGAAGTCGCGGACGAACGCGGGCATGCGGGGCGACAGGCGGCTGAGGATGTCGGCGAGCGAGCCGTGCTCGGCGGTCACGTTGTCATAGGCGATCTGCAGCCCGGGCTTGCTCTGGGCGGGCATGTTGGGATCTGCGATCAGGGCGGCGAGCTTGGCAGATGCCGTGTTCTGGCCGTCGACGCTGGTCTTGATCGCCAGGGCGACACGGCGCTTGTTGGTGTTGGAGACCTTCGGGCTGACGAGCGCCTTCACCGCGACGTTGGTTTCGTCGGCGCGATCCACGGAGAGCGCCGCGATCGCCTTGAGGATGCCGGGCTTGGCCTGCTCGGGGACGTGGGCCAACAGGGCTGTGAGGATCGCGATCGCCTTCTCGCGGCCCTTGGTGTCGGCGCGCGCGGCGGCCGCGATCTTGTTTTCGTCTGCGCCGTCGGCGGGAATGAGCGCAGCGACGAGCTGCTCGATGTTCTGGCCCTGCTCCTTGGCGAGCATCGCCGTTGCGGCGCCGGCCGCGGCGTGCTCGTCGGGTGTGTCGGCCTGGCGGCGTGCCTTGGCGGCGGCGGCTGTGGCGAGTCCCATCTGCTTGCGGCTCTTGGCGTAGGCGACGCGTGCAGCACGATCGCTGTTGCGCTCAAACAGCGCGACGGCACGGTCAAGCGCTGAGTCGGCGCGGTCGGTGTGCGCGCTGACGGCGCTGACGGCGGTCTGGATGTCAGCGGCGTTCGCGCCGGCCGGCAGCGCCAGGACGCCGCAGGCAATCAGCGAGCATGCGCCGATACGAAGATGAGACGACAAGATGGCTCCTTGAGGGCTGGTGGGGGCGGTGCCCCAGGGATCGTTCGGTGCTGCAACGCGGGAATCGCAGCACCGTAAGGTCCTATCGACAATCTGGACGGATGTATGAAGCCGGTGGTATCTCCTGACTATCGGAGTGGTCGCGCGTTGCCGATAGACAGTGCATGAAGGCCGTCAGCGTCCCAGCAGCAGCACCCGCTCTTGCGCCGCCCGCCGCGGCACTGAAGCTGATGTCCGACGAGCGCCTCGCGCGCTGGGCGGCGAAGGGCAGCCAGGCGGCCTTCGCGGTGATCTTCGAACGCCATCATCAGGCGCTGCATCGCTATTGCCACTCGATCGTCGGCAACGGCCACGACGCAGCCGACGCGCTGCAGAGCACGATGCTCAAAGCGCTCGCGTCGCTGCCCGGCGAGAAGCGCACGATTGCGCTGAAGCCCTGGCTGTACCGCATCGCGCACAACGAGTCGATCTCGCTGCTGCGCGCCCGGCGCGGCGACAGCGACCTCGATGCGGCCGCCCATGTCGGCGCGCCCGGGGCGGACACGATCGCCGCATCGCGCGAACGTCTGCGCGACCTCACCGACGACCTGCAGGAGCTCTCCGAGCAGCAACGCGGCTCGCTGCTCATGCGCGAGCTCGGCGGACTGGCCTTCAGCGATGTCTCGGGTGCGCTGCAGATCACTGCGACGGCGGCCAAGCAGAGCGTCTACGAGGCGCGCTGCGCCCTGCAGGCCCTGGAAGAGGGGCGCGCGATGGGCTGTGACCTCATACGCCGCACGCTGTCTGACGGCGACCGCCGCACACTGCGGACGATGAAGCTGCGCGGACACCTGCGCACCTGCGCGGGCTGTCGCGACTTCGAGGCGGCGCTGCGCCATCGCCCCGCGCACCTCGCCGCGCTTGCTCCACCGCTCCCGCTCGCTGCTGCCGCGACGATCCTCGAGGGGCTGCTCGGCGCCGGCCACGGCGGCGGCGGACTGCTGGCCGGCCTCGGCGCCGGCGCGAAGACCAGCGGTGCGTTCTCACTCGGCGCTGCCAAGGTCGCCACCGTCGCGGTCATCGCCGGGGGCGCGGCAGGCGGTGCGGTCTACGTCTCGCCCGACGGACCGGCGCAGCGCTCCGGCAGCCCGCCTGTCACACGCGAAAGCGCATCGGCGGATAACGGCCGCGGATCGCCTCCGGCGACGCGTGGCCGCGCAGACGACAAGACTCTTTCCACGCGCAACGCGCGGCGCTCAAACAGCACCAGCATGACCTCCTCCGCGCAGGAGGCGGCGACGACGGCGGACGACCCGCTGCCCGCCGGCGAGCGAGCGCAACGACCGGCCACCCATCCGGCCCCGGCGCCCGTCACGTCGGGCAGACCTCAACTCGCCGCCCCAACCGCGCCCACCCGTGGCGAAGAAGCCATCGTTGACACCGATGCCCGCCCCACGGACCGAGCGCCGCGACGGCCGGAGACGGTGCCCGCACCCGCCGCTGCGCCGTACGCGCCGGCACGTCCCGCACCGGCTCCCGCCACCCCACCGGCTCCCGCCACCGCTGGCGCGCCGGTTACGGCGGCGCCCGCCGCCGCACCGGCTGCAGCGGCCATCGACCTTGCCGACGCGGTCACACCGCCACGTCCACGGTGACCGCATCCAGCGCGCGCCGACCGCCGCAGACCTTGCGTCGCGCGCCGGCAGAATTTCAGGAGTTGGCCGTTACGCGCGGCCCAAGCGCGCGTTGTAGGCGCTGAACCGTCTTCACGACAAAGGCAAACCCGCCGCGAGGCGGGGGCGCAAAACCAGGGACCTCGCGCCGCGAGACCGCCCAGTTGCCAAACGGAGGCTCACCATGAACCGCTCCAAGCTGACCGCCGCACTCGCCGCCACGGCAGTGCTGGCAGTACCGGCCGCCGCGTCGGCGCACGAGAAGTCCTCGACGCAGAGCGTCCGCGCGCACATCCGCGACGCCGACCAGGCGCTGACGATGGTCGCCGACCTCGTCAAGGACAACAAGGACGCCGCCGCTGCGATCCAGATGGTCCAAAACCGCCGCCAGACGCAGGCCGCGACACGTGAGGCCGCTCGCCTGCGCGGTCGTAGCGCACGCGCGTCGGCGATGCGCATGGTCGCCAAGCAGCGCGACGAGAACGTCGAAGCCTACGCGGCGCTCGTCGACGAGATCGCCGGCGACGCGCAGGTCGACATGGCCGTCGCGGTCAGCTCCAACGTCAACGGCCGTGAGAAGGCGCTCAGCACGCTGACCGGCCTCCTGCCGATGCTGCCCAGCCAGGCTCAGGCCGGGATCGCCAAGGCGATCGCCGCGATCTCGGGCGACAGCCAGGACGAGGTCGTCGACATCGTCACGGCGATGAAGTCCGGTCAGGTCTCCGACGCCGCCCAGCCGGCCCTCAAGACGGCGCTGGCCGCCGCCAGCGGCGCGATGTTCACCGGCGTCGAGCGCCTCCAGGGTCTCGTGGGGACCCTGCCGGGTCCGGCGCAGGGACCCGTCCAGAACGCGATCAGCCGCGTCACCGGCATCCTGCAGGGCCTCTTCGGTGGCGGCACCCAGCCCGGCACGACGACCGGCCCCGGCGCAGTCACCGGGAGTCTGCCCATCCCCAGCAGCCTGCCGATCCCGAGCAACCTGCCGATCCCCAGCGGGCTGCCGATCCCGAGCTTCCTGCCCTTCGGCGGGAAGTGATCGAACAGCGGGAGAACTCTGCGTGGTGAGCGCAGCCAACTGACGCGCGGTCAGGACCGCGCCGCGGACCCGGGGCCGCCTTGTTCATGGTGGTCCCGGCCGTTCGCACGCCCCGCGTGCTCAGCGGCGCTCGACGCGCGTCACGCCGCGGCCCGCATGCCAGCTCTCGATCGCGAGGAACTCCGGCGGGTCGGGCAGCGAGACGACGACGAGCTCGCTGATCTCGCAGCGAAACAGGTGTGCCGGGCCGGGACCGCCCTTGCCGCCGAAGACCCGCGTGCGCAGCTCCTCGTCGAGGCTCTCCTCGACGCGCCCCGCGAGCTTGGCGTCGCCGCGCCAGCCGGCGTCGGGGTCCGGAGAGCCGCTGTGCAGCGCAAAGCGCGAGTCGCGCTGCAGGTCGCGCGCCTTCAGCGACTGCCACATGCTGCCGAGCCACAGCTCCCCCTCGGCGAAGATCACCTCGCTGCCGCTGATCCGCGGCGAGCCGTCCCTGCGCAGCGTCGCAAGCGTCTTGTGCACGAAGGCGTCGAGGAACTCGCGCGCCGCGGCGACCAGCTCGGGCGCCTGCGCCTCGATCTCACCCCAGGACGCCACTACGGCGCCACCCAACCGGGATCGTCGGCGAGATCGACGGCCACGGCGGTGCCGCGGCAGATCGCCAGAAAGCGCTCGTGCAGGCGCGTGTCGCTGCCCAGCTCGGGATGAAAGGCAACCGCGAGGACGTCGCCCTGCTGAGCGGCGACCGCGTGGCCGTCGACCTCGGCGACGATCTGGACATCCTCGCCGTGCGCCGCGATCCACGGCGCGCGGATGAACACGGCGCGCAGCGGCGGCCCGTCGAGGCCCTCGATCTCGAGGTCCGCCTCGAAGGAGCGCACCTGGCGCCCGAACGCGTTGCGGCGCGCCTCGATGTCCATCATCCCGAGGTGCTCGCGGTCGAGCATGATCAGCCCGGCGCACGTCCCGAACACCGGCTTGGCGAACGACCGCAGCGGCTCGCCGAGCCCCTCGCGCTCGATCCCGAGCGTCATCGTCGTCGACTCGCCACCAGGGATGACGAGCCCGTCCAGGCCCTCCAGATCGGCCGGGACGCGCACCTCGCGCACGTCGGCCGCGAGCTCGAGCAGCATCTTCGCGTGCGCCGCAAAGCCACCTTGCAGTGCGAGCACGCCGATGAGCACGGCGACGCTACCAGCCGCGCTGGGCGAGCAACTGATCGTCCTCCAGCGCGCGCGACTCGAGCGAGTCCATCGCCGCACCGAGGCCCTCGGAGGCCTGTGCGACGCGCAGCGGGTCGGCGAAGTGCGTGCAGGCCTCGACGATCGCCCGGGCGCGGCGCTCGGGGTTGGAGGACTTGAAGATCCCTGACCCGACGAACAGGCCCTCGGCGCCGAGCTGCATCATGAGCGACGCGTCGGCCGGCGTCGCGATGCCGCCGGCGCAGAACAGCACGACGGGAAGGCCGCCCTCGTTGGAGACACCACGGACGAGGTCCAGCGGCGCCCCGAGCTCCTTGGCGGCGGTCGGCAGCTCGGTCTCGTCGAGCGTGCCGAGGCGGCGGATCTCCGAGCGGATCGCGCGCATGTGCCGGACCGCCTCGACGATGTCGCCGGTGCCCGCCTCGCCCTTGGAGCGGATCATCGCCGCGCCCTCGCCGACGCGCCGCAACGCCTCGCCGAGGTTCGTCGCACCGCAGACGAACGGCACCGAGAAGTCCCACTTGTCGATGTGGTTGTGCTCGTCGGCCGGCGTCAGGACCTCGGACTCGTCGATGTAGTCGACCTCGAGCGCCTCGAGCACCTGCGCCTCGGCGATGTGGCCGATGCGCGCCTTGGCCATCACGGGGATCGTGACGGCGTCCTGGATGCCCTTGATCATCACCGGGTCGGACATCCGCGCGACCCCGCCGTCGCGGCGGATGTCGGACGGCACGCGCTCGAGCGCCATCACCGCGACCGCTCCGGCGGCCTCGGCGATACGCGCCTGCTCGGCGTCGACGACGTCCATGATGACGCCGCCCTTGAGCATCTCCGCAAGGCCGGCCTTGACGCGGAAAGTGGCTTCGTCTCGCACGGACGCGATTCTACCGGGGCGCGCCCACGCGCCTGCCACGCCGCGCGCGCTACGCGGCGCCGGCGGCCTCGAGGACGAGCTGCACCGCCTCGTTTGGATGCGACATGCCGACGACGTGCGAGGGCCCGCGATCTCGACCGTCCGCTTCGAGCCGGCCCGCTCGGCCATGATGCGGTGCGCGCCGACCGGGATGTTCAGATCGCGCTCGCCGAACAGAAGCCAGCTCGGCACCGAACGCCACAGGGCGCAGGCGGCGACGAAGACGAGGCGGTGCCGCTGCGCGGCGTCGCTGATGAACGCCGACGCGCCATGCGCGACTGAGCGAAGGCCATCGCGCCGTCGCGCACCGCGCACGAGATCTCAGCGATCGCCTGGGGGCTGATCGGCGGCGGCGTGAGGATGCTCGAACGGGCATGTGGATCCGCCGTCCACCCGTGGTTGCGGCCACCACCCGTCCTTGATGGCGGTTGCGCGCGCGGTCGTGGCGCCTGTGCAGCGTTACGCGCAGCAGTCGCGCCACGACCACCGCCAGCGGGAGCGAGGCGCGCGGTCGTGACGCCTATGCAGCGCTGCCTGGGTCCGCCATCGGATCGGCCAGCCGGAGGTCTCCAGGGCCCGTGACGCCGAGTTCGTCCCGAAGTGAGCAGCACTTGACCGCAGAACGCAACCCGGATGCGTCGCGGTGCCCCGGCACGTCCGCATGCGGCGGACCCAGCCGGCCCGCTTGGAGCTACTTGAGCTTGAACGCCTTGATGCGGTCCGCGTAGCCGTCGGCGTCGCGGGCGTAGACGCCGTAGGCGAGCGCCTGGACCATGCTCAGCAACGCGGTGTGCGAGCGCACGTAGGCCGGGCTGTTGGACGAGTAGTACAGCCGGATCTGGGCGAGCTTGGCGACCTCCGAGAGCGTCGCGTCGGTGATCGCGATCGTCCGCGCCTTGCGGTGGCGGGCGAGCTTCATCGCCCGCACGACCAAGGGGTGGGGCCGTCCCGCCGACAGGCCGATGACGAGCGTCTCGTCGTCGATCCGGCTCAGGCGCCCGAGCGCCTCCTGCGACGGGCTGGCGACGATCTCGGCGCGCAGATCGAGCAACATCAGCAGGTGGCGCAGGTAGGAGGCGAAGAACGCCATCTGGTCGGTCCCCGCGACGAGCAGGCGCGGCGTCGTCGCGATCGCCTCGACGGCGGCCTCCACCTCGCTGCGCGAGACCTTGCGCGCGGTGTCCTCGACGTTGACGTGGTCGGCGGCGAGCATCGTCTCGAACTCGTTCTGATCAAGCGAGAACAGCGGCGCGACCGCTCCCGGGCCGTTGATCACCGGCGCGGGCGCGTGGCGCCGGCGGTACTCCTCGCGGGCGGACTGCTGCAACTCGGGATAGCCCTCGAAGCCGAGCGCCTGCGAGAAGCGCACGACCGTGCTCGAGGAGGTGTTCGCGCGCCGCGCAAGCTCCTCGGCCGTCTGGAAGGCGACCTCGTCGAGGTGGTCGACGATGTATTGCGCGACATCCTTCTGCGAACGCGAGAAGTCGTCGAAGCGGGCTTGGATGTACGTGGAGAGCGACTCGGGAGTCGCCGCTTGAGTCGCGGATCGCTTCATGGACGACAGCCTGTTTCGACGGCCGGCGCCCGGTTCCCTTCCGTCCTTCGCGAAGCCCGTCGCCCGCAGCGACCGCTGGTCGTGCCATTTCGCTGCGCCGATCGGTCGATCGAGTGCTTAAGAACCAAGCGCGCCCGGCGGGGTCACACCGGGCGCGCGAAACCGAGAGTGGAGGGGCGGCGGGGGATATGGGCCGAACCGTCTCTCGGGGGTTCTGCTCCGGTAATTCCCGCAGTCGCGCGGTCCAAACGTCACTTACAACAAAGACGCTGCCGCTCTATTCGCAGCGGCGCAGCGCGGGCGGGTCCCTCGGGCACGGTGATGAACGCGCGCCGGTCGCGCGTGAGGGCGAGCGCCTCGGCCTGCCCCTCGCCCGAGAGTCGACGCCGGCGCGGCACGGCCGCCGGCGCAGCGCCGCGCTGATCGTCTCCTCCGCCCGCCGGCGCCAGACGTACGCGCGGTCATACGTGCGCAGCGCGATCGTGCGCCCGTCGACCGCGAGCGCGACAGCACGAGGCCCGACAACTCGGTCGCGATCGCGGATGCCACGGGCCGATGACCCGCGCCCGCAGCGAGCCGTCGCAGAGCGCGGGCCTGGCCGCGACGCGCGCCGGCGCCGGCTGGGTGACCGCCGCGGGCTGTTGGTCGGCTGCGCAACCGGCGAGCGCTGCGAGGCTCGCGACGACAACCGTCAGCGGCTGCACGTGTACCGCGCGGTTGATCAGATCCCCAGCCGCTTGACGGTCTCGCGGGCGCGCACCACGCGCTGATCCTTCTCGGCGTGCGAGTCGGGCATGTTCGTCATCTGGACGAGCGACAGCACGTCACGCGCCAGCTGCTCCTGCATCGCGAGGGCTCCCTCCGCGACTTCGACGAGCTGATCGTGCGTCAGCGAATCCGCCCTGTCTCCCACCATTCTGCGCAGAAAGAAACCCATCGGATCCCCTGAGATCGCTTGGCGTGGATGCTCGGCCGGGCATTATGGCGCGTGGCGCGGGAGATACCGTCCGGGCCGCGGGGCAGTAGCTCAGTTGGTCAGAGCAGCCGACTCATAATCGGTTAGACGGAGGTTCGAGTCCTCCCTGCCCCATCCGGTCGCCAGCCGCGCCCCCGCGGCGACCATGTCGTCGAGCGCGCGGCGACCGTCGCCCTCCTGCACGTCGACGGCGGCGATCGCGTCGGCGAGGACGGTCGTCTGAAAGCCGGCGGCGAGGGCGTCGAGCACGGTCGCCTTGACGCAGTAGTCCGTCGCGAGCCCGCCGACGAGGACGTGTGTGACGCCTGCCTCGCGCAGCAGCTCGGCGAGCCGCGTGCCGTCGAAGCCCGAGTATGCGTCGGCGCCCTGCGCGGTGCCCTTCTCGACGAGCGGCCCGTCGAGCGCCGCGATCGCGGGGTGCAGCTGCGCGCCACGCGTTCCAGCGACGCAGTGCACGGGCCAGATGCCGCCCTGCTCGGTGAAGGAGCAGTGATCGGCGGTGTGCGCATCGCGCGTCTTGACGACGAGGTCGACGGCTCTGGCGGCGCGCACGAGCGGCCGGACGACGAGGTCACCGTCGGGCACGCCGAGCGCGCCGCCGGGCAGGAAGTCGTGCTGGACGTCGACGGCGATCAGGGCAGTGGCGGGCATGGTCGGTCCTCCTTGCTCGGGGTCTGCGGCGAGGCGGGCGCGCAGTTCGGTCAGGCGCGGCGAGCGGACGAGCGGGGCCGGGGCGCCGTGCGCGCTGCGCGCACGCTCGGCGGTGGCGTGAACGCGATCGGCGGCGAGGTCCGGCGCGCGCGGCGTGCGCGCGCCGTCGCGCATGACCTCGGCCAGCAGCGCGCTGCCCGCGAACTGCTCCTCGGCGAGGTGCAGGACGTGCGAGCCGTCGGCGCGGCGCGTGACCTGGTGGGCGCCCGGCTCGGTCTCCTTGCCCGGCGACAGCTTCATCGTGTAGCGCAGCGCGGGGTCGTCCTCACCGTGCTGCTCGACGAGCTTGTAGACCGCGCCGATCGCGTCGCCGCTGCGCAGCCGCGTGCCGACGCCGAACGCGTCGACCGGGGCGCCGCCGCTGACGAGTGCGGCGATCTGCGCTGCGTCGAGGTCGCCGCTGAGGATGATCTGCGTGTCGTGCAGGCCGGCGTCGTCGAACATCCGGCGCGCGGTGGCCGCCAGTGCTGCGTGGTCGCCGGAGTCGATCCGGATCGCCTTCAGCCGCGCGCCCGTCACGCGCTGGGCGGCGATCGCCTTGCGGATGCCGTCGATCGGGTCGTAGGTGTCGACGAGCAGCGTCGCGCCCGCGGTCCGCGCGCGCAGCTGGTCGCAGAAGACGTCAAGCTCGCCGGCGCGGCCGCGCGCCATGACCTTCGCGTGAGCCATCGTGCCGGTGGCCGGCATGCCGAGGTCGCGGGCGGCGGCGGCGGTGGCGGTGCCGGCGAAGCCGGCGAGGTAGGCGGCGCGGGCGGCCGTATGCCCCGCGCCGAGGCCGTCGAGGCGCCGCATCGAGAAGTCCCATACGGGAATGACGCCCGCGGCCCGGACGATCGCGGTGGCGTTCGTCGCGATGCGCAGCGCATAGTTGATCGCCGCCAGGAGGGGCGTCTCGACGAGCGTCGCCTGCAGGCGGCTCGCGGTGATCCGCAGCAGCGGCGTCCCGATGGGAACGATCGTGCCCTCGCGCGGCGCCCAGACGGTGCCGCTGAAGCGCAGGTCGCGCAAGCGCGCGAGGACTGGCTCGTCGAACGTCAGCGGATCCTGCTCGGCGAGCCAGCGCAGGTCGCCGTCGCAGAAGCGCATCCCCTCGAGAAACGCGAGCGCCTCCTGCACCCCCGCGACCGTCATCGCGTCCGCACCGCGCGCGGCGAGCTCGAAGGTGACGCGGTCGTCCGCCGTCCCCTCGTGGACGTAGTCGGCTGCCATCGTCAGGCAGTAGAGGTCGGTGAGGAGGGCGTCGTGAGCGTTCAACACGTTTTGGGCGGATGGACCATAAGTGTTGAGGCAGCATATCAGCTTGGTTTCAGGGCGCGCAAAGGGCGCTGTGGGCAGGCGCGGCGCCGAGCGCCCGTCGGCGCCGCGCTCGCGGGCTTTAGCCGGAGTGTCCGGAGCCGTGCTCTTCGTCGGGCGCGCCGCCGTCGGACGAGGCGGCGCCACCGAGGTGCTCGCGCATCTCCGAGATCTCGCGCCGCTGGGCGTCGATGATGTCCTGCGCGAGTGCCTTGAGCTCGCGGTCCTCGCCCTTGGCGAGCTCGACCTTGGCCATCTCGACCGCGCCCTCGTGGTGGGGGATCATCATCTTGATGAACGCTGCGTCGAACGGGTCCGCGCTCTTCAGCTTCGCGGCGTCATGGTCCATGCCCTTCATGTGGTCGGGCACGCCGAGCGAGCCGCGCTTGACACCTGCCGCATCGAGCGCCTCGTCCTCGCGGCGCATGGTTGCGATCTCCTCGCTCTGCGAGCTGGAGATGTCGTCGGCAAGCTCTTTGACGAATGCGCTCTCGCCGCGCTGCTGAGCGATCTTGGCCATCTCGATCGCCGACTCGTGGTGCGGGATCATGTCGGCGACGAACGCGCGGTCGACGCCGTTTCCGCCGCCGCCTGACTTCGAGCTGCTGGTTTCGTCGTCGCCGCAGCCGGCGACAGCGAGCGTTGCCGCGGCCGCGAGCGCCGGCAGCGTCCTTGCGCTGATGAGTCTCATCTGGTGGTTCTCCTTGGTCTGCGGGGTCGATCGGGTGCACAGGTGATCGCGCGGCGCGCATGAGGCGCGACGCGCAGGTCAGCTGTCGATCAACGCCGACTGACGCAGAGGAGCTTCAGGAGAGCCGGGCCGGCGCGAGTCCGAGGCTGCGGCAGGCGTGCCGTCCGCTGCACGGCACCCCGGTGAAGCAGGATCGCCGGCGGCCAGCGGCGCAGCGCGAGCCCAGCGGCCGCGACCGCGGCGCCGACCGCGGTGAAGGCGCCGAGGCACATCTCGGCGACGGCGACGATCTCCGAGTGATGATGGGCGTCGCCGATCGCAGGCGCGGCGTGATGGACCGCGACGAGCGCGATGAGAACGAACAGCAGCGCCGGTGGCGCCGTGTGGCGGCGCCAGCGTCGCAGCCGAGCTCGCAGGACGATCGGGCTCACGCCGGGAGGCTACCCGCGCGCACCGCAGCGGCAGCCGGGACACGACTGCGCAAGCGCCAGCTATCGCCGACGGGGTCAGCCGCCAATGCCCGGCAGGTGGCGTGACCCCGCACGGCGTTGGCGCGATCCCTACTTCACGCCCTCAACGGCCCGCGCCAGTTCGCCCACCGAGAAGACGCCCTCAAATCGTGCGGCCACCTTCCCGCGGCGGTCGATGACGAACGCCCACGGCTCGGTCGCCAGGCGCCAGGCGAGCACCTGCGAGCGGTAGGGCTTGCCCGGGTCGTTGTCCTGGTAGATCTCCTGCTGGATGAACTCCACGCCCTTGCCGCTCTGACCGCGCACCTGCTCGGCGATGTCGACGACCGGGCCGCACGTGCGCGACTTGCACAGCGCGGGGGTCGCGAACAGCAGCACGACCGGCTTTCTGCCGACGACGTCTGAGAAGTCCGTCTCGAGCATCTCGCGCGGCGGCGGGATCCGCGTCGACAGCTTGGTCAGCTCGCCGCCGACGTCGGCGGCGGTCTGCGTGTGGATCTTGATCGCGCGCTCGCCGACGTCAGGCGGGCCGTTCTTCTTGCCGATCGGCAGCGGCGACACCGGATCTGCGACGACGAGCCGCCCGTCGAGGCGCACGAGCCCGATCGCGACATGCGGCCCGCGCGATCCGTAGACCGCATCGGCGACGTAGAACGTGTCGCCGCTGGCAAGGTCCGAGGCCGTCTGCCGACTGCGATAGCGCGTGTCGACGTCGAGTGACTCCTTGCGCGCGGTGAAAGGTCCGCGCAGGTCGCTGCCGTCTGGCCTGGCGGTGTAGACGGCGACCTCGGAGACATCGATCTGCTTGTTCGCGCGGTCGACGATCACGAAGCCGAGCCGGTTGCGCCCGACGCGCTGGCCGCTGAAGCTCGAGACGTTGAGGATCGCGCCCATCGGCAGGCCCCTCGTGAGCTGCTTCAGCGTCTTGCCCTTGGCGCTGGGGAAGTCGGCCGTCGTGGCGGCGGAAGGTTGCGGCGGAGCGGGCGCCGTACCGCCGTCGTCCGAACCACCGCATGCGGCGAGCGCCAGGGCCGCCGCCAGCAACGACAGAAGCAGGCGGGCCATGTGCGCAGACTCTAAGCGCTCGCGTGATTGGATTGCGCCGATGACCGAACGCGCGGCGATCGTCACCGGAGCCTCGAGCGGGATCGGCCTCGCGGTGGCGCGCATGCTCGCCGAGGAGGGGCACGCGGTCACGCTGGTCGCCCGCCGGCGGGAGAAGCTCGACGCCGCCTACGAGGCGCTGCGTGGCGACGGACAGGAGGTCCAGCGCGTTGCCGCGGACGTCGGCAACGAGGACGACGTGATCCGCGCCGTCGCCGCCCACCGCGAGGCCTACGGGCGCCTGGATCTGCTCATGAACAACGCGGGCGTCGGGATCGGCGCGCCGATCGGCGAGCTCAGCACGAAGCGGATGGACATCCAGCTCGACACGAACCTGCGCTCTATCCCCCTCTTCTACCGCGAGTGCGCGGCGATGCTGACGGCCGCCGGGGCCGAGCACGGCAACGCGCTCGTCGTCAACACCGCGTCGATCGCCGGCAAGCACGGCCAGGGCTGGCTGAGCATCTACTCGGCGACGAAGTTCGGCGTCATCGGCTTCACCGAGGCGATGAACGCCGAGCTCGGCAGCCGCGGCATCAAGTCGACGGCGCTGTGCCCAGGCTGGGTCGATACGGCGATGACGGACTTCATCAAGCAGCAGGTGGCGCCCGAGGCGATGATCCAGACGTCGGACATCGTCGCCTCGGTGCGCATGCTGCTGTCCCTGAGCCCGGGCTGCGTCGTCCCGGAGATCGTGTTTCAGTCGCCGGCGGGGCCGGCGCTCTTCTGACCTCACTACCGCCGTCGCCGCGCGCGGCGATCGACATCGACCAGCGATGCCGTCGGTCAGCGCAGCAGGTCGCTCTCGGCGGCGCCGAAGTCGAACTCGCGCTCGCCCGGCTCCTCGGCGAGGGGCTCCTGCTCGAAGTCGTCGGGCAGCACGAGCGTCTCCTCGAACAGCCAGTCCAGGCCGGTCGTCTCGGCCTCGCGGCTGCGGCGGCTGCGTGCGGTCGACATGTGCTCGGCGATCGCCTCGCCGAGGTCGATGCGGTCCCCGCCGGTGATGCGCAGGCGGCGCTTGCGCGGCTCGGCCGGCGTCTGCTGCTCGATTGGCGGCTGCTGCTCGGCCACCGCCTCCTGCTCGGCCATCGCCGCTTCGTGGTGGCGTGCCTCGACCGCCGCCTGGTACTCGGCGATCGCCTCGCCGAACAAGGTCGGCCCCGCCGGCCCGAGGCTGGCCTCGATCTCGCGGCGCAGGATCAGCACCTCGTAGTCGGTCGCGGGCCGCACGATATGGCGCCCGGCGACGCCGCAGAACGTGTCCCAGGCCTGCGGGAACGAGCAGACGCTCGTGCGCCCGCCCGCACGGTGCGCGGCCATCATCGGGCAGGCGCCGTCGCCGCCGGCGAAGGCTCCCGTGATGACGGTGTTGTTGCCCAGGCCGACGAGCATCGCCTTGCGAGTGCGCTCGGGCAGGACGTCGATGGACCGTCGAAGCTCTGCGACCGCTTGTTCGCGAGGCGTTGTCATAGGGTTCTCTCTCCGTTCGTCGGGGCGCGACCAACCTATGTGAGCCCGTCGTCCCCAGCAACAGAACTCCTTGCGTGAAAGGGATCTTGCAGCGACCGTGAAGCTCGGCGTCCACATCGGTTACTGGGGGCTCGGCCTGTCCTCCGACGAGCAGCGCGAGATCGTCCAGGAGGCCGAGAGGCTGGGCTATGACTCCGTCTGGGCGGCCGAGGCCTACGGGTCGGACGCGGCGTCGATCCTCGGGTGGCTCGCCGGCCTGACGTCGACGATCAAGCTCGGCTCGGCGATCTTCCAGATGCCCGCGCGCAGCGCGGCCATGACCGCGATGACCGCGGCGACGATCGACCAGCTCTCCGGCGGGCGGATGCTGCTCGGCATCGGCTCCTCCGGGCCGCAGGTGGCCGAGGGCTGGCACGGCCAGCGCTTCGGACAGCAGATCCAGCGCACGCGCGAGTACGTCGCGGTGGTGCGCAAGGCGCTGGCGCGCGAGCGCCTGCAGTTCGACGGAGAGACGCTGACGCTGCCGCTGCCCGACGGCCCCGGCAAGGCGCTGAAGCTCACGATCGCGCCCGTCCAGGACGAGATCCCGATCTACCTGGCGGCGATCGGGCCCAACAACACGCGCCTCGCCGGCGAGGTTGCCGACGGCTGGATCCCGACGCTCTTCTCGCCCGAGCACGTCGCCGAGTTGCGCCCGCTGCTGGAGGAGGGCGCGGCGCGCAGCGGTCGTTCGCTCGAGCGGTTCGACATCGCGCCGCAGGTCAGCGTGTACGTCACCGACGACGTCGCTGCGGCGCGCGACGCGATGCGCCCGTTCCTCGCGCTGTACGTCGGGGGGATGGGATCGCGCGAGAAGAACTTCTACAACGCGCTCGTCCGGCGCTACGGCTTCGAGGACGACGCCCGCGTCGTGCAGGACCTCTACCTCGACGGCAAGCGCGCGGAGGCGATGGCGGCGCTGTCGGACGAGCTTATCGACGCCGTCTCGCTCGTCGGGCCGAAGGAGTACGTCCGCGAGCGCCTGGCGGTCTACCGCCAAGCGGGTGTCGGGACCCTCGGCGTCAGCCCGCTGGCGTTCACCAAGGGCGACCGGCTCGAGCAGCTGCGGCTGGTCGCGGAGCTGGCTTCCTGAGCGGCCGGCGCCTTCTGCTCGGCGCCTTCGGCGACCCCGGGCACGCGTTTCCGGTCATCGCGCTGGGCCGCGAGCTCGCGCGCCGCGGGCACGACGTGACGCTGCAGACGTGGCAGCGCTGGCAGGCGGACGTCGAGCGCGAGGGGATGCGCTTCGCCGCCGCGCCGGAGTACCACGTCTTCCCCACCCGCGAGCGCCCGCTGACGCCCTATCAGGCCGTCGAGCGCGCGACGCGCGAGACGGTGCAGCTCGTGCGCGACGTGTTGCCCGAAGCCGTCGTCGCGGACATCCTGACCCTCGCTCCCGCGCTGGCGGGCGAGCTCGAGGGGGTGCCGGTGGCGACCGTGATCCCCCACGTCGACCCGCGCATGCCGCCGGGCAGCGCGCCGTACTCGTGCGGTGCCCGGCTGCCGCGAACACGGGTCGGCCGCGCCCTGTGGCGCGGCGCGGACCCGCTGCTGCGCCACGGCCTCGAGCTCGGGCGCAGCCAGCTCAACGAGACCCGCCGCCGGCTGGGCCTGCCCCCGCTCGAGCGCGTCCACGGCGGCATCAGCGCACAGCTCGCGCTGGTGGCGACGTTCCCGCAGCTCGAGTATCCACGCGCCTGGCCCGCGAGCACGCACGTCGTCGGACCGCTCATGTGGGAGCCGCCCGCGCCCGACGTGGAGCTCCCGCCAGGCGACGACCCGCTCCTCCTGATCGCCCCCTCGACCTCACAGGACCCCGGTCAGGCGCTGCTGCGTGCCGCGCTGGAGGGGCTCGCCGGCCTGCCGGTCCGCGTGCTCGCCTCCGCCAACCGCCCGGTTGCAGCGGTCGCCGTGCCGCCCAACGCGCGGCTGGAGGAGTGGGTCTCCTACGGGCGGACGATGGCCGCCTGCGAGCTCGTCGTCTGCCAGGGCGGGCACGGGACCGTGGCGCGCGCGCTGGCCAGCGGCTGCGGCGTGGTGATCGTCCCGGCGGCGGGCGACATGAACGAGAACGCGGCGCGCGCGGACTGGGCGGGCGTCGGGGTGCGCCTGCCGGGACGGTTCCTGGGGCCGCGCGGGCTGGCGCTGGCGGTCGGTCGTGCGCTCGCGCGGCCCGGGCTGCGCGCCGGCGCGCGCGCGCTGCAGGCGTGGGCGGCGCGTCACGAGGGCGCGGCGCGCGCCGCCGACCTCGTCGAGGCGTTCGCGGCAGGCGCGCCGCTCGAGCGTCAGCCGCAGTGACTCGTGCGCGACGATGAGCCGCGAACCTACCGCCCTTCTCGTGCGACCACCGCGGTGGCGACGCGCACCGCGCCGGTCGCGCTGCGGCGGCGGTAGGGGATGTATTGCGCCGACCGCGACGCGCGCAGCGCCTTGCGCTCCTGCCAGTGCTTTGCGCTCGGCTTCGCCGTGAGCTCGACTACCAGCGGCGTCAGCATGACGGACTCGCCGGCGTGCGTCGTGTCTTGACGGACCTGGCGCGGCCACGCGAAGGCCAGAGGGCGGCGCTGACGGCCCACCACAGAGCCACGGCGATGGTCATGACAACGAGCGGGGGTCCTGCTTCGGCGACCATCGGACACGACCTTCCTTCGGGGATCCGGACTCTCCATCCGTTCTCCCTTGCGCTGCGTGTCGCTAGTCGCGTCGCGGACGAGTGTCGTATGCACGGCCGTCGGTTGACCGCGCCCCCCACGACGTGGTTCGTCGGCGTCACGTCAGGCGCAGCGCCGTTGTCTGTCGGCGGTGGCGGCATCTCGGCAACCGCGTACTCCCCCGCGGGGGGCCTACCGCTGCTCAGAACAGTTTGACAAGCCCTATCGCTAAGAGCGTCAGGAGTCCGAAGAAGACGATGGCGAAGACCAAGACCTTGGGGAAGAAAGCGAGCGGATCTTTATCGGGCATGGGTGCAGCCTACGACAGAGCAGGAGCGTCCACAACGGTCGCTAGCCCATTGAGGAGGCAGACGCCGCAAATCGCCCCGCGGCAGCGGGTCGCGGCGTCCGTCCAGCTGCCTTCTGAGCCCATGGCGTACGCCGCTGCCATGCATAGAAGAAAACCATTGGGTACACGGGATGCAGCTAGTTTGCTCATGCGAACCTCGGGTAGCGCCTCTTGCGAGGTGGATCCTTGCTTAGCCGGGCTGCCTCTTGGAGTGCGGGGGACTGTGCATCCAACCTGAGATGGGGGGATGCCCGGACCCGCACTCCTTCTACTTCCAGCGACTGGCGGAGGATTGCCCCGCGAACGCGCGAACGCCCGCGTCTGCGGGCGTTCCGTCAGCTCGGGGGGTGGGACTCGAACCCTGTCGTCGGGGTCGCGGTCCGTTGCGTACCCCCGTGCTTGTTGCGCTCAGTTGCTCTCAGTTCTGTGCGGGCGTTGGCAGATTGGTAGACGCATTGGTAGACGAGCGAGCGAACGCGGCCTCGACGACATCTCGCTCTCCGGGGTTCGGGCAGTAGTCGGCGTAGCGCTGCGTGGTCTGGATGTCCTTGTGGCCCATCCACTCCTGGAGTGTGCGCATCGGCACGCCTTGCCCTGCGAGTGCGGTCCCGTAGCTGTGGCACAGCGTGTGCCACGCGAACGCCTCATCCAGCCCTGCCGGCTTCAACGCTGCCCGCAGGCGTTCGTACATCAGCCGGTGCCCAAGGGGATCGCCCGTGATCGGGTGTCCGAACACGAGCGCGTCGGGGTGCGGCTCGACGGTGTCGGGGTGGTAGGCGCGCAGCAGCCGCTCTAGGTGCGTCGCGACGACATCGGGCATCTGTCGCATCCCGACGATCCCGTTCTCAACGCCCACGTGCGGCAGGCAATCGCTCGAGATACGCCACGCGGCTGGCGCCTCGACAAGCTGAAGTCACGCGACAACATCGACGCGGTTGTGGCGCTCGCGATGGCCGTCGAGAGCGCCGAGAGCCCCACGCCCACCGTCGAGCTGCTGGGATGGCTGTGAAGCGCTGCCTAGGCCGCTGCGGGCGGATCATCCGGGCGGGGTCCTACTGCGCGTCCTGTCGCCCTAGGAACGGCTCTACGCGCGCCTGGCGGCAGACGCGGGCGATGGTGCTCTACCGCGACGCCTTCACCTGCCAACGCTGCGGATCGCCGGCGAATCACGTCGATCATGTCCAACCCGTCCTGTTCGGCGGATCGTCGGACCATCGAACCTGCAGGCGCTCTGTCAGCCCTGCAACCTCGCCAAGGGCGCCGAACCGCCCGCAGCGGCCTGAGCACGACAGCGCGCCACGCCTCTCCCTCGGCTCAGGCGTGCGCCACGACCTCGCGCACCTCGACGTCGTCGAGTGTCACCGTGTCAGGCACGGTCGAGGGGATCCGCCCGCTCGCGGCGGTGGCGGCGTCCTCGGACTCGAAGATGATCATTGCCATCCCTGAGGTGTCCTTCAGCGTCCAGTGCCCAGTCACGAACCCGGGAGCCTGCGACACCCCGGGTACGACCTCCTCGCGCAGCGTCGTAAGAGAAGACTCGATGTCCTCGGGGCTATTGACCGTGACCTTGACGACGACTGCGTGCATGGCTGTCCTCCTTCTGAAAGCGGGCAGCCAGAACGTATCCGGGGCCGCACTAGCCGCGGGAAAACCTTCAACTTGACCGCCGGGCTGGACAGTTGCGCGCACATTTCTGCGCGCGGCGAATCTGCCCGGCGCGGTAGCGGCGTGTCCGCGAGCGCCTACTCAAGAATCCCGGTCAGTGGATTGAGATCATCGGGCCGGAATCGGTGTCGGGACCCGGCTCAAGGTGTGAGACGTGCACCGGGTTGACGATCACGCCTTCGTAGTCGTCGTCGAGCTTGACCAACACGCCGTGCGCCGTTCACGTGGATTGCACATCGCCGAGCGAGCCGTTGACGATCAGCGCCTTATCGCCTCCCACGAGATACAGCCGCGTTGTCTCAGCCATGCGACGCCCTTTGGTAGACGGATTGGTAGACGGAACCGCCTGCTAGCCCGTACTTGCTGGGCCGCAGGCTACTCGGGGGGTGGGACTCGAACCCACAACCCTTCGGTTAACAGCCGAATGCTCTGCCGATTGAGCTACCCCCGAATGCCCGCGCCAAGGGTAGCGCGCCCTTGGGCTCGGGTTGCCCCGGCGACGCGTCCCGTGAACACCCGCATCGGACTCAGTCGCGGTTCGTGCCTTCCTCCATGACCTGCTCCATCGCGCGGCCGATCTGCGCCTGCGTAGCGCTGCGCCGCTGGGCGAGCTCGGTCACCGGCTCGTCGCGTGCGCGCGCAGCCGCGATGTCACGCTCGATGCGATGCAGCTGCAGCTGCAGGCGCTCGGCGCGAAACTGCGCCGCTGACGCGTGCTCCATCCCGGCGGCGCGGACGGCGAGCGCGCGCACGAGCGCGGTCAGCTGCTCGTCCTCGTCGAGCGCTTCGGTCGGCGCGCTGAGATGCTCGCGCAAATGCACCGCTGCGCGGCGCAGCGCAGGCGTGGCGAGGTCGGCGTCGAGGTCGAGCTCTGCGAGTGCCGGGCCGCCGAGATCGGGCAGCGCGATGCACAGCTCCAGAAACGTGCGCTCCTGCTTCTCACGGCGCCCGAGCGGGGCGGCAGGCACGCGCTGCGCGGCGCCCTGCGGCTGCTGCGCTGCGTCATTGCCGACGGGGCCGCGCTGGGCAGCGAGCAGCGAGTTGAGCAGCTCGGTCGAGAGGTCCATCCGGTCGGCGGCGATCCGCAGCAGCTCATCGCGCATGACGCTCGGCCCGAGTGTCGCGAAGATCCCGCGCAGCTCGGTCAGGACGCGATCCTTGCCCTCCGCGTCGCTGAGGTCGCCGGCCTCGAGCGCGCGCAGCACGCGGAAGCGCACGAAGGGGACCGATTGCGCGATGCGGCGCGCCAGCCCTTCGCCGCCCTCGCGCTGCACGAGCTCGGCGGGATCCTCGCCCTTGGGCAGCGGCACGACGCGCAGCTCGAGCTTGCGCCCCGCGGCGACCTTCGCGGCGCGCAGCATCGCCGCCTGGCCGGCGCTGTCGGAGTCCAGCGCGAGCTGCACGACCGGTGCCAGGCGGGCAAGCTCGGCGACCTGCTCCTCGGTCAGCGAGGTGCCCATGATGCACACGCTGTTGCGCACGCCGACCTGGTGCATCGCGATCACGTCGGTGTAGCCCTCGGCGACGACGACGGTCCCGGCCTTCGCCGCCGCCGACCGCGCGAGGTCGGCGGCGAAGAGCTGGCTGCGCTTGTGAAAGTGGTCTGACTCGGGGCTGTTGACGTACTTCGGCCGGCGATCGCCCTCACCGCCGAGCGTGCGTCCGGCGAAGCCGCGCACGCGGCCGCGGGAGTCGGCCAGGGGGAAGATGATCTGCGAGCGGAAGCGGTCGTACTTGCGCCCCGTCTTCTCGTTGCTCTGCAGAAGCCCGGCATCCCACAGCTCGGTCGCCTTGAAGCCCGCGCGCATGGTCGCCGTGAGCACGGTGTCCCAGGCGCTCGGGGCGTAACCGACGCGAAACTGGCGCAGCGCCCCCTCCTGCAGACCGCGCTGCGTCAGGTACTCCCGCGCGCGCTGCGCCTCGCGCGACTCCCACAGCTGGCGCGCGTAGTACGTCGCGGTGCGCTCGAGCAGCTCGAGCAGGCGCTCACGGCGCTGGCGCTGCTCGGCGGCGCGGGGGTCCTCGTCCTCGAGCTCCAGTGCGACCTTGTAGCGGTCGGCGAGCAGCTCGATCGCGCCCTTGAAGTCGACGCCCTCGGTCTCCATCACGAACGTGAAGGCGTCGCCCGAGGCCTGGCAGCCGAAGCAGTAGTAGACCTTCTCGCCGGGGTTGATCCCGAACGACGGCGAGCGCTCGTCGTGAAACGGGCACAGGCCCGTGAAGCGGCTGGCGCCCGCCTTGCGCAACTCCGTACGCGACGAGACGAGGTCGACCATGTCGACCGCCTCGCGGACGCGCTCCTTTGAGTCGTTGGTGTAGAGGGCCACCTCCATGGGTTTTACAAGGTGAACCGACCTGCGCCACCGTTCCGTCGCAAGCAGCCGTGCCTACAGCGTGAACGACGCCGGCACCGCCAGCGCCGTGAACGACCGCACGGCGTAGCGATCGGTCATCCCGGCGAGGTAGTCGGTGATCCGCTGCGCGTCGTCGGCGCCCGGTGCGCCGCCGCCGTCGGGCAGCAGCGACGGGTCAGACGCGTAGTGCTCGAACAGCGTGCGGATGACGCGCTCGATCCGCGAGTGCTCCTGGCGCGCGGCTGCGCCGAGGTAGACGCGCTCGAACATGAACGCGCGCAGCTCGCTCATCGCGGCGCCGGCCGCGGCGCCCTGCACGATGTCGCCGGCCTGCGCGGAGTGCTCGACGAGGTCGTGGACGAGCGCGTCGATCCGCGCCGAGCCGCTCGCACCGAGCACCCCGAGCGCGTCTTCGGGCAGGGTCGCCTCGTCGAGCACGCCGGCGCGCAGGGCATCGTCGATGTCGTGGTTGATGTAGGCGATCCGGTCGACGATGCGCACGATCCGCCCCTCGAGCGTGGCCGGCTCGGGCGCGCGCCCGGAGTGACAGAGGATCCCGTCGCGCACGTCGGCGCAGAGGTTCAGCCCGGCGCCCTCGCGCTCGAGCACCTCGACGACGCGCAGGGAGTGCTCGTAGTGGCGAAAGCCACCGCCGAAGCGCTCGGCGAGGCAGGCATCGAGGACGGCTTCGCCGATGTGCCCGAACGGCGGGTGGCCGAGGTCGTGGCCGAGCCCGATCGCCTCGGCGAGGTCCTCGTTGAGCGCGAGCGCGCGGGCGACCGTGCGGGCGACCTGCGTGACCTCGAGCGTGTGCGTCAGGCGCGTGCGGAAATGATCGCCCTCGGGCGCCACGAACACCTGCGTCTTGTGCTTCAGGCGCCGGAAGGCCTTGCAGTGCACGATCCGGTCGCGGTCGCGCTGCAGCGGCGTGCGCAGCGCGCAGTCGGGCTCGTCGACCGCGCGCCGGGCCGGGTAGGAGCGCGCCGCCGCCGGCGCGAGCTGCTCGTCCTCCCATGCCATGCGCCGCGCTGCGTAGCGCTGCGCGACGGCGCCGGGTGCGGTGGCGGCGTCCATGGCGCGATTGTCTCACCCGCGGTGGCGTACGCTGCGCCCGTGCTCGCGCTCGTCGTCAGCGACGCCCCGCCGCATGTCGCGCTCGGCGAGGTCGACGACCCCGAGCCGCTCCCGTGCCAAGCGCTCGTCGCGACGCGGGCATTCTCGCTCAATCGCGGCGAATCGCGCCAGCTGCCCGGCCGCCCCCGCGGGCAGGTGCCGGGCTGGGACGTCGCGGGGGTCGTCGCGCGACCCGCGGCCGACGGCAGCGGGCCGCCGCAGGGCGCGCGCGTCGTCGGGATCGTCCGCAGCGGGGCATGGGCGCAGCAGGTAGCGGTCGCGACGCACAACCTCGCCGAGCTGCCCGCGGGCGTGAGCTTCACGCAGGCCGCGACCCTGCCGGTGGCCGGCGTCACCGCGCTGCGCGCGCTGGAGATCTGCGGCTTCGTGCTCGGCAAGCGCGTGCTCGTGACCGGCGCCAGCGGCGGTGTCGGGCGCTTCGCGGTGCAGCTGGCCGCGCGCGCCGGCGCGCACGTCACGGCCGTGTCGCGCAACGCCCAGCGAGCCCGCGGGCTGCGCGAGCTGGGCGCCGCGCAGATCGTGCACGACCTGCACGACGAGACCACGTATGACGCCGTGGTCGAGGGCGTCGGCGGCGCCACGCTCGGCGCCGCGTTGCAGCGCGTCGCCGGCCGCGGCGTCGTCGTCTCGTTTGCCTCCAGCGACGCCGATCCGGTGAGCTTCCCGGCGCGGACCCTGTTCGGCCGCGCGCCCGGTGCCCGGCTGCACGGGCTGTTCGTCTTCGAGGAGATCGAGCGCACGGGCACGGGCGGCCACGACCTCGGCCGCCTGGCCGCGCTCGTCGCCGCCGGCGAGCTCGACGCCCAGATCGACCTCGAGGCCTCGTGGCGCGAGCCCGCGCCGGCGATCGCCGCGCTGCTGCAGCGGCGCCTCGCGGGCAAGGCGGTGCTGCACGTCGACTGACGCGGACGAGGTTCGTATCGCAGGTGGCGCTACGGGTTGCGCCATAGTGTCAAACGCATGTAGGTTCGGCCCGTCGTCACGGGAGAAGGCTTCATGTCGCACGTACGCGCCCACCGCACCGCACGTCTGTCGCTGGTCTTGTTGTCGGTCCTGGGCGGGTGGTGCTCGTCGGCCGTCGCGCAGGCCCCTGGGCTGCCACGGACCTATGACGTCCAGCGCGTCGACAGCCCGTCGGCCGGCGGCGCGGACACGTTCGGCTTCGGGGTCGTCAACGCGGGTGACCTCAACGCCGACGGCGTCGACGACGTGCTCAGCAGTCAGGGCACCCGCATCCTCAACGACGGGACGGGCGCCGAGAACGGCGAGGTGGTCGTGGTCAGCGGCGCGGACGGCTCGATCATCCGCACGATCACCGCCCCCGAGCCCGAGACCGCCGGCGGGACGGGCGTGGCCGAGAACCGCGCCGCGGCGTTCGGCTTCTACGTCGGCAGCATCGGCCGCAACGCCACCGCGGGTGCGCCCCCGTTCACCGACCTGTCCAGCTGCCCCGGCGGCAACACGGATGCCGACCCGTTCTGCGACGCGGCGGTCGGGCCGCCGGACGGCATCCCGGACATCGTCGCCAGCGCGCTGTTCGTCGATCGCGCCAGCGCGGCCGCGGCCGACGGCACGGCCGAGGACATCGGGCGCGTCTACGTCATCGACGGCGCGACATTCACCGTCGTCAAGCGACTGGACATGCCGCAGGCCGACGTCGACGACCTGGCCGACGAGACCGAGCAGCTCTCTGGCGCCTCGCCGGCCGCCCGCGCGCGTCCGTGGTTCGGCCGCACCGTGCTCAACCCGATGGGCCAGGCGCCGTGCGCCGGCAACTTCGGCGTGGGCGCGTGCACGCCGCCCACGCCCGTCGCCGTCACCCGCGGCGACCTCAACGGCGGCGGGCTGCCCGACGTCGTGGTCGGCTCGTCGGCCTACAAGTACGAGGAGGGCGAGGGCACGAACCCCGCCTGCAACGACACCGCCGCGGTCGACACCTGCATCCGCTCAGGCCGGGCGTACATGTATCGCGGCGAGGACATCGTCGGCACGAGCGCGGATGCGAGCCTGAGCGCTCCCGCGTGGAACATCGTCAACCCCTACGCGCAGGCCGACAACCCCGAGACCCGCGTCGTCAACCAGCTCGAGCTCTTCGGCCACTCGGTGGCGCCGGTCGGCGACGTCGGCGCGTGCACCGCCGCTGCCGCCCCGGGTGCCTTCTGCCCGGCCGCACAGGTCTCCGGGACACCCGACGGGCGGCCCGAGGTGCTGGTCTCGGCGTTCCGCGTCGACTACCCGACGAGCGGACCCGACACCGAGGAGGACTTCGACGTCGGCGTCAACCTCATGCTCGACGGCGCGACGGGGGCGGTCCTGCAGACCTACCGTCACCCCGACCCGCAGAAGGGCTCGATCTTCGGGTTCACGATCACCAACCAGCCGGCGGTCGGCAACATGGGCGGCACGGCGGTGCCGGACGTCTACATCCCGGCAGCCGGGCAGGACAGCGACCGCTACCGCGGCGAGGGGATCGGCTACGTCATGAACGGCGCGTCCCTGCTCAGCGGCAACATCCTCAACCTGCAGCGCTTCCGCAGCCCGAACCCGGTTGCCGCGCGCGGCTTCGGCACGACCGCCGCGGGCGTCGGCAACCTCGTCGGCGGCATCGAGAACGAGATCCTGCTCGGCGAGTTCGCCAGCGCACCGGTCAACCACGAGGTGTCGTTCTACGATCCGGTGACCGGCAACCCGTTGCAGACGATCGGCGATCCCGACGGGCAACCGGGCAGCACCTTCGGCATCGGCGTCGCACCGCTCGGCGAGATCAACGGCGACGGCTTTCTGGACTTCGCCGTCGGCGCCGGGCGCTTTGACCGCGCCGGCCTGCTCGACGTGGGGCGCGTCTACATCATGCGCTCCGACAACAGCCCGTTGCCGGTCACGCCTCCCCCACCGCCCGGCGAACCACCCGCGCCGGGCGCGCCGGGGGCGCCGGGGGCGCAGGCCGCCGCGCTCTCGGGGCGGGCGCTCGAGCTCGTGGCCGCTGCGGCGCGCGTCGCGCGCGGGCGCAGCGTGCGACTCAACGGCACGCTCGAGACGCTCGCCGGCGCGGCGCGCTGCCAGGCGGGCCAGGAGGTCGAGATCCAGCGCCGCGCGGTCACGACGTCGCGCTACGCGACGATCGCGCGGGTGCGCACCGATGCCAACGGCGCCTTCACGAGCACGGCGCGCGCGACGCGCACGTCGTTCTTCCGCGCCCGCGTCGCGCAGGACGCGGAGTGCTTGGGAGCCGTCTCGCAGCGCGAGCAGGTCCAGGTGCGGCCGTCGGTTCGACTCGCCAGTCGCGCGGCGCGCCTGTCGCCGAACAACACGATCCGGCTGCAGGTCGACTGCCGCACCGACGACCGACCCTGCAACGGGACGGTGAAGCTGCGCACGATCACCCGCGTGGCAGGGCGTCAGCGGACACTGCCGACGGCGTCCTTCCAGGCGCCCGGCAACGCGCGCCGCAGCGTCACGGTGTCGGTCGGCGCGCGCACCGCGGCGCTGCTGCGACGCGCGCGTACGCTGCGCGCACGGGCATACATCGTCGGCCGCGACGCGAGCGGCAACTCGACGACGATCGTGGCGCGGCTGACGATCCGCGTGTGAGGTCGACGTTCGCGGTTGACGGCGAAGCGGGCGGGGCAGACTGACGGCGATGTCCGGCCCGCCGCCACCCGACCGCCCCACCGAGCGGCTGCAGCCGACCCCGCCGCCGCCTCCGATCTACGAGGAGCGCGTCGTCACGCCCGCGGTCGACTCGAACGCCGTCCTGCTGCGTATCGAGGATTCGATCGGCTCGCTGCGCACCGGCCTGATGATCGTCGGCGTCATCGCGGTCGCCGCGCTCGGCGTGGCGATCTACGCCCTCATGCAGGACGACGACGGCGGCGGCGGCGGATCACGCAACGGCCTGGCAAGCGACTCGCGCGTGTCGCGACTGGACGATCGCATCGACCGCATCAGCCGTCAGGTCCAGGACCTGCGCTCCGGCGCCGGCGCCGACACGGGCGGCGACGCCGTCGAGGATCGCGTCGCGGCGCTCGAGAGGACCGTCGAGACGCTCGCAGATCGGCCCTCGACCGATCCGCAGCAGGCGATCGACCAGCTCTCGGGGCGCATCGACGACCTCGCGCAGGACGTCGAGGCGCTGCAGGCCCAGCCGACGCCGTAGGCACCGCCGGATTTCCCTACGCCGGCGCATCCGGATCTAGGATCGGCGCACCGAGTCCTGGGATCGAGGGGGAACCGCGTTGGAAGCCACCGGAGGGGATGTCGCCAACACGGCGCGCATCGAGCGCGACGACATCGTGCACCGCAAGAACGTCGCGCTGCTGTCCGACGACGAGGTCGGTGGGCTGCGCGAGGCGTTTGCGCAGATCAAGCAGATCAGCGCCGAGGCGCGCGGCGACGACCGCGGGTTCTTCCAGCTCGCGGGCCTGCACGGCGTCCCGTACTGGGACTGCCCGCACCACACGCCGCAGCGCATCTTCCTGCCGTGGCACCGCGCCTACCTGTACCGCCTCGAGCAGGCGCTCGCCGACCGTGTCAGCGGCGTCACGCTGCCGTGGTGGGACTGGACGACGACGCGCGAGATCCCGGCGGCCTTCGCCGAGGAGGAGATGGGCGGTGCCCCCAACCCGCTGTTCAGCACGCAGACGCTCGTGACGCCGGCCGACATCCGCGACGGCCGGCCACTGATCGAGGAGACGTCGCGCGACCCGAGCCCGCCGGAGTTCCTTCCAGGCCCCGCGGACCTGCGGGCCGTCATGGAGCAGCCGAGCTACGCGGTCTTCAACGACGCCTGCGAGGAGATCCACGACGGCGTCCACGGCTGGGTCGGCGGGACGATGGGCAACATCGGCTATGCCGCCTTCGACCCGATCTTCTGGCCGCACCACACGATGATCGACCGCATGTGGTGGCTGTGGCAGCAGCAGGGCCGCATGAACGCCGTTCCCGCGCCCGGCTGGGAGCGGATCGTGCTCGAGCCGTTCAACCTCACCGTCGGCGACGTGCTGAACGCCAACGCGCTCGGCTTTGACTACGCCGACTCCGAGACGCTGATCGAGCCCCAGGCCGGCGCGGGCAGGCCCGGCGAGATCATCGTCTGCGCGCCGGTGCCGTCCGCGATCGCCGTGCCGGATGCCGACTTCCGCACCGCGGACTTCGAGATCGGCGGGATCAGGCACACCGGCAGCTCCTACGAGGGCCTGGTCTACATCAACAACGCGAACGCCAGTGCTGACACCGGCAAGGACGCGGAGGCCGGCTACGCGGGCTCCTTCAACGTCTTCGGCCACGGCGGCTGCTTCGGGGCCGAGGGCCACTGCGACAACCGCGAGGACGAGCGCCGGCGCTTCGACCGCCGCCCGCTCGCCCGCTCGATCCGCATGAAAAAGCGCGTCGACATCAGCGACGCGCTGCGAAACGCGGCGCAGTCCGAGTCCGAGATCCAGTTCACGATCGTCGCGCGCACGAGCGACCCCGATCCCGAGGGCGTGCTCGACGTCAAGCGGCTGTCGATCGTGACCTACCGGTAGTTCTTCAGAAGGCGCGGCGGGCGGCCTCACCAGCCGCCGTCGTCGCCGCGCCGGATCGCCGCCTGCGCGGCGGCAACGCGCGCCACCGGCACGCGAAACGGCGAACACGAGACGTAGTTCAGCCCGGAGTTGTGGAAGAAGTCGATCGAATCGGGGTCGCCGCCGTGCTCGCCGCAGATGCCGAGCTTGAGCTCGAGCTTGGTCTTGCGGCCCAGCCAGGCTCCCATCCGCACGAGCTGCCCGACGCCGGGCGCGTCCAGCGTCTCAAACGGCGAGCGGTCGAAGATCTTGTTCTCGATGTACGGCGACAGGATCTTGCCCTCGATGTCGTCGCGGCTGAAGCCGAGCGCCGTCTGCGTGAGGTCATTCGTGCCGAACGAGAAGAAGTCGGCGTGCGTCGCGATCGTGTCGGCGAGAAAGCACGCCCGCGGCAGCTCGATCATCGTGCCGACGAGGTAGTGCTCGCGCTTGACGCCCTCCTCCCTGGCGACGCGGAAGATCAGCTCCTCGATGATCTCGAGCTCGCGCTCGTAGTCGATCAGCGGGACCATGACCTCCAGGCTCGGCGGGTGGCCGAGGCGCTGCGTGACCGCGCGCTGGGCGCGCATGATCGCCCGCACCTGCATCTCGTAGATCTCGGGATGCAGGATCGCCAGGCGACAGCCGCGCGTGCCGAGCATCGGGTTGACCTCGCGCAGCGCCTCCGCCCGCGGGTCGTCCTCGTCATGCAGCAGGAACTCGTGCAACGGCGGGTCGAGCAGGCGGATCGTGACCGGCAGCCCGTCCATCGCCTCGAGGATCTCCTCGAAGTCCTGCTGCTGCAGCGGCAGCAACTCGTCGAGCGCCGCACGGCGATCCTCGACCGTGTCGGAGAGGATCATCTCGCGCATCTTCGGCTGGCGATCGGCGGCCATGAACATGTGCTCCGTGCGGCATAGGCCGATGCCGGCGGCGCCGAACGAGCGCGCCTTGATCGCGTCCTCGGGGGTGTCGGCGTTGGCCCGGACGCCGAGCCTGCGCAGCTCGTCTGACCACGCGAGGACGCGCTGGAAGTACTCGGTCATCTCGGGCTCGACGAGCGGCACGTCGTCGATCGTGATCTGGCCGGTCGTCCCGTCGATCGAGATCGTGTCGCCCTCGCACAGGACGGTCTCCCCTACTCGCAGCTCCTTCTTGGCGAGGTCGATGTCCAGTGCGCTGGCGCCGGTCACCGCGGGCCGCCCCATCCCGCGGGCGACGAGCGCGGCGTGGCTGGCCTTGCCGCCCTCGGCAGTGAGGATCCCGCGCGCGGCGTGGAAGCCGGCGACGTCCTCGGCCTCGGTGAACGGGCGCACGAGGATGACGTCGCGCCCCGCCGCCCCCGCCTGGACCGCATCCGGTGCGCTGAACACGATCTCGCCCGTCGCGGCGCCGGGCGAGGCGGCGACGCCCTTGGCAAGCACGCCGTAGTCGACCGTCGGGTCGAACGTCGGATGCAGCAGCGCGTCGAGCTTCTCGCAGTCGATCGTCGCGATCGCCTCGGCCTTCGTCAGCAGGCCCTCCTCGACGACGTCGCAGGCAAAGCGCACCGCGGCCTGCGCGGGACGCTTGGCGTTGCGCGTCTGCAACATGTACAGGCGCCCTTCCTCGATCGTGAACTCCGTGTCCTGCATGTCCTTGTAGTGCGCCTCGAGCGTGCGCAGGATCTCCATGAGCGTGGCGTGCGCCTCGGGCATCACGTCGCGCAGGTCGGCGATGTCCTGCGTGTTGCGCACCCCGGAGACGACGTCCTCGCCCTGCGCGTTGACGAGGAAGTCGCCCGAGGGCTGCGGTGAGCCGTCGACCTCGTCGCGGCTGAATGCGACGCCCGAGCCGGACGTCTCGCCCTTGTTGCCGAAGACCATCTGCTGGACGTTGACCGCGGTGCCCCAGTCGTCGGGGATGCGGTTGATGCGCCGGTAGGCGACGGCGCGCTCTCCGGTCCACGAGTCGAAGACCGCGCCGATCGCCTGCTCGAGCTGGTCGCGCGGCTTGAGCGGGAACTCCTCGCCGGTCTCGTCGCGGAAGATCTCGCGGAAGGTCGCCGTCAGGGCCTGCAGCGCGGCCACGTCGAGCTCGGTGTCGAGCGTGACGCCGTGCTCCTGCTTGGCGGCCTGGATCGCGTGCTCGAAGCGCTCGCCCGGGATGTTGCGCACGACACCACCAAACATCTGCACAAAGCGTCTGTAACTGTCCCAGGCGAAGCGCTCGTTGCCGGTCCTCTCGACCAGCCCCTGTACCGACTCGTCGTTGAGGCCGAGGTTGAGGACCGTGTCGAGCATGCCGGGCATCGACTCGCGGGCGCCGCTGCGGACCGAGACGAGCAGCGGGTCGTCGGCGTCGCCGAGCGTCTTGTCGGCGGTGGCCTCCAGGCGCGCGAGCGCCTCGTCGACCTGCTCGGCCATCCCGTCGGGCGCCGTGTGATCGTTCTCCATGTAGGAGACGCAGGCCTCCGTCGTGATCGTGAACCCCGTCGGGACGCGATCGGGGCCAAGGATGCGCGTCATCTCGGCCACGTTCGCGCCCTTTCCGCCAAGGAGGTTGCGCATCTCCCTCGAGCCCTCGGCGAAGTCGTACACCCACTTCGTACCAACTCGTGCGAGTCCCATGGCGGGCGATCCTACCTCGGAGACGCGGCTCGTAGGCGGACATGTGCGTGATGCTCGAGCGTCTCGTGGATCGCGCGCTCGGCCTCGCGCAACGCGCGAGGTCCCGCGCGCGGTGCATCGGCCAGCGCGGAGCCGAGCGCGCCGGTCATGAAGGCGTGCGCCTCCGCTCCCAGCGCGAAGCCCGTCGCCTCGCACGCGGTGCACACGACGCCGCCCGCCGCGCCGCTGAAGCCGGCGAGGTGGTCGGCCTCGCCGCACGCCGCGCAGGCGGCGAGCTGCGGTGCGAGGCCGGCGCCAAGCAGGAGCTTGAGGCGAAAGGCGAGCTGGTTTGCGTGCGTGGCGTGGGAGCTGTGTGAGGCGACACCCGCGTCGAGCAGCGCGAGCTCGTTGCACAGCAGCGCGAACACGCCAGGATGCGCCTCGTCGGTCTCGAACAGCCGCGCGACCGCGTCGCAGGCCCGCGCCGCGCTGTCCAGCGCGGGCCCGTCCTCGCGCAGCCGCGGGTAGCCGTCGAGCGTCTCTGCGCTCGTCACCGTGAGCAGGTCGCTGCGGCCCTGGTATAGGACCATGTGCAGGCGAAAGAACGGCTCCAGGCGCCCGCCGAAGCGGCTCTTCGTGCGCCGCACGCCCTTGGCGATCGCGCTCACGCGACCGCGCTGCGGGGTATAGAGATGGAGGATCCGGTCGGCCTCGCCGTAGCGCAGCGAGCGCAGCACGACGGCCTCTGTCTTCAGGGAGCCGGCCATTACACTTTTCGCACCATGAGAACGATGCAGATCTACACGAAAGAGGGCTGCCAGTTCAGCGGCCAGCTCCGGGAGCTGCTCGACGAGAAGCAGATCCCGTACGAGGAGACCCTCGTCAAGCTCGACTCGCCCCAGCACCATGAGCTCGGCGAGCGGTCCGGCTCGATGAAGCTCCCGCAGGCCTTCATCGGCGTGATCCCGATGGGAAGCACCCAGGAGGTACAGGCGGCGGCGATCAACGGCATGCTCGACGACCTGGTCGCCGACTGATCATGCGGATGGTCACGGTCTACACCGACGAGATCTGCACGCTGTGCCACTCGGTCGAGAACCTGCTGAACGTCCGTGACATCCCATATGAGAAGGTGATGATCACGCCCGGCTCGGACGAGCACGACAAGCTCGCCGAGCGCTCGGGGCTCAAGGCGCTGCCGCAGGTCTACATCGGCAGCCTGCTGCTCGGCGGCTATCAGGAGACGCTGGCCGCCGACCAGGCCGGAATGCTCGCCGACCTGCTCGTCGACTGAGTCTCGGGCGCCCCGCCGACCACTATCCTTTCTGAAGTCATGCGCGACGTCACCGTCTACACCACCGAGGGCTGCGGCTTCTGCACCCGGGTGAAGATGCTCCTGAGCAACCGCGGCATCGAGTTTCGTGAGGAGAACCTCGCGGGCAAGCCCGACGCCGTCGTCGAGCTCTCCGAGAAGACCGGCATGATGACGCTCCCCCAGGTCCTCGTCGGCAGCATCCTCATCGGCGGCTACGACGAGACGGCGGCGGCCGCTGCGTCGGGCATGCTCGCGGACCTGCTGGCTGATTAGCGGGTCGCAGCGAGCAGCGCTCGCAGCGTGTTGACAGGCCGTCGCCTCTGGGTCCGCCGCCGAGGGGATCGTGCCGATCCTGGACAGGTGCCCGCCGGGTCCACTCGATAGGCCGGATTCCGGCAGGACGGGTCACGCCGAAGCGTTCCCGCGTACGATCCGGCGCGGTGGGAGGTGTGATTCTCGGTCCCGAGCGCGAGCTCACGGTGGTGCTGGCTGCCGTCGAGGACGCGCGCTCCGGGCAGGGCCGGGTGGTGCTGATCGAGGGCGAGGCGGGGATCGGGAAGACGTGCCTGGTCGAGGCCGGTCTGGCGGGGCTGGGCGACGGCTTCGAGATCCTGCGGATGAGGGCGCACGAGCTTGACCGCCACCGTCCCTTCGGCGCGTTCGTCGAGCCCCTGACCCGGTCTCCCGGTCGCGCGCATTCGGAGACCGCCGAGTTCGCTCGCCTGCTTGTCGACGATGCCCCGCGGACGGACCTGCACCTGATGCATGAGCCGGGCGACCGCCTCCCGCTGCTCGAGGCGATTCTCGCGGCGCTCGAGCGCCTGTGGACGAGCGGTCCTCTGCTGCTGGTCGTGGAGGACGTGCAATGGGCAGACCCGGAGAGCCTGACGTGCCTCTACCACGTGGCCAGGCGCGTTCCCGCGGCTCGCGTCGCCGTGCTGCTGACCTACCGGCCGAACCCGCGCCGGCCCGAGCTCGACGCGCTGATCGCCGGGCTGATGGGCTCGCGCGCGCTCGACATCTCACTCGGTCCCCTCGATCGGCCTGCGGTGAGCGACCTCGCCGCCCAGATCCTGGGCGCTCGCCCCGGCGCAAGCCTGGTGCTCCAGCTCGCTCGGACCGGCGGCAACCCGCTCTTCGTGAGCGCGCTGCTCGAAGCACTGCAGGAGGAGGGCGTGCTGGAGGTCCGCGACGCCACGTCGACGGGGGCAGGGACATCGTCCCGCCCTCGCTTCGTCTCACGATCCTGCGCCGGCTGTCCTCCCTGTCCGAGCCTTGTCTCGAGGTGCTTCGCCTGGCCTCGATCCTGGGCACGCGCTTCTCCCCGAACGACCTCAGCCTCGTTGCCGGGCGGCCGATGGCGCAGCTTACGGCTCCGTTGCGCGAGGGGCTCGAGGCCGGGTTCCTGCACGAGCAGGGCGACGAGCTCGCCTTTCGTCACGACCTGGTGTGGGATGCGGTCTACGAGGACCAGCCCCGCGGGGTGCGCCGAGCGCTGCACATCGCCGCCGGCGAGGCCCTGGCGGCGTCTGGCGCCCCTGCCCCCAGGGTGGCCGCGCACCTCGAGCGCGGGGCTGAGCCAGGTGACGCGCGTGCGATCGAGTGGCTGACACGGGCCGCCCGGGAGGTCGCGCTGCGAGCGCCCGCCGTCGCGGTCGTGCTGCTGCGTCGAGCTCGGGAGCTCGCTCGGGACCTGCCTGAGCGCGACGGCATGTTGATCGAGCTCGTCGTTGTCCTGAGCTGGTCGGGCCAGCTTGACGAGGCCGAGCGCCTCGCGCGCGAGGCCCTGTCAGGACCGCACGACCCGTCCGTCGAGGCGGCGCTCGCGCTCGTGCTCGCGCGCGCCCTGACGCTGGGCGGGCGCAACGCCGACGCGGTCCGGCACGTCGAAGCCGCCCTCGAGGACGGCTTGCGCTCAGAGCCGGAGCGCTCAGAGCTACTGGCCTGGGGAGCGCTGGCCGTCTTCCCGCCGACCCCGCACGGGCCGACGCCTGGGCGCGCGAGGCGCAGGGGAGCGCTGAGCAGGCGGGGCACGACCCCGCCGTCTGCATCGCGCTGACCGCGCTCGCGGGAAGCGCGTTTCTGCGGGGCGAGCTGGAGCAGGCCGTCGCGCTGGCGACCCGCTCCGCCCAGCGCGCCACGGGCAGCGCCGACGAGCAGGCCAGGCGCTGGCCGGCGGCCGACATGCTCCTCTCGGTGTCCCTGATCGAAGCCGATCGCCTCGAGGAGGCCGAGCGGACCCTGCAGCGAAGGCGGGCTCACATCGAGCAGGTCGGCAGCTGGGGCCTGGCCAGCTACGCGTTCTCGGCCGCCCTCGCGCGCTTTGATCGCGGAGAGTGGGAGGACGCGCGCGCCGAGGCGACGGCCGGGGTAGCGCTCGCCGAGGAGATCGGCGGGCGCACCGGCGCGGTCTGCGGCCTGGCGATCCTGGCCCTGATAGCGCTGCACCGCGACGAGCTCGATGCGGCGGCCGAGGCAGTCGCCGCAGCCGAAGACGAGCTCGCGCGCGTCGGTTATGAGTTCTACGGCCACTGGGCGATCTGGGCGCGCGGGCTCCTCGCCGAGGCGCGCGGCAATCCCTCCGCGGGGCTGGGCAGCACTCCAAGAGGGATGGGCCCAGTGCGCCGCCGCCGGCTCGATCCCCGGCTACGCGAGGTTGGGGCCTGACCTGGTGCGCCTCGAGCTCGCCGCCGGCCAACACGACCAGGCTGCCGACGTGGCCGCCGCGGTGCGGCGGGCAGCCGCCCGGCTGGACACCGCGTCCGCCCGCGGGGCGGCGCTGCGCTGCCGCGGTCTCGTCGATGAGGACCCTCCGTCCCTGCGAGCGGCGCTCGAGGCGTGCCGCGCGGCGCCGCGGCAACTGGAGCGCGCGCTCGCCGCCGAGGAGGCAGGCACGGCCCTGGCGCGACGACCTCGACACCCTGACCGGCAGCGAGGGCAACGACACCCTGACCGGCGGCCTGGGCGACGACATCCTGAACGGTGGCTTCGGCGCTGACCTCCAGAACGGCGGCGGCGGCAACGACGTCGTCAACGGCGACCCGGGGGCCGACCGCCTCAACGGCGATGCCGGCGACGACATCCTGGCCGGCCATTCCGCCGACGGCAGCGTGGATCGCCTCAACGGCGGCACGGGAACCGACGCCTGCCAGGGTCCCGCGCCCGACGGCGACGTCCTCACCAAGTGCAACCCGTAGCCAAGTGCAACCCATAGGCGTCTCGCCCTGAAGCGGGATGCTGTAGACGATGCCGCCGACCAGCGCGTTTGACTGGTCGGCGGCATTTGCTCGGCACGCCGGTCGCGCCGAGCAACAGGGTCGTCACGTGCTGGGCACGGCGCGCGGTCGCCTCTGACACACCTCGCACGCGAACGTCCCCCGTCCTGCGGCCACGAACTTGCGCACGGGGGTGCCGCAGACCGTGCACGGCTCGCCCTCGCGCGAGTGGACGAGAAACTCGTTCTGAAACGCGCCCTTCACCCCGTCGGGATGGCGAAAGTCGTCGATCGACGCGCCGCCGGCGCCCAGGCCCGCCTCCAGCGACGCCACCACCGCGTCGCGCAGCGCCGCCACCTGCGGGCGCTTCAGTGCGCCCGCCGCGCGCAGCGGGTGGATCCGCGCCCGGAAGAGCGCCTCGTTGGCGTAGATGTTCCCGACTCCCGCGACGCGGCGCTGGTCGAGCAGCAGCGCCTTGATCGGCGTGCGGCGCTTGCGCGTCTGCAGGTACAGGTGCTCGCTCGTGAAGCCCGGCCCCAGCGGCTCCACGCCGAGGCGCTCGTCGAGGAACTCGTCGAGCGCGTCGCTGCCGAGCGCCAGCTCCCCGGTCCCGAAGCGGCGCGGGTCACAGAAGGAGAGCACAGGGCCGTCGAGCTGCAGGCGCACGCGCACGTACAGCGCATCGGGCGGCGCGTCGTAGAGCACCGTGCCGGTCATTCGCAGGTGCATGAGCAGGTAGACCTCGTCCTGCGCCTCCCAGATGAGGTACTTGCCGCGCCGCGACAGCCGCTGCACGACGCGTCCCTCCAGCGCGTCGCGCAGCTCCGACGGGGCCATCGGCGCGCACCACCTCGGGTCGAGCACCTCGAGCGTGCGCAGCGTGCGCCCCTCGACGAGCGGCGCGAGCCGGCGGCGGATCGTCTCGACCTCGGGGAGCTCGGGCATCGTGCATCCGAGCGTAGTTACTCAGCTCACGGCCCCTTCGGCGCACGCAGCTTCAGCGAGCGCGACACCGGGCCGAAGGTCTGCTCGTCGATCCGGGCGAAGTCCTTCGGCGGCGCGAACGCGTCCACGACGACCTCTGCACCGCGACCGTAGGCGTGCAGCGAGCGCATCGAGCGCTGCACGGATCGATTCGTGAGGTTCGTGCCGATGCCGACCACCTCGACCGCGCGGATCCCCGGCTTCAGGACCAGGCGCGTGGACGTGAGCTTGAACGTCGGGTCGCGGCTCTCGATCTGGGCGACGAGCGCGTCGCGCGCGGCGTTGAGCTGCGCCCGCGTCTGCGGCAGCGGCTCCGTGCGCGGATAGCGCCAGATCGAGATCTGCGCGGTTCCGATCGCGATCGTCGCGACCTGCGGCGCCGTGCCGGGGACGACGCGCCAGTTCGTCGGCGCGCGCAGGCGCACGCCCTGCTCGTCGAAGAACGCCTCGCGAAACGCCTTCGGCGCCGGGACGACGCTCAGGTCGGGAACCGGTGTGCGGTCGTTGCCACAGCCGGCCAGCAGGGCGGCAAGCGCGGCGAGGGCGATCGAGATGCGGTGGGTGCCGCGCACCCGCGGCATTCTCTCAATCGGCGGGCGGCGCGCCCGCACCCGCGCGCGGATGCGCGCGGAAGTAGACGTCCTTCAGGCGGTCGGCCGAGAGGTGCGTGTAGATCTGCGTCGTGGCGACGTCGGCGTGGCCGAGCATCTCCTGCAGCGAGCGCAGGTCGCAGCCGCCGGCCAGCAGATGCGTCGCGAACGTGTGGCGTAGCGTGTGCGGGCTCATCCGTCCCGCGAGCCCAGCGCTGGCGGCGTGGCGCTGGACGATCTTGTAGAGCCCTTGGCGCGTCAGCCCGTTGCCGCGGTGGTTGACGAACAGGTGGCGCTCCTCGCGCACGCCGACGAGCTTCGGGCGCCCGCGCTCGAGGTAGGTGCGCGCGGCCATGACGGCCTGGCGACCGACGGGGATCAGCCGCTCCTTGGAGCCCTTGCCGCGCGCGCGCACGACGCCGACGCGCAGGTCGACGCTTCCGACCGTCAGGTCGACCGCCTCGCTTGCGCGCAGGCCGCAGGCGTACATGAGCTCCAGCAGCGCGCGGTCGCGCAGCGCGGCGGGCTGCGCCCCGCGCGGCGCGGCGAGCAGCTTGGCGACCTCGTCGCGCGTCAGCACCTGCGGGAGCTTCTGGCTCTTGCGCGGGGAGCGCAGGTCCGCGGTCGGGTCGTGCGAGATGATCTCCTCGCGGCGCAGGTGGCGGTAGAACGAGCGCAGGCAGGCCGTCTTTCGCTGGATCGTCGCGGGCGCGACGGGCGGACGCTGCGGGTCGCCGGCCGTCAGCTGGGAGAGAAAGCGCGCAAGCTCGGCATGGCCGAGGGTCGTCGCATCAAGGCTGTCGCGCGTGAGGAAGTGGCCGAACTGCAGCAGATCTGAGCGGTAGGCCTCGAGCGTGTTGCGCGACAGCCCGCGCTCGAACTCGAGGTAGGCGAGGAAGTCCAGCACGTGGTGCTCGAACGGACGGATTGGTCGCACGAGTGCTTCGGTCCGGGCGAGGGCCATGTGCCGTTGCTTCGCCACCGCGGGCGCGAACCTTTGCGGTGCAAGGCGCCGTGCGCGACGCTTTGCAGCTCACGCGCGATCGTGTGGCCAGGTTCGCGTGCCCCAGCCGGCCGCCTCGCACTGTCTCGCGACCTCGCGCGGATCCTCCTCGCCGCACGCGGCGAGCACCGGTCGCGCCCCCTGACGCGCGAAACGCGGGCGCGGCGGCCAGACCGACCCCGCTCAACCTCGCTGCCCGAGCGCCCCGTCGGGGCGGGCAAAGGCGGTGTCATAGATCACGGCGGTCGCCTCGGCCTGCACGAGCTTGTCGATCACGTCGACGATCGTGTCTTGGGCGGACCACTGCCGCGGCTTGTAGAGGCCGAGCAGCGTGTTGATCAGCACGTCGCCGCTGTAGACGGTTGCGAACACGGCCGCGACGGCGCGCTGTCCGCGCAGTCCGCCGTGGGCGGCGACGCCGTAGGCGGCGCCCCATCCGGCGCCCAAGCCGAAATGCGCGGCGTAGTTGACGGCTCGCCGCTGTTGGCGGCGTCTGGGTTTGATCGGGAGGATTTTTTGGGCGAAGTTGGCGGGCGCGTAGCTCTCACGGCGTCCGGTGAGCGGCATCTCGACGAACTTCTGAAACGCGGTCATGACGGCCGTACCGGCCAGGCCGGCAAGCACGCCACGTCCCACCGCGGGTGCCATCGGGGACTGCGAGGTCATCGACATGTCCCGCCTCCTACCCGCTCGAACGACATTCGCCAAGCACTCAGACGCGCCATCAGTCGTTTGCGCCGCGCGGCGCCGCGTAGACCACGTCACGAACCGACCGCGGAAGCCGCAACGACCGGTGGTACGCCAAGGATGTCGATCAGCGACGCAACGCAGCAGATCGCCGAGCCGTCGAGGAACCCTACACACGCACCGTCGCGCCCTCTTCACGATCTACGGGGCTCCGGAACGCTGGCGCGTGCACGCGGCGGCGACCTGCGGGCGCGAAGGCATGAAGTTGCGCCGAGCGGGAACGTGTTCCTCGTGACGTCCGGCGATCCCGGTCAAGAGTGGGGCCGGCTGACCGACGAGGATCTGTTGCGGGAGGTCTCGCGGATCCAGCCTGCCCCGTTCGAGGTGTTGTATCAGCGCCATGGCGCGGCGGCATTCGCCCTGGCTCTGCGCATGCTCGGATCGCCGGCGCACGCGGAGGACGTCGTGCAGGACGCCTTCATCAACCTATGGCGTGGCGCCGCGCGCTATGACTCCGCGCGGGGATCGGTGCGCTCGTGGCTGCTCGGCATGGTCCGCAACCGCAGCATCGACATGCTGCGCAGCCGCGGAGTCCATGAGCGCCGCCGCATCGCGATGGCCGGCCTGGAGGAGCAGCTCGCGGCGCGCCAGGAGACCGAAGCGGAGTTCATCCGCCATGAGCTGGCGACCACGGTGCGCAGCGCCTTGGCGAAGCTTCCGCCAGATCAGCGACACGTGTTGGAGCTTGCCTATTTCGGCGGCTGGACCCAGACGGAGATCGCCGCGCACTTCGACATGCCGCTGGGCACGGTCAAGGGCCGCATGCGGCTCGGGCTCCAGAAGCTCAGGTGGGCGCTCGCGGAGATCGGGAAAGCCGCGGGATGAACCCGGTCGACGAGTGCGACCACATGCACCTCGCCGCGGCCTGGGCTCTCGGAACGCTCACACCTGACGAGGCACAGGGCTACGGGGCGCACCTGGTGACCTGTGGCGCCTGCCAAACCGAGGTAACCGGTCTGCGCGAGGCGGCCGATGCAATGGCCGACGCCATACCCCCGGTCGCGCCGCCGCCTCGACTGAGCGCACGACTCATGGCCGCCGTCAGAAAGGAAGCCGAGCTCTTCCGCGCGGCAGCGGCGCAGGAGCCTGACCCGGTCAGCGCCCAGCGCCCGCGCCGGCGTCTGCTTCACAGCGCGCTGCTGGCCGTCGCAGCAGTGGGCCTGGTTCTCGCGGGCACGGTTCTCGGCGGCGTACTGGCCGACCCGCAGGACGGTCGCACCCGATCGCGCATCATCCCCGGACGGGTCACGCTGGCGGCCGGCGCTCCGGACGCCCGGGCCGCGATCAAGGTTCGCGGCGACAACACCAGCCTGGTGCTCTCCGACATCGAACGCCCGCCGGACGGTCAGATCTATCAGGCTTGGCTGGAGCCCGCTTCGTCGGCTCCCGTTCCCACCGGCGCCCTGTTCTCGGTCGGCGCGACCGGCGACACGACGATCAGCCTTCCACCGCTGCGCGACGCCCAGCGCATGATCGTCACGTCCGAGCCCCCCGGCGGAAGCACGGTACCGACGCTGCCGCCCGTCGTCGTCGTCGATCTCCCCGTCGCCGGGCGCTCGGGCTGACGGCGGGCCACTGGTTATCGGGCATCCGGCGCAGCACGGTCAGATGATTCCGGGGACCGCGCGGGCGGTGAGCAAGCAGCCGAGGGCGACGATGAGCACCGCCGAGATGGCGGGCGCTGCCGTGGCGGCCCGTGCGGCGCGTCCGGTCGGTCGCAACCGGCCGCTCAGACCGCGAGCGCATACGACGGCTATCCCGAGGGCGGTGAGGGTCGCTGCGAGCCCGAGGCTGAAGACGATGATGAGCAGCAGGCCGAGAGCGATCTCGTGCTGTGAGATCGCCCCCAGGAGGACCACGAGCGCCGAGGGGCACGGGATCAGGCCGGCGGCAGCGCCCGCGGCCAGCAGTGCCCGTGGCCTGAGCGACTCGGGCGCATGATGATGGCCGTCTCCGTGGGTGTGAGTGTGAGTGTGCCGATGTTCGTGCGTGTGGCCATGGCCGTGGGTGTGGCCGTGGGTGTCGGCGTGGCCGTGGTTGTGGAGGGCGGACCTGGTGCGCACTCGTGCGCGTAAGACCCACGCGCCGACGAGCACCACGAGGAGGCCCGCGACGAGGTTCAGCCACGGGTATAGGTCTTCGGGCAGCAGATATTGCGAGAGCGCGAGGGTCACGACACCGAGCGCAAAGACGCCGATCGTGTGTGTCACGGTCACGGTGGCACCGAGCATGACGGCGTGGCGAGCCGTGCCGCGCGCGCCGATCAGGTACGCCGCGACCATCGCCTTGCCGTGCCCCGGCGACAGTGCGTGCAGGGCGCCCCACCCGAACGCGGCGAGCAGCAGCAGCATGAAGGTGCCGTTGCCGGCGGCGGCGTCGTCGAACAGGCCCGCGAACCCGTCATCCGCGCGACCACCGGCGCTGGCGAGGCCGCGACCGTCCGCTCGCGGAGCGATGAGGCCGCCGTCGCCGGGCTGGACGGCCAGTGTGATGGAGCGCTCGTCGGTTGGAGTGTCGAGCAGCCTGTTCGGGTAGCTGCGCAGCCGCCGCGTCGGCTCGCTGGCGGGCAGGCTGGAGCGTGTCGTGGTGCCGTCACCGGCGGCAGCGATGATCGAGCGCCAGCCAAGCCGATCGTCGAAGGTCGTGTCGCGTAGTGCGACCCGTCTTGCGTCGCGGACGGGGGCCGTCAGCAACAGCTCGACGCGAGTGGTGCGCAGCCCGCCCTGACCGCCCGGAAACGAGATCTGTCCCAGCGATGAGGGCCGTAGCGCGACGGGTTTGCCGTTCACGCTCAGCTGCAGGCCACGCAGCGCCTCTTTGCGCTTGGCAGTCAGGACATCGGCGGGCGTTCGTCCTCGTTCCTGGAAGGTGGGAATCTCGGCTTGGTCGAGGATCCAGCGCACCTCGACGCGATCGGTCGAGACACTGACGATCGAGAGGCGGTTGACGGTGAAGTTGCCCAGCGGATGGGCTTGGGCGCCGGCCGGTGCCAGCAGCGCCAGGAAGCCAATCGCGGCGAGTGCCGCGGTGACACCGGCACCCCTGCGGCCCGCGAGCACGAACGACGGTGGCCGCGCGCGGTCACCCACCAAGCGCGCAGGGATGAGGCCGCGCCGATCGCTCATAGCCCGTTGAGCGCCCGGCGTGCGCTGGCCGCACGCAACGCGGAGAAATGCGGGTCGGTGGTCAGAGCGCGGCGCAGCAGCCGCGCTGCAAGAGAGCGCTGCCCGGCGGCGCGGGCGCTCATGCCCGCGTGGTACAGAAAGCTCGCGTCGCGGGAACCCAGCCGCAGCGCGCGGCGCCCCCACGCAAGGCCCTGCCGCGGCCGTCGGGCGCGCGTCAGCGCCCAGCCCAGGGCGTCCGCCGAGCGCACGCTCGGCGCGCGGCGCCACGCCGCGCGTGCCAGCGCGAGCCCGCGCTTGGCGTCGCCGTGATCGGCTTCGAAGAGCGCCAGCTCGACATCGGCGTTGACGCCCGCGCCCGCGAGCAGACGTTGCTGCACGCGCACGAGGTCGAACGTCTGGCGGGCGGCGGCGCGGCGTCCGGCTGCGAGCTCTGTCTCGCCGAGCAGGACGACGTACTCCGGCAGCGGCAGCCGTGCGACAACCGAGCGCAGGCGCCTGATCGCCCGCTCGATTCGCCCGGCGGCCGCGTCGGTGCGGGCGAGACCCACGCGCGCCGGGACATACCGCGGGGCGCGCACAAGTGCTGCGCGGTAGGCGTGTCGGGCGGCGCCGCGCTGGCCGCGCGAGAGCTCGAGGTTTCCTTGCAGCGTCTGGATGTAGGCGACGTTCTCGGGTGCTTCGCCGCCGGCCCCCAAGGCCAGCGCCAGTGCTTCGCGCGCGCCAGCCAGATCGCCGTGCAGCTCGCGAAAGTAGGAGACGCGGGCGTACGAGTCGAGGCTGGGCTTCAGATCGATCATGCGCTGCAGCGCGTCGCGGGCGGCGTCGTAGCGGCCAAGCTCGACGTTGGCGTCGACCACCACGCCGAGCGGTTTGACGACCTCCGGTGCCAGCGTGCGCGCGCGCATGCCGTCGCGCAGCGCGCCACGGAAGTCGTGGCGGGCAAGGCGCAGCACGCCTCGCGTCGTGTAGGCGCCGGCATTGGACGGATCGCGAGCGAGCGCGGTATCGATCGCACGCTCGGCGCGCACGTAGTAGCTCACGTCGCCCGTCTCACGGACGCGTTGCAAGAGCGCCGATCCCAGCGCGACGAGTCTGTCGGCGTCGGCCGGCTGGGCCCGCACCGCGGCCTGCAGACGTGCGACGCGCTGCTGTGTCGTGCCCGGTCCGCTCGCAACCACCGGCAGCGCTCTGGCTCGCGCGTCCGGTGCCCGTGGTGCCGACGCGACAGTGAGCGCCAACACGATCAGCGAGATCGTGAAGGCGCTCACACAAACGATCAGCAGCGCACGCATCCTCAGGCGACAGTTTCATGGCCGGCCCGGCCGGGGTGAGCTTCACAGCTCACCCCGGTGGGAGTCGACTCGATGGTCAGGACGGCGATTCCGCCGAAGTCGGGGGATGCGGCGGCTCCTGGCGATCCTCCGTCGGCGAGCCACCGATCTGGTTCTTCAGCGACGGCACGTACGGGAAGACCGGCAGGAACGGCTGGTCGTTGACGTCGACGCCGTCGCCCAAGGGCAGCTTCTTGCCGCCCCGCTCTGGCGGCAGCAGGAAGCCACCGACGACACGCAACGCGATGTCGACGGCATCGTCGGCGAGACGTCTGCCGTTCGGGAAGCCCGCCATATCGCCGCCGATGACCCCGAAGCGGTTCTCGGTCTCCGACGGCGGCACACCCATGTTGATCTTCAGGGTGTCCGCTGCGGCCGGGTTCTTGGAGATCTGGTTGACGCCGGGCGTGCCGGTGAACAACGCCCGCACGATGTCGGTGCGGCCTCTCGTCCTGACGCCGAGCTGCAGCAGCTGGTTGAACGCCCCGGCTAGGAACGGGTTGAGCGCGAACCTGCCGAAGTTCTTCAGGTCATCGGACGGCTGCGTGCGGTTGTACTTGTCCTTCAGCGACTGGGGCACGAACAGCTCGTTGACCAGCGGGTTCGCCAGGCGGCTGACCTGCACCCAGCCGCTGCGCCGCTCCGCGCGGCTGCGGCCCGAGCCGTTGTTGGTCACCTGCAGGCGCCGGCGCTCGGTGGACGCCCATACGCCGACGGTGGCGTTGGATGCCGTCGGACCCGAAACGGCCTTGCGGTTGCGGGTCACGCGCGCCTCGGGAACCTGCAGGACGATCGTCTGCACGCCGTAGCCGGCGACGTTGTCGATGCCGCCACCCATGTTGCCGGTGCCGATCCCGTCGAGGTTGATCGAGTCAAAGACACGGTCCAGCGCTATGAAGAACGCATCGTCGCGCTGACCCGCGAACACCTTGCCGCCACCGGACAGCGACCTGATCGCCGAGTTGGCGAGCGACTCGTAATCGGGCATCGTCTTCGGGCCCACGTTGCTCGGAGCGACGCGGAACCTGTTGCCCAGGCTGCGCGCCGACGTGCGCCGGCCACGGCTGTTGTAGGTCTCCCGTACGAGCTCGTAAGCCTCCCGCTGAAACAGCTGCGGATCGTTGAGGCGCGTGACCGGCGTCAACGAGTGCAGGAAGTTGCGGTTGTTGAACTTCGTGCGGAAGTCAAAGCGGTAGCGAACGTCGTAGTCGCCGTCGCCCGTGTTGTCGATGTTGATGTAGTACCGCGCCCGATCGTCGAAGCGGTAGAAGTTCGGCCCACCCGCTGGATCCTCGAACGGCACCCAGTTCGCCACGACCGTCAGCATTCCCGGGGCGTCCTTGGCCGTGAACGCGTACACATCGGTGTCGTCGGCCGTCGGATCAGCCGACGTCAGCGGCGCCTCGCGATGACTCGAACCGGTGCCGACCGTCACGACGACAGCGACCGCAGCCAACGAGGCAAGTAGTGCTCCCAACAGCAGATGGATCTTGCGCATGGTGCTCCTTGAGTCGTGGAGGCCGCAGCCGCGGATGAAACCTTTCCCGGGGTGGCTGGCCCTCCGGATCATTTTGTGGCGCACGGCCGCTGTACGTCCGAACTGCACCGCTGTTCCCGACGTGAGGCGCCCCTGCCTTGGATGCACACCGCGCGGGCCGAGCCGACCCGACCTCGTGGCTGCAGGCGATCACCCGATCGCGGCCCGCAGCCACGCCAGGCCGATCAGCGTCTTGGCGTCGTTCGTCGCCGCCACGGCCGCGTCGAGGTCGGCCAGCGGCCAGCGCACGATCTCGATGCGCTCGGCGGCGTCGGCCTCGGCCTCCTCGCACGGCCGCAGCCCGGTGGCGGCGAAGATGTGCACGAGCTCGTCGGAGTAGCCGCTGGAGGGGTAGTAGCACTCGACCTCGCTCCAGTGCTCGGCCTCCTGCCCGATCTCCTCGGCGAGCTCGCGCCGGGCGGTCTGCAGCGCCGACTCGCCCTCGACGTCGAGCTTGCCGGCGGGCAGTTCGAGCGTGTACTGGAGGATCGCCTCGCGCGGCTGGCGCACGAGCCAGACGTGCTCGTCGTCGTAGGCGACGACCGCCGCGGCCGCCATCCGGTGCACGTACTCGCGCTGCACCTCCTCGCCATCGGCATGGCGGAAGCGCTCGACGCGCACGGAGAACTGGCTGCCGTCGTAGGGCTCGTCGGCGCCGAGCGGCTCGATCTTCGGTTCGTGGGTCATCTCATATGCGCAAGCGCGGTGCCGCCCGCCAGCGCGGCGGCGAAGAACAGCGGGTCCTCCCGGCCCATCGACCGCGTCGGCAGGCCACTGGCGACATACCCGTCGAGGTCGCTGGGGAACTCGCGCCAGTCGTGGCGCTCGTCGGCCGGCGACTGACCCTGCGGGATCGCGACGACAACGGGCCTGAGCAGCAGGTCGAGCACGGTGCGCGTGTGGTGGCTCAGCCCGCGATGGCGCGCGCGCAGGTCGGTCGAGGACATGCGCGGCACGAGCAGCGCGTCGCAGCCGAGCGCCAGCGCGGTGTGCAGCGAGTCGAGCGTCTGCAGCCCGCCGTGGCCGAGCGCCGAGCCGGAGCCGAGGATCCCGGGGCCGGGACCTGCCACGACGGCGTCCCAGCGCAGCTCGGTGAGGCCGTGGTGCAGCGCTGCGGCCGTCGTGATCGACTCGCCGTCGGCTCCGCCGTAGGCCGGCCCCGCCGTGAGATGGCCGGCGAGCAGCCCGTCGTCGCGCAGGTCGCGCACGACGCAGGAATGCCCGCCCGGCAGCGCGCCGCCCGCGGTCTGCACGTAGCCCAGCCGGCCCTCCCCGCCGGTCGACTGCCCGAACGCCCAGGCCAGCGGCGCGAGCTGGCCGTGCAGCCCGATCGCCGCGGCGGGCCGGCGGAGCGGAAGCTGCAGCGCCGCGGGCGTCCCGTCCGCGTCGCCCTCCTCCACGGGCAGGACGGCGTGCTGCAGGCTCGTGTAGTTGAGCTTCATGACGTGCGCGCGCGGCGTGCCCTGGCCTTCGAGGCCACGGGTGAGGTTGCAGTGCACGATGTCAAAGCCGCCCGAGCCGAGGCCGAGCTCGACGGCCTCGACGTTGACGATCACCTCGTCGCCGGGTTGCGCGGCGCCGACGAGGCCGACGTCGGCGATCGCGCTGCGGCGCTCCTCGCCGACCTGGATCGAGATGCGCTGCTCCATCGGCTCGGCCGGCCCGACCGCGAGCACCGTCGCGCGCCTCAGGAGGAGCATGCGTGCAGCAGCGCGAAGGTGACGTCGAGCATCCCCTCGAGCGCGGCGACGCTGACGCGCTCGCCGGGTTCGTGGTTTCGCTCCGTGCCGTTGGCGAGGTTCGTGCAGTGAAAGCCGCTGGCCTCGAAGGCGTTTGCGTCCGAGCCGCCACCGGTCGTGCGGCGCGTGGGCGAGTAGGCGCAGGCGCGCAGCGCCGCCTCGGCGGCGAGCACGGCGGGCGCGTCGGGCGCGTGGCGGTAGCCGTCGAACAGGCGCTCGGTCGTGACGTCGACGTCGCAGAAGCACGACGGCGTGTTGGCGGCGTCGTGCGCGCAGGCGATCACCTCGGCGATCGCGTCCTCGGCCTTGGAGCGATCGAGCGAGCGCACCTCGCCCAGCACGGTGCAGCGCGCGGCGACGATGTTCGTCCCGCCGCTCTGGCCGCCCTCGATCCGCCCGATGTTCGCGGTCGTCTCCTCGTCGAGGCGCCCGAGCCGCATCGCGGCGATCGCGCGGGCGGCCGCTTCGATCGCGCTGCGACCGTCCTCGGGGCGGATCCCGGCGTGCGCGGCCGTGCCGCGGAAGTCTGCTTGGAAGCGGTAGTAGGTCGGCGACGCGACGATGATCTCGCCGATCGGCGAGGCGTGGTCGAAGACGTAGCCCCAGTCGCTGTTCAGCGTCGTGACGTCGAACGCCGTCGCGCCGGCGAGCCCGACCTCCTCGCAGACGGTGAACAGCAGCTCGAGGCCGACAGGTGAGCCTTCGATTGCACAGCGCCGCGCGACCTCGAGGATCATCGCGACGGCGGCCTTGTTGTCGGCACCGAGGATCGTGTCGCCGCGGCTCACCCAGGCGCCGTCGTCGAGGACCGGCTCGATCACGCCGCGCTCGGGCACCGTGTCGAGGTGCGCGCAGAGCAGGATCGTGCGCTCGCCGCGGCCCGGGATGCGCGCCAGCAGGTTGCCGCACTGCGCGCCGACCTGCGCTGCCGCCCCGTCCTCCTCCACGTCGACGCCCATCGCGCCGAGCTCGCGCGCGACGGCGTCGGCCATCGCGCGCTCGCAGCCAAACGGGCTCGGGATCGCGCACAGGCGTGCGAACGTCTCGTTCAGGCGGCGGCGCTCGACATCGGAGGCGGGGCGCATCGTCGCGTCAGTCTGACGTGCCGCGGACGAAGGCGGCCGCCGCGCGGGGCGCGCTATTCGTTGTGCTGCGGGCTCGTCGAAGGATCGCGCGGAAACTCGACATCGCGCGTCTCGTTCTCGACGACGGTGTGCGTCGGGCGCGGCGCTTCGCCCTCGCTCATCCTCCGCAGCTTGCGCTTCTGCACATAGCCGCCCGCTCCGAAGAGCGCGACGCTTGCGATGATCCCGCCGAAGACGATGATCAGCGTCAGGATTACTGTGACTCCGCCTTCCACGGCTGTGCGGGTACCCGCTCAGGGCGCGGCCCCAACCACGAGTTCGCGCCGCTGGCGCGGGCCAGCTCTACGTGCGCGTGGCGCGGTAGGCCGCAGGCGCGGGCGCATGCCCGCCCGCCTGCTCCAGCGCCGCCCCGATGAAATCGCGAAACAGCGGAGCCGGGCGCTCCGGCCGCGACTTGAACTCCGGATGGAACTGCGACGCGACGAAGAACGGGTGGTCGTCGAGCTCGATCATCTCGACGAGGCGCTCGTCGGTGGTGGTGGCACCCACGATCAGGCCCACGGCCTCCAAGCGCTTGCGCAGGAAGATGTTGACCTCGAAGCGGTGGCGGTGGCGCTCGTAGGCGAGCCCTTCGCCGTACAGCGCCCGGGCGCGGGTCTCGGGGTGGATCTTCACGGGCTCGACGCCGAGGCGCATCGTGCCGCCCAGGTCCGTGATCTCCTTCTGCTCGGGCAGCAGGTCGATGACCGGATACGGCGTCTCCGGATCGAACTCCGTCGAGTTCGCGCCGTCCATCCCCGCGATGTGGCGGGCGAACTCCATCACCGCGACCTGCATGCCCAGGCAGACGCCGAGGTACGGGATCCGCTGTTCGCGCGCGATGCGCGCGGCACGGATCTTGCCCTCGATGCCGCGGCCGCCGAAGCCGCCGGGGATGAGGATCCCGTCCGCCTGGCCGAGCCGCTGCAGCGCGGCGGCATCGCTGTCGAGCGACTCGGAGTCGACCCAGTCGATCTCGATGCGGACATCGTGATGGAAGCCCGCGTGGCGCAGGGCCTCGGACACCGACAGGTAGGCGTCCTGCAGCGCGACGTACTTGCCGACGAGCGCGATCTTGACGGTGTCCGTGGCCTCCGTCGCGCGGCGCGTGATCTCGGCCCACTCCGACAGATCGGCGGGCGGCGCCTCGATCGCGAAGTGATCGCAGATGAGGTCGTCGACGCCCTCGCTCGCGAACCACAGCGGCACCTTGTAGATGTTGTCGACGTCCTTGGCGCTCACGACGGCCTCAACCGGCAGCGACGCGAACAGCGCGATCTTCTTGCGGATGTCGTGGCCGAGCTCGGACTCCGAGCGGCAGAGCAGCATGTCGGGCTGGATGCCGATCCGGCGCAGCTCGTTGACGGAGTGCTGCGTGGGCTTGGTCTTCAGCTCGCCGGCGTGCCCGATGTAGGGCACGAGCGTCAGGTGGATGAACATGCAGTCGCGCCGCCCGACGTCAACCGGGAACTGGCGGATCGCCTCGAGGAACGGCAGCGACTCGATGTCGCCGACGGTGCCGCCGATCTCGGTGATGATGATGTCGACGTCGTGCATCTGCGCGAGCAGATTGATGCGCTGCTTGATCTCGTCGGTGATGTGCGGGACGACCTGCACGGTGCCGCCGAGGTAGTCGCCGCGGCGCTCGCGCCGGATGACGGCGTCGTAGATGCCGCCGGCGGTCACGTTCGAGGCCCGCGAGGTGTTCGAATCGGTGTAGCGCTCGTAGTGGCCGAGGTCGAGGTCGGTCTCCGCCCCGTCCTCGGTCACGAAGACCTCGCCATGCTGGTAGGGCGACATCGTGCCGGGGTCGACGTTGATGTACGGGTCGAACTTCTGCAGGCCGACGGTCAGGCCGCGGGCGACGAGCAGGCGCCCGATCGACGCCGCCGCGATGCCCTTGCCCAGCGACGAGACGACGCCCCCGGTGATGAAGATGAAACGGGTCTTGCGCTGATGTGGCGTCGTGATGCTCATGTGGGCCTTCCGAGCGAGTCTAGGTGCCGGAGTCCCGGAACCTTCTCGATCACCTTCGAGATTGATCGAAATTCCCCGAAAAGGTTCAGCGCGAGCAGCAGCAGGAGCGCGATCACCTGCCCATCCGTGTCGAGCGTCAGGACGATCCAGAGGCCGGCCAGGCCGCCGACCGCGTTGGAGCCGGTGTCGCCGAGCATCCCCCGCTCGCGCAGGTCAAACCAGCCGGCTACGAGCACCGGCGCGATGAAGATGCCCAGCCCGGCCAGCGCGGCCGTGTTCTGCGTCGCCAGCGTGAGGCCCAGCCCGAGCAGGACCAGGGCCTTGACCGAGCGGCCCGGTCGCAGGTCGAGCAGGTTGAAGGCGTTCGTCGCGAGCACGAGCACCGCCGTCGCGAGCAGGAAGTCGGCATCCGAGCCCGGCAGCGAGGACGCCACGAGCAGGGCCAGCCCGAGCGTGCCACCGGCCTTCAGCAGGCCGGTCGAGAGCGACCCGCCGAGCACGTCCTTGCCGTGGCCGCGCCAGCCGCGTCCCGCGCCCGACAGCGCGTCGTCGATCAGGCCCAGCAGCGCGATCCCGGGGATGAAGACGACCGCGAAGCCGAGGTTGTCGGGAAAGACGTCGGCATCGGTCAGGCGCGCGAGCAGCATCACGGGGATCAGCGCGATCAGCGCCGCCGGGACGACGACGATGCCGATCGGGACCGGCAGGCGGCGACCGCGGTAGTTCTCGCGCGTGGCGCCGGCCTCGGCGAGCCGGCTGAGCACCAGCGGCGTGAGCGCCCCGGCGACCAGCAGCGAGAAGACGAACGGCAGTGCTTGCACCGGCACAGGAACCTAGCGGGGCGGCCGGACAAAGGGCGTGCCGGCGGCCGCCCGGGTGCCGTTCGCGCTCAGCGCGGGCGCCCGACGACCGGCGGCAGCAGCGCCTGTGCGTCGTCGCGGCGCCCGTACGAGCCCTGGCTGCCGGCCAGCACGAAGACGACCGCCGCGCGCCCGGCGGGCTCGTCGACGTTGTCGACGCTCGACATCTCGCGGGCGCGAAACCAGCCGATGCTCGACGGCCGGCTCGCGCGTCGTTCGGTTCCGACCACCGGCACCCCCGTCTGCACGAGGCCGCGGGCGATGCCGTCCTGCAGCGCTGCGAGCCGGTCGTCGGCGTCCTCGTCGGCCGGCCGGTCGGGCGAGCGCATGACGATCACGCCGTCGAGGTCGCCGAAGCTCCCGCTGAGCGACTGCAGCAGCGCCGCGCGCATCCGGCCGACGAGCTTGCCGCCGAGCACCATCTGAATCCCCGCGCGCCTGCCGAGATCGTCGATCAGCGTCGGGTCGCGCTCGATGTCGGCGTAGCGCGTCCGCCCGGCGCGGCCGGCGACCGTCTGCAGGTCGATGTTCTGACGCACGACGGCGACGAACGCCAGGTCGGCCCCCGTCGGCTCGAGCGCCTCGCGCACGATGTCCGGCGAGCCGTCGTCGTCGCCCAGCAGCACGAGCCCGATGCGCGCGTCGGGCAGCTGGCCGCCCGTGAGGATCGGATAGGCGGCGTTGGCGAACTGGCTCTGTTCGCGCACGCGCGCCTGCGCCTCGTCGCGCTCCTGGTCGGCCTTGCGCACGTCGGAGCGCAGCGAGTCGCGCAGCTCCTCGCGCGCGCCGGAGACGAGCTCCTTGTCGCCGATCGCGACGCCGAGCAGCAGCCCGACGACGAGCGCGATGAAGACGGCTGCCAGCGACAGCGCGTGGTAGCGGAAGTCGAACATGCGGCGCCTTGAGCTACTCGAGCCCGAGGACGACTTCGAGCTTGAGCCACATGAGGTCGGCGACGTCGCGCAGGGCGGGCGTCAGTGCGACGATCGCCAGCAGGCACAGCAGACCCGCCAGCGCGACGAAGACGAGCGGGCTGCGCCCCGGCAGCGGTCTGTACAGGCGCGAGACGCCCTTGGCGTCGACGAGGATCTCGCCCAGCCGCAGCCGTGTGAGGAACGTGGAGGCCATCCCGCGCCGGTTCTTGTCGAGGAACTCGACGAGGTTGAACTGCGACCCGACGGAGACGATCAGCTCAGCGCCCTTCTCGGCGGCGATCAGCATCGCGACGTCCTGGCTCGTGCCCGGGGCCGGCACGAGCTTGAACGGCAGCTCGAGTGCCTCGAGGTGCTCGCGGCCGGGCGCGCGTCCGTCGGGATAGGCGTGGACGACGAGCTCGGCGCCGCAGCGCAGCGACGCCTCGCTGGCGGAGTCCATGTCGCCGACGATCATGTCGGGCTTGAAGCCCTCCTCGAGCAGCGCGTTGGCGCCGCCGTCGACGGCGATGATCCGCGGCCTGACGTCGCGGATGTACGGCCGCAGGGTGCGCAGGTCCTTCTGGTGATCGACGCCGCGCACGACGATCAGCGCGGGCCGGTCGCGAAAGTCCGTGTCGAAGCGCGGCAGCTCGATGCGGCCCGACAGCAGCTCGCGCTCCTCGAGCATGTGCTCGATCGTGTTCTTCGCGAACGCCTCCAGCGCGTCGCCGATCTCGCGCCGGCGCTCGTCGGTGGCGGCGCGCACACTGGCCGGGTCGCGGACCTCGCCTGTCGCGACCTCCTTGGACCCGCGGATGACGCTGCCACCGCGAACGGTGATCGCCTCGCCGTCCTTGAGCTCCTTGAACAGCCTGTCGTCGGGCAGGTCGACGAGGTGGATGCCGGCCTGGACGAGCAGCAGCGGCCCCATGTTCGGGTAGGCGCCCGTCGAGGACGGGCTGCAGTTCAGCACCGCCAGGACGCCCGCCGCGATCAGGTCCTCGGCCGACACGCGGTCGAGATCTCTGTGGTCGAGCACGGTGACCGCGCCGGGTTCGAGCGTTTTGACGAGGAGCTTCGTGCGCTTGCCCAGGCGGACGGGTCCAGAGAGCTCCCGGGCGACGGCGACGGCCATCGGCGGAGTCTAGATGGGCCTGTTAACGGCTTGCGAAGATCTCCGCGAGGCGTTGGTAGCGTGTCCGTCGCTGTGTTCGGAGCGCTCGCAGCGGTCTCGCCGGACCGCATGACCGACGTGTGCGGCGAGGACCCCGGCTTCATCTGCCGCGTGGTGCTCAACCGCACCGAAGACCGCGAGCTGGCCGAGCTGGCCGACAAGCTCCTGGGCACGACGCTGACGATCATCGCGATCCTGCTCGGCGCGCTGCTCGTCAACCGCCTCGTCAAGCGCAGCGTCAAGCGCGGGCTGCGCACGATCCACTCCGGCGCCGTCCGCGAGCGCCTCGGCGCGATCCGCCGGCGCACGCCGAACGCGCTGCTGGAGACCGACGAGGTCAGCCTGCGCGCCGAGCAGCGCATCAACGCGCTCACGAGCGTCCTGCGCAGCATCGCGACCGCCGTGATCTTCGTGATCGCCGGCTTCCTGATCCTCGGCGAGGTCGGTCTGAACCTCGCGCCCCTGCTCGCCGGCGCCGGGATCCTCGGCGTCGCGCTCGGCTTCGGCGCGCAGTCGCTGGTCAAGGACTTCCTGTCGGGCCTGTTCATCCTCGTCGAGGACCAGTTCGGCGTCGGCGACATCGTCGACCTCGACCAGGAGACATCGGGCACCGTCGAGGCGGTGTCGCTGCGCACGACGCGGCTGCGCTCGGTCGACGGCACGGTCTGGCACGTGCCCAACGGCGACATCCGCCGCGTCGGCAACAAGAGCCAGCACTGGTCGCGCGCCCTGCTGGACGTCGAGGTCGCCTACGAGACCGACATCGACCACGCCAAGACGGTCATCAAGCGCGTCGCCGACGAGCTGTGGCACCAGCGCGAGGACATCCTCGAGGAGCCGGAGGTCTGGGGCGTCGAGCGGCTGGGTCCCAACTCGGTCGTGATCCGGCTGGTGGTCAAGACGCGCCCCGCCGACCAGTACGACGTCAGCCGCGAGCTGCGCCAGCGCCTGAAGGAGACCTTCGAGGCGGAGGGCATCGAGATCCCGCTCGCCCAGCAGGTCGTCTGGCAGCGCGGCGCCGCGGCGGCGGAGGGTGCGGGCGACAAGCAGGCGTAGCGACCGCTACGGCTCCGGCGCGGCTGACGGAAAGACAGGTATCGGCGCGCGCCACATATTGGGAGGTCTCCCGATGCGTGCGCCTTGCGCTCGCGGCGATCCTCAGTTGTGCAAGCGCCATCGCCGGCCATGGAGCAGCAGCGATGCGACACATGCCCAAACAGGGGAGCAGCAACACCATGAACAGGTCAACGATCGCCTTCGACGACGGCACCGCGGACAGGGACACGACCACAGCGGTCCAGGCACCGAGCCGCGTCGCGATGTGCAAGCTCATCGCTGCGGCGCTGGCGGCCATGACCATCGTGCTGGTGGCACCGGCCGGGGCCGGCGCCGCGATGACGTCCTTCAAGCCCGAGGCCCACGGCTTTCAATTCCAGAACAAGTTCAGCGTAAAGGTGCAGCTACGGTTTCCCAAGCTCGGGCTGAAGTCCATCAACCTCGGCAAGCATGGCTACGGCCTCTGCGGCGGGATGACCTACGCCGCCTTGGACTACTTCCGTGCGGGCAAGCCGATCCCGCCGGATCTCACGCAGCCGCGGCTGGGATCGCCGCTGTACAAGTACATCTTCCGCCGCCAGCTCGACACGTTGACCCTCGGCACGCTGGGCAAGTTCGCCACGATGCCGTTTGAGTCCACAACCGACCTTACGCGCCAGTCGCGGCGGGCGTTTCAGAACGTGATCAGAGGCGAGCTCGACCGCGGCCGTCCCGTTGCGCTGGGCCTGATCAAGACGAAGGGGCTTGACAGCTTCATGACGGGCAACCACCAGGTCTTGGCGATCGGCTACTCCCTGAGGCCCGTCACGATCACCACCAGGAAGTGCTTCCTCGGCATATGCAAGACGACGCGGCGCCGTGACAACGAGCCGATCATCGCGATCTACGATCCCAACTACCCCAGGCGAATCACCTACCTCCAGACCAACCACAACATCCAGACGTGGGACGAGGCCGGCAAGCAGTCGTTCACGAGGGTTCGCGGCTACTTTGCCACCCCGTACCGCTTCGCCTCGCCTCCGGCTCCGCCGCCGCCTCCGCCGCCGCTGTTCAACCCGCCTCCCCCTCCGCCACCGCCACCGCCGCCGCCACCCCCGCCACCGCCGCCGCCCCCGCCTCCCCCGGGCTCGATCAACACGTTGCTCGGGTTTGACGGCCTGCCGAACCAGACGCAGGTCAGGACCCAGTACCTGGCTTCGCACGGCATCACGTTTGGCAGGTCGTCGGACTTCAACATCAGCGGGGGAGCGCGCTGCGCGGGCGGCCAGATCAGAGAGCCCGGCATCTCCAGCGGCCCGTCGTTGAGCATCGGGTGCTTCATCAACGAGCTCGCATGGGACTTCGGAACGGCGTTCAGGTTTGCCTCTGAGCAGCGCAGCGTGTCCTTCCTGATGCGGCTGAGCGCGCCGAACTCCCCGAAGACGGCCACCGTGCAAGCGTTCGGCGCCGGCGGCGGGGTGCTCGAGAGCCGCGACGTCACGCTCGGCCCGGGAGCGCCGGTCCTCGTCTCCTTCGCGCGCCCGAGCTCGCAGATCGCGGTCGTCAGGATCGCGGGCGGAGACACCTCTCAGCTCGAGGTCATGATCGACGATCTCTCCTACTCGCGCGATCCGTGACCGCTTGACGGTCGTTCTCTGACTCGGCGGTGCAGCTGCGGCTGCACCGCCGGTCGTTCCCGGGGGGTTCAGACCTGCGGCGGCGACGATCGCGCTCAGGCCGCCCGCAACAGCTCCTCAGCATGCCTGCGCGCCGGCCCGTCCACGTCATCGGCACCGAGCATCCGCACGAGCTCGCGCACGACCTCGTCGTCGCGCAGCTCGCTCACCGTCGTCTGCGCCGGCGTCCGGCTCGTGTCCTTGGCGATCGCGAAGTGCCGCGCGGCGAGCGAGGCGACCTGCGGCAGGTGGGTGATGCAGATGACCTGGCGATCGGCGGCGAGGTCGCGCAGCTGGTCGCCGACGGCGCGGGCGGTCTGGCCGCCGATGCCCGCGTCGACCTCGTCGAAGACGAGCGTCGCGCCGCCGCCCGCGGCGGCAACGCCCATCAGCGCGAGCATGACGCGCGAGAGCTCACCGCCGGAGGCGGTCTCGCGCAGCGGGCCGGCCGGCACGCCCGGGTTCGGCGCGATCAGGAACTCGACGCTGTCGGCGCCGGCCGGCCCCGGCGCGCGGGGCTCGAGCGAGACCTCGAACGCGGCGCCCTTCATCGCAAGCTCATCCAGGCGCGCGCGGACGGCGCGGGCGAGCTTCGGCCCTGCCGCGGCGCGCGCCTTGCGCAGTGCGTCGCTGCCGGCCTGCAGCGCGGCGCGCGCTTCTTTCAGGCGCGTCGCGGCCGCCGCGATCGCCACCTCGGCGGCGCCCAGCTCCGCGCGGCGCGCGCGGCACACCTCGGCGTGCGCGAGCACCGCGGCGATCGTGCCGCCGTGCTTTCGCTCGAGCCGCTCGAGCACGCTGAGGCGCTCCTCGACTGCGTCCAGGCGCCCCGGCTCGGCGCCGAGGCCGTCGGCGTACGCGCGCAGCTCGCGGGCGAGGTCCGCGGTCTCGTCGGCCAATGCGCGCCAGCGCTCCCCGAGCGTGTCGAGCGCCGGATCGATCCCGCGCGCGCCGAGCAAGCCGCGCTCCGCGCTCGCCAGCAGGCTCGCAATTCCCGTCTCGTCGGCGGCCGCCGCCTCGGCAGCGGTCAGCGCTGCCGTGCCGAGCGCCTCGACGTGACGCAGGCGGGCGCGCTCGGCGCGCAGCGCCAGCGCCTCCTCCTCGCTGGGCTCGACGGCATCGATCTCCGCGAGCTCGAAGTCGAGCAGGTCAAGCTCGCGCTCCCTCGCCCCAGCCAACGCCCGCAGCTGCGCGAGCGCCGCCTCGGCGTCGCGGGCCGCCGCGTACGCCGCTGCCACCGTCGCGCGCCGGGCGAGCTGCGCCTCGCCGCAGAAGCCGTCGAGGATGTCGAGCTGCGCTCCGGCGAGGGCGAGCTTGCGGTGCTCGTGCTGGCCGTAGAACGTGATCAGCGACTCGGCGAGCTCGCGCAGGTCGGTCACCGTCGCCGAGCGGCCGTTGACGAGCGCCCGCGTGCGCCCGTCCGCGCCGATGCGGCGGGCCAGCACGACCTCCGTCGCATCGGCCGCCAGCCGCTCGCCGAGCTCGCCGCGCAGCGCGTCGGGCAGCTCGAAGACCCCCTCGACATACGCCTCCGCCGCCCCGGGCCGCACGATGCCCGGCTTCGCGCGGCCGCCCAGCAGCAGGTCGAGCGCGTGCGCGAGCACGGTCTTGCCCGCGCCCGTCTCCCCCGTCAGGACGTTCAGGCCGGCCGCCAGGCGCAGCTCGGCCCGCTCGATCAGCAGGAGGTTCTCGACGCGCAGCTCGCAGAGCATGAGCAGGGTGTACCAGCGACGCCCGACGGATCGCCGCAGTGCAGCACTTTCGTAACGGCGGCTACGAGGACAGGCGGCCGAACTTCGCCCGCAGCCGCTTGTAGAACGACGATCCCGGCAGCTGTGCGAGCGATGCGCAGCGCGGCTGGAACGCTGCGTGGATGTCCTCGCCGGGCGCGACCTCGCAGACCGGCTGACCGTCGACGTTGACGTCGACCGGCTCGCGGCCGCGGTTGGTGACCGTCAGGATGTCGCCCGGCGCGACGACGAGTGCGCGCGCGGTCAGCGAGTGCGGCGAGATGAACGACACGCCGAAGCCCTCCACGCCCCACGCCAGCACCGGCCCGCCGTTTGCCAGGTTGTAGCCCGTCGAGCCTGCCGGCGTGCAGACGACGAGCCCGTCGCAGCGCACCGAGCCGACCTCCTCGCCCTGGACGCCGTAGGACAGCTGCGCGACGCGCCCGCCGATCTTGCGGTGAAACGAGATGTCGTTGATCGCCTTGTGCTCCCTGCCGCTGGCGCTGCGAAACACGATCGCGGGCAGCGGCAGGACCTCGAACTCGCCGCCGATCGCCCGCTCGAAGCCGAACTCGTCGAGCTCCTCGGGCTCGATCGTCGCGAGGAAGCCGACCTCACCGAAGTTCACGGCGAAGACCGGCACGCGCGTGCCGGCGTAGCAGCGCAGGCCCCTGAGGATCGTCCCGTCGCCGCCGAGCACGACGCACAGCTCGACCTCGCCGATGCGGGGCGCGCCGGCGACGATGACGCCGTCCGTGTCGGGCCGCAGGCCGTGCTTCTCGGTCTCGGCGTCGTCGAAGCGCAACGTGACGCCGTTGGCGCGGGCGCACGCGATCAGCCGCTGCAACGTCGGCGTCACCTCCGCGATCCGCTGGTGTGTCAGCACCGTGACCGAACGCCGCGCCGCCGCGCTCATGGCTCGACCTCGCGCGCGGCGGCGTCGAGATCCTCGCCGACGTCGCCCGCGCGACCCGCCTCGGCGAGCCAGACGAAGCTCTCCTGGTTGCCCTTCGGTCCCGGCAGCCCGGAGGACGCGAAGCCGAGCACCGCTGCGCCGAGCACCCGCGCGCTCTGCGCCGCCGCCACGAGCGCGGCGCGGCGCTGGCCGGGATCGCGGACGACGCCGCCCTTGCCGACGTGGCCGCGCCCGACCTCGAACTGCGGCTTGACCATGGTGAGCGCGTCGAAGGTCGGCGCCGTCACGGCGAGCACGGCCGGCAGGAGCTTCGCAAGCGCGATGAACGACGCGTCGACGACGACGAGATCGGGCGCGTAGGGCAGGTCGGCAGGCGTGATCGAGCGCGCGTTCGTGCGCTCGGACACCGTCACGCGCGCGTCGTTTCGCAGGCCCCAGGCAAGCTCGCCGTAGGCCACGTCGAGCGCGATGACGTGCTCGGCGCCCGCCTGCAGCAGGCAGTCGGTGAAGCCGCCGGTGGACGCGCCGACGTCGAGCGCGCGCCGCCCGCGCACGTCGATCTGCAGGCGCGCGAGCGCGTTGGCGAGCTTGATCCCGCCGCGCGACACGAAGCGCGGCGCCTCGTCGACGGCCACGACGACGTCCGGATCGACCATCTGGCCAGGCTTCTGCGCCCGCTGGCCGTTGCCGCCGACGCGCACCTCGCCCGCCATCACCGACGCGGCCGCGCGCGTGCGTGAATCGAACAGGCCGCGCTCGGCCAAGAGGGTGTCCAGGCGCACGCGGGCCACGAGCCTCAACGGTAGCCGCTGCCCGTCGCGCGCCCCTGTGTGACACACCTCACCCATGACTGGCTGGTCAGCCAGCACACTGTCGGTGGGCGGCGAGTCCGAGGCCTTCTCCCGAATGGGTCTCCCATATAAGGCTCTCCGCCAGCCGGACCCACAACCACATAGCAGTGTCTCTCCTCCCTGAAGCGGCCCGCCCTCCCGGCGGGCCGTTTCGCGTCAGGAGCGGTGCGGCAGGAGCTCTTGCATCTTCTCGCGCAGGCTGCGCCTGATGATCTGCCGGCCGGCCGGGTCGCCGCCGAGCAGCGCGCCGGCCAGCGACCGTGCCTGCTCGAAGGTGATGTGCGGCGGCAGCGCCGCGATCTCGGGGTCGGTCAGGACATCCAGCACGACGGGACGATCGGCCGCCAGCGCGGCGTCCCACGCCGCCCCCACGTCCTCGGGCCGCTCGACGCGGATCCCGTGCAGGCCCGCCAGTTCGGCATAGCGCGCGTAGGGGAAGTCGGGCAGGCTCTGGGAGGCGTCGAACTTCGGGTCGCCCTCCATCACGCGCTGCTCCCAGGTGACCTGGTTGAGGTCGCGGTTGTTGAGCACCAGGACGATCAGGCGCGGGTCGCTCCAGCGCTGCCAGTACTTGCCGATCGTGATGAGCTCGTTGATGCCGTTCATCTGCATCGCGCCGTCGCCGGCCAACGCGATCGCGACGCGATCGGGATGGGCGAACTTCGCGGCGATCGCGTACGGAACGGCGCAGCCCATCGACGCCAGCGTGCCCGATACCGACGCCTTCATGCCGCGCCGCAGCTTCAGGTCGCGGGCGTACCAGTTCGCGGCCGAGCCGGAGTCGGCCGACAGGATGCAGTTCTCGGGCAGGCGCGAGCTCAGCTCCCAGAAGACGCGCTGCGGGTTGATCGGGTCGCCGTCGTTCATCGCCCGCGCCTCGAGCACCTTCCACCAGTCCGCGACGCCGGTCTCGACGGTCGCGCGCCACGTGCGGTCGGTCTTGCGCTTCACCAGCGCGATCAGCGCGCGCAGCGTCTGCGCGCTGTCGCCGACGAGGTTGACCTCCATCGGGTAGCGGATGCCGATCATCCGCGCGTCGATGTCGATCTGCACCCCGCGCGCCCGGCCCTCCTCGGGCAGGAACTCCGCATACGGAAAGCTCGAGCCGACCATCAGCAGGGTGTCGCAGTCCTCCATCAGGTCCCAGCTGGGCTTCGTGCCCAGCAGGCCGATCGAGCCGGTGACGTACGGCACGTCGTCGGGCACCGCGGCCTTGCCGAGCAGCGCCTTCGCGATGCCCGCGCCGAGCAGCTCGGCGATCTCGATGACCTCGTCGGTCGCGTCCAGCGCCCCCGCGCCGACGAGGATCGCGACGCGCCGGCCCGCGTCGAGCACCTCCGCCGCCCGGCGCAGCGCGCCGTCGCTCGGCAGCAGCGAGGACTCGCTGTAGCCGGCGGCCGAGTGGACCGTCCCGTGCTCCCGGGGCGCCTGCGCCACCGCGTCCTGCGCCTGCAGGTCGTTGGGCACGATCAGGCAGGTGACGGTGCGCTCGGCGCGCGCGATCCGCACGGCGCGATCGACGAGGTGGCGGATCTGCGTCGGGTCGGTCGCCATGTGCACGTACTCGTGGGCGACGTCCTTGAACAGCGAGACGAGGTCGACCTCCTGCTGGTAGTTGCCGCCCAGCGCGCTGAGCGCCTGCTGGCCGACGATCGCCACCACCGGCTGGTGATCGAGCTTGGCGTCGTAGAGGCCGTTGAGCAGGTGGATCGCACCGGGCCCCGACGTCGCCAGGCAGACTCCGACCTCGCCGGAGTACTTCGCGTGCGCGCACGCCATGAAGGCCGCCATCTCCTCGTGACGGACCTGCACGAACTCCAGCGGCCCGTCGCCGTCGATGCCGCCGCCGGCGCGGTTCAGGGCGCCCATGATCCCGTTGATCCCGTCGCCCGGGTAGCCATAGATGCGGCGCACGCCGTTGGCGGTGAGGCGCTCGATCAGGTGGTCGCCGACGTTCTGGCTCACGCGCAGCTCCGCTGCAGCGCGGCGATGGCCGGCGCCGTCAACGAGGCGCAGACGGCGAGAGGCAACGCGTCGATCGCGATCTTCCTGGGTCCCATAGACGACCTCCAGACGATTGGATGGTGCCCCCGGTCTGCCCGGCGGCGCCCCCTTTTCACGCGGCGCGAGTGCGCGTTCACATTTCCGTCAGGTGCGCGGGCGCCGCGCGCAGCTGCGTCAGAACGTCCCGCCGGGCCACGCCACGCCGTCGTAGCGCTCGATCACGGGCCCGGCCGGCGGCGGCACGTCGCAGAGCAGCGACGTGCGGGTGAGCGTTCCCGCGAAGATGCGCGCGAACGGGTCGGCGCTCCACGAAACGGGGCGGCGGGTGACGGTGATGGCTCCGCCGTAGCGGGCTTCGTCGAGCGCGAGCGTCGTGACGCAGACGAGCGCCTCGCCCAGCAGCGGGATCCACCACGCCAGCGCGTCGCGGCGCACCTGCTGGACCTCGGGCTGGTCGAAGGCAAGCGTTGCGCCGGCGTCGGGCAGCGCGCAGACGTGGGCATAGGCGTCCCGCACGGGCTCGCCCTGCACGCAGCGCGCGTCGACCATGAAACAGCGCCCCGGCGCGTCGCCGGAACGCAGGGCGTGACCGTCGAATGCCAGCAGCGCCGCGCCCCGCGGCAGATCACTCATACACGCGGAAGTCGGCGCGGACGTCGCGCGAGATCGCGCGCATGTCGCGGCGCAGATCCTCGACGGTCGGACGGCCCCAGTACCAGTAGCCGTCGTAGGCGGCATGGATGACGAGATCGGGGCGCAGCGTGAAGGCCGTCGGGCGATAGGGGCGATGCAACGTGTCGCGTTCTTCGAGCAGGCCCAGCCGGTCCAGCCAGACGCGGTCGGGATCGGACAGGAACGTGAAGCGGGCGCCGAGGCCGGCGCGGAACGCCGCCTGCACCTCGGAGCTGTCGATGCTCACGACGACGATGCGCGCGTAGGCGACCTCGAACTCGTCCTGCAGCGCGGTCACCTCGCGCAGGTGGCGCTGCTCCTTCGGGCACCACCAGCCGCGCGAGAACAGCAGCGCCAGCGGGTCGCCGCCGGCGAGCTCCGACAGCCGGCGCGCCCGGCCCGTGTGGTCGGGCAGGTCGAGGTCCGGGAAGCGACGACCCGCGACGAGCCGCTCGCTGACCGCCTCGCTCACGCCATCCGCTCGTAGGCGACGCTGGTCGCCAGCACGTACAGACCCTTGTGCAACACGTCGGGAGCCAGCTCGCCGAGGCTCCACTTCCAGGGCCAGGGCGCGATCCCGAGAACCTTGTAGAGCACGACGTCAGAGCTCCACATCAGCGCGAAATGCGCCGACATGGCCGCCGGGTTCTGCAGCCCGGCACGGGCGATCGCGGCGCGAACCAGCCCGTGGTTGACACCGTGAGCCCAGTGCATGCGCGTCGAGATGCGCGCCAGCGCCGCGTCGTCCTGCGGCGCAAGGCCCAGCAGCTTCGAAGCGACGTGTCCGGGCACCATCGACGGCGGGCGGCCGCTGACGCGCATCTCCACTGCCTGACCTGCGGTCATCGCGGCAGTTCCTATCAATCCGGCGAGGGTTCCTTTGATCATCTACGTCAGCTACCCGAGCCTGGACCAAACCACCGCACGCGCACCAGGTGTCACGAGATCGTCAGATCTGCGGCGCGCGGTGCTGGTAGATGTGTATGCATGATGTCGCGACACGAAGCCCGGCCCGCGCTCGCGGCGCTGGCAGTCCTGACGGCGCTTGCAGCCGGCGGATGCTCAGACGACGGGGACGGCACGACCGCGCGCAGCGTCGCCGAGCCCGCGCCCGAGCGCACGGCGCAGGCGGCGGCCGCGCCGCCCGTGCGGACGTCGCGCTCGGCGCCGAGCGCTGAGGACCGCGCACCCGCCGAGCGGCGGTTGGCGCGCTCGAGCGGCGGTCCGCGCGTGAGCACGGTCGCCACCGGACTCCAGATTCCCTGGGACCTCGCGTTCCTGCCCGACGGCAGCGCGCTCGTGACCGAGCGGCCGGGACGCGTGCGGCTGCTCACCCGCGACCGTCGCCTGCGCCGCGAGCCGTTGGCGCGCATCGCCGTCTCCGCCCAGGGCGAGGGCGGGCTGCTCGGCGTGGCGATCGACCCGCGCTTTGGCCGCGGCAACGACTTCGTCTACTTCTACTTCACCACGGCCGCGGGAATGAAGGTCGACCGCTACCGGCTGGAGGGACGGCGCCTGCGCCGTGATGCCACGATCCTCGACGGCATCGAGGCCGGCGCGATCCACGACAGCGGCCGCATCCGCTTCGGGCCCGACGACCGGCTGTACGTCGCGACCGGGGACGCCGGCCAACCGAATCTCGCGCAGGACCCGCAGAGCCTCAACGGCAAGTACCTGCGCCTGAGCCCGCGCGCGTACCGCGGCAACGGCGGCACGCCGCAGGTCTTCTCGCGTGGCCACCGCAACGCGCAGGGCTTCGACTGGCAGCCCCGCTCGGGGCGCCTGTTCTCCACCGAGCACGGGCCCGACGGCGACGACGAGGTCAACCTCGTCACGCGCGGCGCCAACTACGGCTGGCCCAGAGCGCGCGGACGCGACCACGGGGGCTTCCGCGCGCCGCTGCTCGTCTACGGCACGAGCATCGCGCCATCGGGCGCGACGTTCGTCACGCAACCGGGCTCGAGCTGGACGGGCGACTTCCTGTTCGCGGCGCTCCGCGGCGAGCAGCTGCGTCGCGTCCGCTTCGACGGGCGGCGCCCGACGCGCAACAGCGCGCTCTTCGTCGGCCGCTTCGGACGCCTGCGCACGGTTGTCGAGGCGCCCGACGGATCCCTGCTGGTGCTGACGAACAACCGCGACGGGCGCGGCTCCCCGCGCAGCGGCGACGACCGCATCCTGCGCATCGTGCCGCCGGCGCGCTGACGTGACCCGCGGGCCGTCCCGCACGAGCACGCGCATGGAAGCTCGCGCGGGCAGCCGATCGTCCAGCCGCAGCCCGCGCGCCTCGTGATCTGCGGGCACGCGACCGACAGGCCAGATATGCCTGTCAGCGCAGCATCGATCGCCGAGAACCGCGCGGCTCGTCTGCCGAGTCTGCTGATCGCCGACGACGACGCCGACCTGCGCGAGCTGCTCGCGATCCAGCTCGCCAAGCACTTCGCTGTCGTCGCCGTCGCCGCCAACGCAGACGAAGCGATCGCCCTCGGCGCGCAGCACCAGCCCGATGTCGCCCTCGTCGACATGCAGATGCCCGGCGGTGGAGGGATCAGCGCGACGAGAGAGCTGCACCGGCGCAGCCCGGCGACGGCGATCGTCGCGCTGTCCGGCGACGAGTCGGACGCCATGGTTCGCGAAGTCATCGCCAGCGGTGCGATCACGTACCTGCGCAAGGGCATCCCGCGCGCCGAGCTCGCGCTGGCCCTGCTGGACGCGATCGGCGCCCACTCCACGTTGCAGCTGCACCGGCAGACGGTCTAGCGGACCCGTCCGCAAGTTCTGCGGGTTGGAGGCGCATCGTCCGGGGCACCTGTGGCGCAGCTCCGAGCGTGCTCGCGACGACGGCCGTGCCGACCGCTCCGATTCGCGCGGCGTAGCGGAGTTCATGATGGTTAGCGGCGAGCCTCACGCACGTGCTGGATCGTGGCCTTCATTACGGCCGATCCGTGGGTAGCAAATATGCCATCCATGCCTGCCACGAAAGAAGTGAAATGCTCAGAAGCCAGCCCAGCGGCCGTACGCTCGCTGTCCCGACGCCCGCGCTCGCCGGAGCTCTGCCCGACGCGCGAGAAGGAACATTGCGCATGGCGATCAGACCCGCGAGGAAGATCGGGTTGGCGATCGTCGTCGCGACCTCGGCGATCCTGACGGCGCCGGCCGGCATCGCCTCGGCGCAGGGACAGGGCGGCGTCAGCCAGAACGCGCCGGTCGGCTTGACCCTCGACCGATCCAACCAGACCATCAGGAGCGCACGCCGCGTCGACCTCACGCGCGATTTCGCGACGCTGCCGCTGCACAGGGGCACCGCTCGCGGGGAAACCGTCTGGTTTGTGATCACCGACACCTCCGACGCGCGCATCGCCCGGCAACTGGGCATCAACCACTCGCCCAAGCTTCGTAACGTCCGCAGGGGCTGCCCGCATTGCGCGCAGGTCGTCCGCTCGAGCAGCCGGATCCTGGGTATGGCGCCCGCCCACTTCGAGGGCGCTCCGGACTTCAGCCCCAACCGGTCCCTCGTGCCGGGCCGCACGCCGTTTCCGCCCCGGTCGTTCAGCGACGGGGCCAGGGCCCGTACGGGCTACAGCCCGTACGTCACGGTCAGCGGCAGCCGCAGCGTCGTGTACAACGCGCCCATCGTGGCCACCGGCGACGGGCCATTCGACGTCACGACGCACACCAACACGCACGATCGGACGCTCGGCATCGACACCAGGCGGATGACCACCGACCATCTGTTCATCCGCGGGTTCTCCAACGGCCACCCGATCCTCTACCTGAGCTTCGACTCCTCCGACGCGTTCACGGCAGCCCTGGAGCGCAGCACCTTCGTCCCGGCGCTGGCCGATCTGGCCTTCGCGAACGGCGGCGGACACGCCCGATCGGCGCGCGCATCGATCTTCACCTTCGTCAACGCGAAGCGTGGACTGGAGCGCTCCGCGCCGCCCGCGGGCGCGTCCGACGGGCCGGGGCGCGCACAGGGCCTGACGCACGCGCTCGCCGACGGCTTGACCAATCGCGATGCCGCCGTGGCGAACCCCGAGGTGCTGGAGGGCTTCCGGCTGGGCGCGGACGTCAGCAACATCTTCGACGTGTTCCCGACCAACCGCCGGGCGCGGGACCGCCGCGAGTACAGCCCGGCGTGGGACCTGCAGGTCGGTGTCTACAGCGCCGCGGCGGTGGCCAGGGGCCTGAACGGCCTCAAGCAGGACGCCAACGTCGTCCGGCGGATGGCCGCCAGAGGGCTCGTCACCTCGCCCGGAGGCGTCCCGCTCGGGTCGTCGAACATCGTCATCAACTGTCCCGCGCTCGCCTTCCTGGACGCGCGGCCGCGCGGCCCGCGGATTCCCGTCGCCGGCGTGCGGCCGTGACACGTGCCCCGCTCCCGGCCGGCGGCCGGGAGCTGGGCTGATTCTTCAGAACAGTTCCTCGAGGCGGCGCCGCGAGGGCCGCGCAGACGGTCGCGGGCGTTCAGCCCTGAGTGGTGGGTCACGGCCCGCAGCGCCGGGAGGCGCGACCGCGCGGGGGTGGGTTGTTTGGGCGACCCGCCCCCCGAAGGATCATCCCCACGCCACGTAGAAACCGACGAGCGCCGCGACCGCGGCCACGACGAGACCCGTGCAGATCCCGGCGAGGAAGATCTCGAGTCGCACCATGAGCGGGACTTCGACGATCTCCGCCAACCAGCGCGGGATCGGGATGTCGACGCCGCCGCGGCTCCAGAAGTAGTCGTAGTCGCCTTCGTCGGCCGCGACGCGGCGCGCGGGTGCATAGGGGTCCGGAGGCGAGATCGCAGGCATGGACATGGACATCCCTCTCGAGCGGTGAACGGTGGCTGTCCGGTGATACCAGCAGCGAGCTGCCGGGAACATGACGATGTGTTACGTTCGGTCGTGAGCTCCAGACCGCGACGCGCTGCCCGCGGACGGCGCGCGGCGACCGGCCCCTCAGCGTGGGGGGAGCCGGACGTGCAGGTGGTCGTCGTGACGGGCGGCGCTCTGCACGATGCCCGGTGGTCCGACGAGCGGGGTGTTCGGCCCGACGAAGACCATCTGCGCCCCGGCGCGGACGAAGCGGTCGACGAGCTCCTGCGAACGCGCCAGGTCGACGTCGCCGACGGCTCGCGGTGCCCGCTCGGCACGGTCGCGGCGAGGGTAGAAGATGTCGACGTCGAGACCGTTCTGGTGGGAGACGTGCGGAAGGCGCGGGCTGTAGCGCGCGCCGAAGTCGCCGCCGCGCGGACGGCTGAGGTCGCCCACCGTCATCCGCGGCCCGTCGGGATGGGCCCGCGCGAAGTCCTCTGCCACCCGCAGGATCATGCGGATCAGGCGCGCCGTGCCGTAGCGACGCCAACGGGGACTTGCGCGGCGAAGCCGATCCGGGTCCCACGTGAAGAAGTGCCGTCCCTCCGATGGCAGCTTCACGCCGCCGACGAGCGCGCCGGCATTCGGCGTTCCGATCGCCTGAGATGCGCGCCACACGACCCGCTCGTACGACGCCCGCCGCGAGCCGTGGGCCGGTCGCGCGGCTGCCCTTGCACGCGCGGGCGGGGGCGGGGGCCGCCATGTCCAGGCCTTCTCGGGCGCGGCTGCCGGCTGCGAAGCGGGCGGCTGCGCAGCCCCCGAACCCGCCAGCGGGACGGCGGCCAGCGCCGCGAGAGCCGCGAGAGCAACGATCCTGGCAAGCGCCACGACGGCGTCCGAGCGCGGCGCGCGGCGGCCGCGCGCCCGTGCGGTCACCGCGGATTTGGTGGCGCCGACCCGGCCGCGAGGAGCTCGCCGTGACAAGGCCCGAGCCTAGCGCCTCTCCTCGTGGCGTCACCCCATTTTGGGTGTCCGCTCGACTGCCGGCATCTGCACGTGACCGGCCTACCCGAGGCGCGCGATCGCCGCCACCATCCGGTCCTCGAAGCGCTTGGCCCTGGCCGGCTCCACGCGGTTGAACAGCAACGAGAAGACGATCGTGTCCCCCGAGGCCGCGCGGCAATAGCCCGACAGGGCGCTGACGTCGACACGGGTCCCGGTCTTGGCGCGACAACGTCCCTGTGCCCGACCACCGCGCATCCGTCTGCGCAGCGTCCCGTCGCGGCCGGCGATCGGCAGTGCCGCGTGAAAGGCATCGAACTCGGGCAGCGTGCGCATCGCAAGCAGCAGCTTGCCGACCGAACGCGGGGATGCGCGACTGTCGAGCGAGAGTCCCGCCCCGTCTGCGAGGTCGGGCGAGCTCCCCAGCCGCCGAGCGAATGTCGACACCTCCCGCAGAGCGCGTCGTGTGCTTCCCACCCGCCCGCGCTTGCGGGCGATCGCCTTGGCCAGCATCTCCGCATGGAAGTTGGTCGAGCTCTTGAGGATCCTGCGCACGAGCTCCGATACGCGCGGCGAGCGGACGGCGGCGAGCACGACGCGGCCCGTCGGAGCGTCTCCCGCCGCCGGGGCTCCGTCGACGCGCACGCCCTCGTCCTCCAGCGCATCGTCCAGGCGAGCGGCGGCGTGGACGGCTGGGTCAAGGGATACGACGCCGCGCATCCCGAGCGCAGACAGGGAGCCGATCTCGCTGGATGTGCCGTAGTCGGTGGCGGCCGTGCCCCGTCGCGAGTCGAACGCGCGCCCGTCGCCGACGATCCGGCCGGTCACGCGCTTGATGCCGCGGCCGTCCGCGAGTTCACGGGCGAGGCGCGCGAGCGCGGCGCCGTCGAGCGTCGGATCGCCGCCGCCGCGAAGATGCAGGTCGCCGTGAAGCGTCGCGTCGCGCAGCCGCGACGGCCTGCCCACGACGGTCGTCGCGAGCTTCGCCTGCGGGCCCAGGCGTCGCAGTGCCACTGCCGCCGTGAAGAGCTTGGCGTTCGAGCCCAGACTGCGGCGGACGCGCTCGTGCCGGCCGAAGAGCTCCCGGCGTCGGGTCGCGTTGACCACCCACGCGCCGGAGGCTCCACCCGCCTCGCGCAGGCTTCGTCGCAGCACCCGCCGCAGGCGGCGATCGTTGTCTGGGCCTGCGGAGGAGATGCCCGCTGTATCCGCGCCGGGGGCCGGGCCGCTCCCGGCCGCCCTTGCCTCGGCGAGGCTCTGCTTGCGGGCATCGCGCGGCACCAGCGCTATGGCGGCCGCGAGGATGACTGTCGCGATGACGACGGCGGCGGCCAGCGCGGGGGCGCCTGCACGACGAACCGACATGGTCCTCTCCTTCCATCTGAGCAGGCCGCCACACATGAGCGTTCGTGACGTGTCACGACAGCAGCGCTCACGTTGCTGACGTACCGGCACGCGACTCTGCGCGGACCGGCGATCCTCCTCGCGAGGACGCCTGGGCGCGAGATCTTTCGTGACGGTGAACGTCGTCGGTGCGCGGCCCGGCGGCCGCAGGCAGCCTGTACCTTGAGGGCCGAGGACCGTGACGGAGTCGGCGCATCGCGCCGGCGCACGACGCGAGTTTCGAGTTCCCCGACCCAAGGTCCAACGTGCCCGATTCGCACATCGAGCCGGCTGCAGATCGATGCGCCGCAGCTGCGCCGGCGCTCACCCCCTCCCCCGGCGACGTGCGGCTCCACCGCGCGGCCTGCGTACCCCTCCGGCCTCGGCGACCGGCAACCGCTGCGCCGAGCGGTCTCGCGCCGAGCCCGCGCGACGCCCGTCAGCTCACGATCGGCGACTGATGCGGCCCAGCGACCCGGACTCCGCCAGCCCGATCAGCCGGATCCCGCCCACGGCGCTGCTGGATCTGCGCCGGCTCGCCGTGCTGCGCGAGGTGGCCCGGCGCGGCAGCTTCGCGGCAGCAGCGGAAGCCATGTGCTACACGCCCTCTGCGGTCTCTCAGCAGATGGCATCGCTGGCGCGCGAGATGCAGGTCGTGCTGTTCGAGCGCACCCCGCGCGGCATGCGCCTGACCGAACCGGCTCGATCGCTCGTCACGCATTGCGAGGCGGTGTTCGCGCGGCTGTCAGACGCGCAGTGTGAGATCGACGCCATCGCGGGCGGCGTGCGCGGCCGCCTGAGACTCGGGTCCTTCCCGACCGCAACGGTGTGCTTCACCGCCACGGCGGTGGACACCTACCGGCGCCGACATCCCGGCGTGGAGATCCACTTCGCCGACGGCGAGCCGTACGAGAGCGTCGCGCGCCTGAAGGAGCGCGAGCTCGACCTCGCCGTCCTGTTTGACTTCGAGCACTGGACCGCGGCCACCGACTACGACGGGCGTGCGGTGTGCGACGACTGCGAGATCGACTGCCTCGAGCTGTTCGACGACCCGTTCAACGTCGTCCTGCCGCGCGATCATCGACTTGCCGAAGCGGAGCTCGTCGACTTGCGAGATCTGGCCGGCGAGCGGGTGATCGGCAGCCCCTCGGTCTGCTCGCCGTGGGGTCCGGACTACCGTCATCTGTGCCGGGAGGCCGGCTTCGAGCCCGATTTCGAGCCGCGCTACCGCTCCGCCGATTTCGCCGCCCTGCAGGCGATCGTCGCCACGGGCCGGGGGATCACCCTGGTGCCCGAACTGGCCCTCCCCCTGCCGAACGCAGGCACCGTGGTGCGCCCGCTCAGCGGCGGGCCGGTGCGACGCGTGCGAATCGCCATGCTCGCCGGCGTCACGCCGTCGCTGGCCTGCGACGCCATGGTCGCGGTCTTGAAGCAGGCCACGGCGCCTCTGTTCGAGGTTCATCACTCTGGCGACGGCGCTGCTCACGGCCCGCGGGCGCGGTTGCGAGCCGACGGCTGACCGGCGGTCGACGGATCTCGGGTGCTGCTCGGCGCTGGTCGCGCGCAGCCGCGTCAGCGCCGCCTTCAGCGGCGCTGAAGGCGGCGCCTTCAGCGGCGCCAGTTGGCGATCCGCACGTGCACATGGTCGTCGTGGTGTGCGATCGCCTGCACGATCCCGGGCGGGCCGGCGAGGCCGACGCGCAGCCCGACGAACGCGTGCTGGGCGCCCGCCCCGACGAAGCGGCTGACGAGGTCCTGCGCGAGCGCGCGGTCGACCTGCGCGACGGCGCGCGGCGGCTGCAGCGTGCGATCCAGGCGCGGGTAGTAGACGTCGACGTCCAAACCGTTCTGATGTGAGACGTGGCCCAGGCCGCCGAAGTCGCTGCCGAACGGCCCGCCGAAGGGGCGGCTGAGATCGCCGATCACGACCGGCGGCGCGCCGGCGTTGGCCAGCCGGTAGTCGCGCAGGACGTAGAGCAGATAGGCGAGCAGGCGATCGGTGCCCCAGCGGCGGTCGTCGCGGTTGGGGATGCGGTGCAGGATCGGGTCGTAGGTCACCCAGTCAGGTCCCGTTCCCGGCAGCTGCAGGCCGTTGATCAGGCGGCCGTTGTTCGTCGCGCCGGCGGCGACCGAGCCGATCTGCGGGACCGACATCGCGGGCGGAAGCCGGTGTGCGCCCGGCGACGTGAGCGTCGCGCGCACGCTCGTCGCGCGGCGCGGCTGCTTGCTCACGAGCGTGCCCGGGTTCAGGCGCAGGACACGGACCTGCGCGACGGGCTGCTCGTCGTCGCCGCAGCCGCCGAGCGCGGCGGCGATCGCCGTCGCGAGCACCGCGACGATCGGCATCCGGGGGACGTGTGACGGGACGAGCATCGTTCGGGGGCGCCGCGAGCGCCATCCGACAGTGTGCCGATCGGTGTCCGCGCCCCTGCCGGTCGCGCGGCTGGTGACGGGCCAGCTAGGCTTCGGCGACCGCGCGCTGCGTCACGGCGGCCTCGATGCGCTCGGCGATCTTCTTGCCGGTGAAGCCGACCTCGGCGTGCAGGACCGGGACCGGGCCGTGCGTCACGAAGCGGTCGGGCAGCCCGACGCGCAGGATGCGCGGGACGTGCCGGCCGGAGTCGTTGAGCGTCTCCCAGACGGCGCTGCCGAAGCCGCCGGCGAGGACGCCCTCCTCGACCGTGACGAGCAACTCGTGCTCGGCCGCGAGCTGGGCCATCAGCGCCGTGTCGATCGGCTTGACGAAGCGCGCGTCGGCGACCGTGGCGTCGAGGCCGCGCGTGCTGAGGCGGTCGGCGGCCTCCAGTCCCTTGGCGACGCCGGTGCCGTAGCCGACGATCGCGACCTTGCCGTCGCCTTCGCGCAGGATCTCACCGGTGCCGATCTCGATCGGCTCGGCGAGCAGCGGCAGCGGCACCCCGAGCGCCTCGCCGCGCGGGTAGCGCAGCGCGATCGGCCCGTCGTCGTAGAGCAGCGCCGTGCGCAGCATGTGGACGAGCAGCGCCTCGTCGCGCGGCGCCATGACGACGATGTTCGGCAGGGAGCGCATGTACGCGATGTCGAAGACGCCGTGGTGCGTCGGCCCGTCGTCGCCGACGAGGCCGGCGCGGTCCAGCGCGAACACGACGTTGAGCTTCTGCAGGCAGACGTCGTGGACGATCTGGTCGTAGGCGCGCTGCAGGAACGTCGAGTAGATCGCCGCGACCGGCTTGACGCCCTCGAGCGCGAGGCCGGCCGCGAAGAGGATCGCCTGCTGCTCGGCGATGCCGACGTCGAAGTAGCGCTCGGGGAGCTCCTTCTGCAGGATGTTCAGGCCCGTGCCGGTGTTCATCGCGGCGGTGATGCCGACGATCCGGCGGTCGCGGCGGCACTCCTTGACGAGCGCCTCGCCGAAGACCGTCGTGAACTGCGGCGGCGGCTTTGGCAGGACAGGCTTCGCGGGTGCGGCGACGACCCCGCCCATGATCGACCTCGGCTTGGCGGCGTGCCAGCGCTCCTGGCCCTCCTCGCCGCCCTCCTCGGCGGGCGCGAAGCCCTTGCCCTTGACGGTCGCGACGTGCACGACCACGGGTCGCTCGGCGGCGAGCGCGCTGCGCAGCGCGATCCGCAGCTCATGGATGTCGTGGCCGTCGATGACGCCGGTGTAGGCCCAGCCGAGCTCCTCCCAGAGCAGGCCCGGCGCCCAGAAGGCCTTGATCGACTCCTTCATCTGCGGGCCGAAGCGCTCGATCTGGCGCCCGACGCCCGGCAGCTCGCTGAGGCGCGACTCCACGCTCTCGCGGGTGTGCCAGAGCTTCGGATGCAGGCGCACGCGATTGAAGTAGCGCGACAGCGCCCCGACGTTCGGCGCGATCGACATGCCGTTGTCGTTGAGCACGACCACCATCGGGGTGCCGGCGCCGCCGGCCTGGTGCAGCGCCTCGAACGCGACCCCACCGGTCATCGCGCCGTCGCCGATGACGGCGACGACGTGCGGCGGGTGCGGGTCGGGTTGCACCTGGAGCACGCGCATCGCCTCCTTCAGGCCGACCGCGTAGCCGATCGACGTCGAGGCGTGGCCGGCGCCCATGATGTCGTGCTCGGACTCGCCGATCGCGCAGAACGGCGCGAGGCCCTCGTACTGGCGGATCGTCGCGAGCTCGTCGCGGCGGCCCGTGAGGACCTTGTGCGGATAGGCCTGGTGGCCGACGTCCCAGAGGATCTTGTCGCGCGGCGAGTCCAGCAGCGAGTGCAGCGCGACGGCGAGCTCGCAGGTGCCGAGGTTGGCGCCGAAGTGCCCACCGATCTCGCCGACCGTGGCGATGATGTGCTCGCGCACCTCCTGAGCGACGCGCACGAGATCCTCCTCGCTGAGCGCGTGCAGGTCCTGGGGGCGGTTGATGCGTTGCAGGAGGGTCATGAGCTGCGGGTTGCGATGAAGTCCGTGATCTGTTCGAGCTCGGGGGCGCCGCGAGGCGCCGCGGAGGCCAATGATGCCCGCGCCTGGCGATGTGAACGCGTAGCGAGCTCGCGCGCGCCAACCAGGCCGAACTCGCTGACGTACGTCCGCTTGCCGTGGCGCTCGTCGCTGCCCTGCGGCTTGCCCAGCGCGGCGTCGGTCCCGGTCACGTCGAGGATGTCGTCGACGATCTGAAACAGCACGCCGAGCTCGGACGCGAACTCGTGGTAGGCGGTTGTATCGGGGCGGCTCATTCCGGCTATAAGCAATACGCACTCTACCGACGCACAGATGAGCCGCCCGGTCTTCAGCCCGTGCAGGCGCCGCAGATCCTCGGCGGTCAGCTGCTCTCCGGCGATGTCGAGAAACTGCCCGCCGACCATCCCGTTGACCCCGGTCGCGCCCGCGAGCTCGGCCATCGCGCGCAGGATCTGCGCCGGTTCGCCCTGCTGGTGGTTGAGGACATGGCGGAAGGCCTCGGCGTACAGCGCGTCGCCCGCGAGGATCGCGACGTCCTCGCCGAAGGCGACGTGCGCGGTCGGGCGGCCGCGGCGCATGTCGTCGTCGTCCATCGCCGGCAGGTCGTCGTGGATGAGCGAGTAGGTGTGGATGAGCTCGAGCGCCGCCGCGAGGGGCAGGAAGTCGTGCTCGTCGCGGCCGATCGAGCGGGCGGTGGCGAGCGCCAGGACCGGGCGGATGCGCTTGCCGCCTGCCAGCAGGCTGTAGCGCATCGTCTCGACGAGCCGTGCGATCGCGGGGTCTTCGGTGAACGTCAGCCCGTCGAGCTCGTGCTCGACCAGCCCTTGCAGCTCGTCGGGGTAGGGCACTGCGCGGTCGGCTTCTTACAGGAGCGTGTCCTGGCCCGGCAGCGGCTCGCGCTCGGCCTCGCGGGTGCGGCGCTCCAGCTCGGCCGAGGCCTGCGACGCCAGCGACGCGCAGTCCTCGACGACGGTCGCGGCGGCGTCCGCGCTGAGGTCGCCGGAGCGCAGCTGCTCGGCGGCACGCTCGAGGCGGCCGACGAGTTCGTCGAGGGTGGCGTCGGCGTCGTTCATGCGCTGTGGCGCCGATTGTCGCCCATCTCGCGATGGATCGCGGCGAGGATGCCGTTGACGAACTTCGGCGCGTCCGCGCCGGAGTAGGTCTTCGCGAGCTCGACGGCCTCGTCGATCGCGCCCTCGGGCGGGATCGGCGTGTCGCCGGGCGCGGCGTCGGGATGGAGCATCTCCAGCAGGGCGACGCGCATGATCGCCTTCTCCAGCGGCGCGATGCGGTCGATCGACCAACCCTTGGCGTGGCGCGCGACGAGCGCATCGAGCTCGTCCTCGCGGTCCTGGGCGCCATGCGCGAGCGCCCGCGTGAACAGCGACGCGTTGCGCTCGAAGACGTCCTCGAGCTCGCGCGTGGTGAGCTCGGCCTGGTAGAGCGCGAAGACGGCGGCCCTGCGCTGGTCGGACCTGCGCGACAAGCGCCTACGCGCGCGACATGTAGTCGCCGCTCGCCGTCTGCACCTTGACGCGATCGCCGATGTTCACGAACAGCGGGACGCGGATCGTGGCGCCCGTCTCGAGCGTCGCGGGCTTGTCACCGCCGCCGGAGGCGGTGTCGCCGCGCAGCCCCGGCTCGGTCTGGGTGACCTCGAGCTCGACGGAGGAGGGCAGCTGCAGGTCGCCGGGATTGCCGTCGATGAACAGCACGTCGACGGTGTCGTTGGCCTTGGTCCAGCGCAGGGCGTCGGCGACGGAGGCGGCGGGAACGGCGATCTGCTCGTAGGACTGGGCGTCCATGAAGTGCGCCTCGGCGCCGTCGGAGTAGAGAAACTGCATCTTGCGCGCCTCGGTGTGCACGGAGCGGAACTTCTCGCCCGCACGGAAGGTCTTGTCGATGACGTTGCCGTCGCTCGCGCGGCGCAGCTTCGTGCGCACGAATGCGCCGCCCTTGCCCGGCTTGACGTGCTGGAAGTCGAGCACCTTGAAGATCGTGCCGTCGACCTCGATGTGGTTGCCGTTCTTCAGTTGGTTGGTGCTGATCATGGCTGCGCGTCAGTGTAGGGCGCACCTGCGGCTCGGAGCCTGTGGATCAGCTGGTGCGGCGCGATCTCGAGCAGCCCTCTGGCGGCGGTGGTGGCCGGGATGCCGTGCACGCGCGTGACGTCGCGCCGGTCCAAGGCTGCGCGAGCGGTGAAAGCGAATGCCGGGGCGGCTGCGGCCGCCGCAGCCGGGACGGTCACGTCGATCCGGCGCTCGGTCCAGCGGACGTAGCCGTGCACGCGACGCGGCGCCGGATCGCGGGGTCGTCCAGGCCGGCCGCCGCGAGCTGGTCGCTGCGGATCCGCCCGTGTTGTCGCGCGGCGACCGCGGCAACGCGTGCGTCGGGTGTGTCGAATCGTCGTCGCGGGGCGACGGTCATTCGACACACCCCCCGCCGCGGCTACTCCCCCGCCGCCTCCTGCTCGGCGTCCCACGCCGCCACCACCCGCTTGGCGGCGAACACGCGCCACGCATCCTCGAGCAGCTCCCCCAGCTCGACGGGATCGACGGCCTCCAGGCGCACGAGGACGTACGGCCAGCCGTCGTAGTGCGGCGTCGTGAAGAACACGTCCGGGTCGCCCTGCAGCAGCGCCTCGCGCTCGCCCATGTCGGTGACGCGCACCACCAGCGCGTCGGGGTTCGTGCGCATGCGGCACATGCCCTTGCCGCGCACGCGCAGCGCGGCCGTGCCATAGGACGTCCCGACCTCGACCCCCGGCAGCCGCGTCCCGATCTCGACGACGTCCTCCCAGCTCGGCATCGCGACAACGTAGCGTCCGAACGCAATCGACCGCGATGAGCTGCGCGCCCTGCAGGCGCCGCTCGAGGAGCGCTGCGCCGAGCAGCGCGGAGCGCGTCGTGCTGCAGACGCTGCGCACGACGCCCCCGGTCACCTCGCGGACGGGTCCACTACTCGCCCGACCGCGCGACGAAACAAAATCCACCCCGGCCACGGGTACCGATTTACGATGCACCCGCGGACCGAAGCCAGGAGCGATCTCCGAAAGCTCCCGCGGCACGCCCCTGCCGATGCCACCCCACGTCGAAAGGAACGCCACCATGGCCAACCCCCTGACGGTCATCATCCCGATGAAGCAGGACGCGGACATCGCGAAGCTGGCGGGAATCCTTCACGCCCAGCAGGATGCGATCGACGCGGCGCGCAGTGGCATCGCGACGCTTCATTACACATTTTTCCTGATCCTCGATCACTCATCGCCCAACCTGCAGCTTCAACCCGGCAGCTCCGGCCCGTTCAGCCTCGCCGTGATCACCATCTTCGACGGTGAACTGGACGACTACATCGCGGCCGTCGTCAAGGATCTCGGGCCGGCCTTCTCCCTGCTGCTGTCCTACAGCGCCGACGGACAGCATCTCCTCCCGGTGGCCGATCACTACGACGAGTTCGCCGCCTACATCCGCGGCAACGACGCTTCGCAGCACCCGCCCAACGACCAGCTGCGCTTCTGGGGCGCCTACCCGGACACCGCTCAGCAGATCGTCGGCGACACCAGCTGAGCCGAGCGGCAGCAGCGAATGTCCGCGCGCCACACCCGGCCGTTCCCCACGCGGGAGATCCACCACGCGATCGACATCGACGCCCCGCCCGCGGCTGTCTGGGCGGTTCTGGCCGACACCGCGGCCTACGGCGAGTGGAACCCGTTCATACCCCGGCTCGAGGGCGACTGGCGGGTCGGCGCCAAACTCTCTGCGCTCGTCGCGACGCCCGGCGGCGGCCGGCCGAGGACCTTCGAGCAGACCGTGCTCGCGGTGCAACCCGGCCGCGAGCTGCGCTGGATCGTGCGCGTGCTCGTGCCCGGCCTGCTCGACGGCGTGCACAGCTTCGGACTGCAGCCGCTGCCCGCCGGCGGCACGCGCTTCACGCAGGTCGAGCGCTTCCGCGGCCTGCTCGTACGCCTGCTACGCCGGCAGATCGACAAGACGCAGCTCGGCATGGAGCAGATGAACGGGGCCCTCAAGCGGCGCGTCGAAGGCCGGTAAAGCCCGCTCCGGCGATTCGCGCTACTCCGGCAGGATCGCCGGCTTGGTCTCACGCGACCGGCGCCGGTGTGACTCCCAGTAGGCCTCCGAGCGGAAGTGCAGCAGCGGGTCGTCGGAAAGCTCGATCCCGGGCGGCATCCGCGTCGGGTCGAAGACCCACTCGGCGACTGCCTCGGAGTCCTCGTGCAGGCGCTCGATCACGATCTCGCCCGCGACGACCTGCGGGCGGCTCTCGGGCCACAGCACCCGGAGGTCGTCGATCTCGTCGCCCTCCTGCGCGAGCTGGAAGACGAGCTTCCACGCCACCGGCGCCTGCTCGACGCGCTGCTTGATCTCGCTGACGACGTACTGCGGCGGCAGCAGCGTGTCGTCCTTCGGGTCGATGTTGGCGACCCCCGCCACCGGCATGAAGCGGAAGCGGAAGGCCTGCCGGCGGCCGTCGGCGTCGACGAGGTAGTAGGAGTGAAAGCCGTTGAAGCGCGCGGTCGCGAAGCTCTCCGGCGGCGCGAGCGTCGCCGCCGCCTTGATGCCCGGCAGCGCGCGCGGGATGCGCGGCGCGAGGAAGGCGAGCATCCGCAGCGGGTGCGGCGAGCCGCCCGGCAGCGCGGCACGCGTGTTGACCACCATCGCGTGGAAGTCGTCGGGCGTGCGCGGCGGGAACGCCGCGAGGTTCAGCGCCGTCCACGACGTGTGGTCGCCGGACGGCAGGGCGAAGCGCACCCCCATCCCGAGCGGGTTGCCGCGCTTGCCGTCGACGCGGTCGGCGAGGTAGGGGCTCGAGCCGCCGTTGGACAGGCGCACGACGACGTCGATGCGGCCGCTGTGGAAGAGCTCTGCCGTCGACAGCGCGCCGATCTCGGGGGTCGGCGTGAAGTGCCCGTGGAATGCGATCCCGCGGGCGTGCCCGCGCTTGTGGCCGGGCACGTTGTTCATGTGCTTCTCCATCGCCCCGAGCACCTTCTTGACGCGGGCGGGCCCTCCGAGCTTGTGTGGGCTCTCGCTCATCGCGCCACCTCCATCTCGCTGGACATCGTGATGCTCATCAGCCCGCCGTCCCGTCCACGAGCGCCCGCAGCGCGGTCATCCCCGGGACGAACAGGTACTCGCCGCCGCGCGTGACGACGAACGCCTCCTGCGGCGAGACGAAGAACGGCTTCTCGCCCTGGATCGTCATCTTGCCGCTGCCTGACGGTTCGCCCAGCAAGAAGTCCTTGTCGGTGCCCAGGCCGAAGATGTTGCCGTCGTTGATCCACGGCGTCTGGACGCCCTCGAACTGGCGGAAGATGCTCGCCTGGAAGCTCACGAACACGAGGCCGCGCTCGGCGCCGTCGTCCTCCAGGGCGCCCTCGGGCAGCACCTTGCCGTAGGGCATCCCGCGACGGATCATGCGGTGGCGCAGGCTCAGCTTGCCGGCCGGGTCCAGCGCGTCGCGCGGATTGCAGCGGCGGATGTGCGCGCCCAGCGGGCAGCGCCGGCCGTCGAGGTCGTTGCGGTAGCGAAAGTCGTTGGCACCCGGGGCGGCGGGATCGAACTCGGGATCCGGGCCGTGCGGGTGCGTCTGGACCGGCGTGCCGTCCTGCCAGCGGCCGACGACCTTGGCGGCGAGCTTGCGCGCATCGCCGTAGGGGTAGCGCGCGGCGGCCGCGGCGATCGTGCGCCGCCACAGCGCGACGTCCTGGTGCAGCTTGCGCCAGACCATGTACGTGCCGTTGCGCGCCATCGCGCCCGTGGGCGCCGGCGGCAGCCGCCGAGCGCGATCGACGCTCGTGTCCTCGTCGGGATAGCCGAGGACGAACTCGCCGGGCGCCAGCGGGCGCCAGCGTCCGTCGCGCTCGGGAACGCCGCCACCGGGCGCCTTGTCCTCCGTCGCTCCGGCGATCGCCGGCTGCGCGAAGCCGTCGGCGAAGCCGAAGTGCTCGCGCGCGCCGTGCAGCAGCTCGGCGTCCTGCTGGTAGAGGACGCTGACCCCGCCGGTGTCCTTCATCGCCGCCTGCATCTTGGCCAGCGCACGCCGATGGTCGGCCGTCGTCTGCGCGTTGATCGTCAGCAGCACGTGGGCGTCGCCGGTGCCCAGCCCCTGGTCCCATTTCGGCGGCGCGCTCGGGCCGGTGTCGCCGAGCAGCTCCGCGCGCGCCGCCATCCCCTGGCGAAACTCGTGCGAGAAGCTGCCGATCGTCTCCTGCGAGACGCCGAGCGCGGCCAGGCCGCTCGCCGTCAGCGCGACGTTCAGCGTCGTCAGCGGCTTCTCGCTCCACGGCGCGGCGTTCGTGACGTGGTCGACGACGCCGGCGAGCCATGCCCGCGCCTGCTCTGGCTCGCAGTCGATCCGCACGAACGCATAGGACGCGCAGTCATAGGAGTTGCCGTAGGCGCGCAGGATGTCGCCCTGGATGTCCGACAGCTCGAGCGCCGGCAGCGCCGCGCGGATCATGCTGCGCCGAACTGCTCGAGGAACTCCTTGCGGCGCTCCGCCGGCTTCATCTCCTGCGCGCGGACGGCGAAGTCGATCAGCCGCGCGCGCTTGTCCAGCGCGGTCTTGATCTGCTTGACCGACGCGTTGGGGTAGGCCGCGAACGCGACGCCCGAGTCGACCTGGTTGCGGTGCAGGTAGGCCTTCAGCGCCACGCCCTCGGCGGGCTGCGGGCAGCCGACGCAGTGACCCCAGACCTCCGCCGCCTCGACCGCCATCAGCGCGACGAGCTCGTGCAGGTAGCTGTCGACGTCGCCGTCGAGGTTGCTCGTGAACAGCAGAAACTGCGTGCCCAGCGGGTCGCGCAGGTCCGTGCCCGGCGCGACCGGCATGTCCGGCACGACGATCCAGCGCGCCATGTGCGTGCGCGGCAGCTTGGCGAGCGGGCTCCCCGCGCCGTTGTCGAGGCCGTCGAGGTAGGCCCGCAGCGCCCCCTCCTCGCCCGGCTTGATCGGCGTCCAGATCATGAGCGAGTACGTCTTGCCGGCGATGTTCGGAGATCTCATAGGTAGCGCTGCGCGTCCTCGATGAAGGCGTCCCAGGCCGCGTCGAACTGCTCCTCGGGGAGGTGGCGGACACGGTGGGCGAACATCTCCAGGCGCTCCTCGAGCTCCAGCGCCGAGCGCACGATCGTCACCGTCGCGTCCGGATAGGCGCAGTGGTAGTGGCTCGCGTCGACCTCGTGGACCTTGAAGAACGCCTGAAACGGCCCCGCCGGCAGCGGGCCGGGAAAGCGCCGCGAGCTGCCCCAGAAGGTGTACATGCCGGTCGTCAGCACGCGCACCGAGGAGTCGATGTACTGCGCCCAGCTGCCGTTGAAGCTGACCTCGAAGAACAGGTGCGGGTAGCGCAGCCGGCGCACGGTCTGCGGGGGCCCGTTGTAGGGCAGCTCGCGGATCAGCGACCAGCTCGCGAAGCTGATGAACGACAGCTTGTCCATCGCCTCCAGCGACTTCGGGGCCGCCCGCGTGAGCGTGAACATGAACGGCATCCAGAAGCGGCCCCACGGCTTTTGCGTCGTGAAGAGCGTGATCGAGGTCGTGCGGCCGCAGACGTTGCTCGGCGGCGCGTCGGGCGAGACCGCGGGCAGGTTCATGCGTCCCTCGCGAGCTCGCCGAGGATGATCGGGTGCCAGTCGCGGCCCGCGTGCTCGCCGACGAACACGTCGAGGTGCCCGTAGCCGGGCACGATGTGCATCGTGTGGCGCCCCGGGTCGTGCTTCTCGAACCACTCGAACGTGCGCATCTGACTCTCGGGCAGAAAGCAGTTGTTGCGCCCGCCGGTGATGAACGAGAAGCGCGCGTCGGTCAGCGGCGCCTGGGCGACGAAGCTCTCGGGCAGCTCGGGCCGCCCCTCGACGCTGACGAGGTGGCCGGCGCGGACGCATTGCGCGATCTGCTTGAAGAACGTCAGCGGGGCGGGGCCGAACTCGCCCTTCGTCCACTCGTGCGTCGCGGGGCTGAGCTGCTCGTGCGTCCACAGCGTCGGGTTGCCGGCGCCGAACATGAAGCTCGACACCTTGCAGACGCCGTTGTCGCAGGCGCGGCGCGAGAGCTTGCAGTACGCGGTCAGCGCCTTGGGCAGCAGCCAGGGCGCGCCCCGCTCGCCCCAGCGCGGATCGAGGTAGCCCAGCAGCCGCGACACCGGCGGCACGATGTAGTCGAGCTTGAGCTTCGCCACCTTCGTCACGACCGGATGCAGCGAGACCGCGCTCGCGACGACGGTGCGCACCTCGGGCACGAGGCCCGCACAGGCGGCCATCATGAAGCTCGTCGAGCCCTGGCAGTGCGTGATCGCCTGGATCGAGTCCGCGCCGGTCAGCTCGACGACCTTCTTGACGGCGACGGGGTGGTCGAGCACCGCGCCCTGGTCGAGCGTCCACGTGTTGTTGGGCACGTCCATGCTCGCCCGCCACGTCTCCATGAAGACGTCGTAGCCCTCGTCGACGAGCGCCTCGATCAGCGTGCGCGGGGTCGGCGGGCGCCAGATCTCCGTGCGCACGCCGACGCCGTGGACGAGCAGCACCGGCCCCTTCGTCGGCTCCTTCGGGCCGCGGACGCGGATGAGGTTGCAGGGAACCCCGTCGGCGACGTCGAGCGCGATGAGCTCGTCGGTGTGCGCGGCGGCGGTCGTCACGCCTGGGCCACCGCGTCGTCAGTCCTTCTTGGAGCCGGGGCCGAACGCGTCCCAGAGGCTCCCGGCGAAGAGCCCGCCGAAGCGCCCGATCGCATCGACGCGGTGCGCCGGATCGACACGGAACGTCGTCATCTGGACCGCGAAGTCCTGCGGCAGGACGTGCAGGATCCCGCTCGCGACGACGTCGGCCGCGTCGTCGCCGTCGCCGGGCTCGACGTGTCCGGCGAGGATCCGCGTGAAGAGCGTCGTCGTGTCGCTCCAGACGTCGAAGCCGCGATCGTCCTTGACCTCCTTGTAGCCGTTGAGCGTGATCGGATGACCCTCGCCGTCGGCGATCAGCAGGCGGTACTTCATGAGCTTGCGCTCCTCGCCGTCCTCGTCGGCGTCGACGAAGAGGTTGAACCAGCCCTTCTGCACCTCGAGCCTGCCGCCGAGCGCGTCGCACTGGACGTGGCCGGTGATCGTGCCCGGATGCTGCGAATCCTCGATGAAGCGCTCGATGTCGTCCATCAGCACCGTCACGTGGAACATGCAGGCCGTCTTTGACTTCTTGCCCTGGCGAAAGCCCTTGTCGTAGTCGTCCTCGCCGAAGGTGATGAAGCCACGCATCTTCTCGGTGAAGCGCAGCGACGCGGGGTGCTCGCTGGCGCTCGGAGCGGCGGCGGCGGTCGGGCCACCCTCTTCATCGGCCGGCGGGGGTGGCGGGGGTGCGGTCACGGTGTGTCCCTTCATGTCTTCGAGGATGGCGTCGGCGAAGCGGTCGGCGAGGCCGGCGATCGTGAGGCTCGGGTTGGGGCCGACTGGCCCGGGCATGACCGAGCCGTCGGCGATGTGCAGGCCGGGGTGGTTGTAGACGCGCCCGAAGGGGTCGACGACGCCCTCCTGATCGTCACGCCCCATCGGGCAGCCGCCGAGCGCGTGCACGGTCACGACCCGGCTGAGCAGCCAGATCGGGTTGTCCAGGAAGGTCCCGCCCAGCTCGTCGGCAACGTCCTTGGAGATGTCGCGCACGCGCTCGAAGTACTCCTTGGACGACCCGTTCTTCTTCCAGTCGATCGCCAGGCCGCCGTCGCGCAGCGACATGATCCCCTCGGGGACGTCGCGGCCCATGCCCAGCAGCGGCAGGAAGCCCGAGGACTCGCTGCAGTCGCCCAGCAGCTCTGAGACATCGCCCCCGACGTCGGAATCCGCGTGCGTGAACAGACCGCGCACGACCTTCGGCAGGTTGCGGCGCTGCTCGAGCAGCGAGGACGGCGTGTCGATGAGCTGCAGCATCCACGAGACGAACTCTGGCTGGCCGGCGTCCTCGAGGTAGAAGCCGCGCTGTCCGCGCGCGCCGCCGTCGCTCTCGTCGGGCACGCGGATCGCGCTCGTGATGACCGGCGCGTGGGCGGAGTCCAGGACGTGTGGCACCTTCTTTCCCTCGACCTCGCTCATGCAGTTGCGCGCGAAGGTCAGCAGGTCGCCGTTGCCGCCGAAGCGCGAGCCGAGCATCGGGCTCAGGCCGGGGAACGCGGCGCGGTTCTTCAGCAGCAGGTACGTCGTGCCGAGCGTGCCGGCCGACAGGATCAGGCGATCGCAGGTGATCGCGTGGCGATCGAGGCGCGCGGTGTCGGTCTTCGTCCCCTCCGCCTCGGCGTCGTGGATGACGTAGTCGACCTGGTAGCCGCCACGGTCGCGCGCCTCGAAGGAGCGCACCTCGTGGCGCGTGCGGATGTCGGCGCCGGCGTGCCATGCCGCTGTGATGTACGTGTAGTCCAGCGAGTTCTTGGAGCCGTGGTTGCAGCCCAGGTCGCACTCCCCCGTGAGCTTGCAGGTCAGGCGCGTGCGGCCGTGGATGTTGGGCCGCTCCTCCTTGATCGGCTCGCCGACCATCGGCGGGTCGCCGTCGTTGGCGAACGTCACCGCGAGGTTGACCAGGCGCCAGTCCAGCCCGAGCTTCTGCGCCGCGTCGCGGAAGGCGAGCGTCTTGAGCGTCTTGTCGTAGGGGTCCTGGTCGAGCGGGTACTTCTGGACGTTCATCATCCGCTCGACGCGGTCGTAGTGCGGGTCCAGGTCGGCGCGCGTGACGGGCCAGTACTCGTAGCCGTCCTTCCACGAGCCGTTGCCGGGCTCCTCGCGCACGAACCACTCCTCGTCCTTGCGCAGCAGGACGTTGGCGTAGATCAGCGAGCCGCCGCCGAGGCCGCTGGCGACGATCGCGTCGATGTTGTCGAAGCTCCAGAGGTTGAACATCCCGTGCAGCCCCTCGCTGGGATCCCAGAACTGGCGCTTCATCCCCAGCGGCGAGCGCGGGAAGGAGTTGGGCGGGAAGGGCTTTCCGCGTTCGAGCAGGCAGACGCTGTGGCCGGCCTCGGCCAGCCGGTATGCCGTCACGGACCCGCCGAATCCGGATCCGACGACGACGGCGTCGAAATGTTCGGAAGCTGGACTCACACCTACCTCTGCGCCTACCTATAACCGATGCTCCGGCAGGGTGCAACGCAGCACCGGCGGCCTGCACTTTCGTGCTGTTGCGGCGCATCGCGTGGCGAGTTTGGACCGCTGAGCGCCCAGAACCGCCAATCGTCGTCGGCCGACGCCGCGGGCCTGCCGGCGGCGCCCGCTGCTAGTGGACGGTCCGCAGCGCCTTCGGCAGCCCGTTGAGGACCTCGTGCCCGTCGGCCGTCACCGCGACCAGATCCTCGATCCGCACGCCGCCGGCGCCGGGCACGTAGATCCCCGGCTCGACGGTCACGATGTTGCCCGCGACGAGCGCGTCCTTGCCCTGCTTGGACAGCCGCGGCCCCTCGTGCACCTCCATGCCGACGCCGTGCCCGAGTCCGTGGCCGAAGTGCTCGGCGTGGCCGGCGTCGTCGATGATCGCGCGCGCGACCGCGTCGACCTCCTGGCCGGTCGGTCCTGCGCGGACGGCGGCGAGCGCGGCCTCCTGCGCGGCCAGCACGGTGTCGTAGATCTCGCGGTCGCGCGGGTCCAGGTCGCCGGCGGTGGCGACGGTGCGCGTGCAGTCCGAGGCGTAGCCGTCCAGCTGCGCGCCCCAGTCGATGACGACCAGCGTGCCGGCGGGGATCGGCACGGCGCGCGGCACCGCGTGGGGCAGCGCGCCGTGCGCGCCCGCGGCGACGATCGGGGGAAAGGATGCTCCTTCGGCGCCGCGGCGGCGCATCGCGACCTCGAGGTCGAGCGCGACGTCGCGTTCGGCGCGTCCGACGATGCCGGCGCCGACAACCTCCTCGAAGGCTTCGTCGGCGAGCTCGGCGGCGGCCCGGATCCGCTCGATCTCATCCGGATCCTTGACCGCGCGCAGCTGCTCGACGATCGCGCCCGCAGCCACGAGTTCGATGTCGCGCTCGCCGATGAGCCGCTCGAGGCGCGCGTGCTGTGCGACCGTGACGTGCGCGTCGTCGAAGCCGAGCTTCAGCGGTCCGTCGGGCAGGCCGTCGGTCACGCGCTTGAGCAGATCGGTCTCGATCTCGCGCTCCCAGACGGGATCGAGCTGCGCGGCCGCCTGCGTGAGGTAGCGAAAGTCGGTGACGAAGCGCGCGGTCTCGGCACCGACGACGGCGGCGCCGTTTGACCCCGTGAAGCCGGTCAGCCAGCGCAGGTTGACGAGGTTGGAGACGAGCAGCGCGCCGAGCTCGCGCTCGGCGACCTTCGCCCGCACCGCCTCCAGGCGAGCGGTCACGGCCGCAGCGACTGGCGTATGGCCACGAACGCGTCGCGGTAGCCCTCGACGCCCTTGCCGCCGAACGTCGCGATGCACGCGTCGGCGAGCACGGAGACATGACGCCACTGCTCGCGGGCCATGACGTCGGACAGGTGGACCTCGACGGCCGGCACGCCCGCGATCTGCAGCGCGTCGCCGATCGCGCGCGAGTAGTGCGACCAGGCGCCGGCGTTGAGGACGAGGCCGTCGGCAAGATCCGCGACGCGGTGCAGCTCCTCCACGAACTCGCCTTCGTGATTGGTCTGAAAGAAGCGCGCGTCCATCCCGAGCTCGTCGGCGTAGGCGTCGATCGCCTGCTCGAGCTGCAGGAACGTCATCCCGCCGTAGTGCGCCGGATCGCGCCGCGCGATCTGGTCGAGGTTGACGCCGTGCATGACGTGGATGCGGTTGTGAGCGGTGGGCATGTGCCGCCAACTCTGGCACGGCGACCGGATCGGCGCGTTCGTGTCGTTCCTTCGCCGACCGCGGCCCCGATCGCTCGCGCAGCGCGGGCGATGGGCCGATGGGACGCCGATGAGCGATTCGCGTCCCCTGATCGCGCCGCTGGCGGTGGTCTGCCTCGTCGCGCTCGCGCTGGCGCTGTTTCTGCGGGGATCGCCGGCCGGGGCGCCCGGTCAGGCCGCGGCCGATGATGGTGCGCGCTATGGCCTCCAGGACGGCGGTCCGCAGGCACTGCCGCCGGTCGCTGCGCTGCGCTTCGCGGCGGGGATCGCGCCCAGCGATCAGCAGGTCGTGCTGCGCGCGGTGTCCGAGGCGCGGCCCGACGCGCGCCGTCTCGTCGGGCTGGTCGCCGGCCTTGTCACGATCAGCTTCGGGGAGCTCGGCAACGGCGTCGCGGGCCAGATGCGCCCGACCGCCGGCGGCTACGAGATCGTGCTGAACCTGGGCAGGGTCTACCGCGGCGCCGGGATGCGCGGCGTCCGGCGCCTCGTGCTGCACGAGCTCGCGCACGTCGTCGACCACGCGCTCGTCGCCGGCGAGCTCGAAGCCCGCCTCGACGCCGCGACGCCGCCCGGCTTCGGATGCGACGGCGGGCACTCCGGCGGCTGCGCAGCCCGCGAGGAGCGCTTTGCCGAGAGCTTCGCGAAGTGGGCGACGGGCGACATCGGCAACGACCTGTACCTCGGCTACCGCGTCCCGCCGCCGGCCTCGCTGTCGGGCTGGGGCGCGCCGCTGGCCGCGCTCACGCGCTGACGCCGGCCGGTTTGGACGCACCATGTCGGCTACCGCGCGGCCGGTGATCCGCCGAGGCCGCGGCTACGATCATGGGGTGACCGACGATGCCGCCGCACGTCTTCGCGCCGCGCTGGAGCTTCATGATCTCGGCGAGCGGATGCTGCGCCAGCGCCTGCGGCGCGAGCATCCGCAGATGACCGACACCGACCTGGACCATGCGGTGCGCGCGTGGCTGCGAGAGCGCCCCGGTGCCGAACACGGCGACGCCGTCGGACCGCGTTCCACGCGCTTCGCGTGACCCGCGTCGAGAAGGCGCTTCGCAGGATCGTCGCCGATCTCGAGAGGACATCGCTTCCGTTCGCCCTCGTCGGCGGCTTCGGCGTCTCGGCCCGCACCGAACCGCGCTTCACGCGCGACGTCGATCTCGTCGTGGCCGTGCCCGACGATGCTGCCGCAGAAGGCCTGCTCGCCGAGCTCGGAGGACGTGGCTACGTGATCGTGGCCGCCGTCGAGCAGCTGGCGGCCGGCCGGCTGGCGACCGCTCGTCTCGCATCACCCTCCACCAGGGACGACGAACTGATCGTCGATCTGCTGTTCGCCTCGTCGGGCATCGAGGGCGAGATCGCCGCGCGCGCCGAGGCGCTGGAGGTGTTATCGCAGCTCGTCGTTCCCGTCGCTCGGGTCGGCGATCTGCTGGCACTCAAGCTGCTCGCACGCGACGACGACGTGCGGCCGCTCGACGCGGCGGACCTCCGAGCGCTGCGCTCCGTCGCCGGCGCGGACGACCTGGGGCTCGCTCGCGAGGCGGCCGAGCTCATCCAACGCCGCGGGTATGCGCGGGGTCGCGATCTGGTGGCGGCGCTCGACGAGCTGCTCGGCACGTGACGCCGGTCCTCAACTCGTCCTCGTCCTCGGTTCAGCCCGCCAGCTCCCGCACCGCCGACAGCACGTCGGACGCCGCTACGCGCCGGCCGTGGCGCACATCGCCGGGCGCCTCGACGAGGACGAACGGCACGCTGTCGCCGACGCGCTTCTTGTCCAGCCGCGTCGCCGCGACGACGTCCTGCGGATCGGCGCCCTCGAGCGTCGTCGGCAGCCCGGCCGCCGCCAGCAGGTCTGCGACCTGCGCGCGCAGGTCATCGGTCCCGCCGAGCCGCAGCGCCGCGAGCAGGCCAAGCGCGACGGCCTCGCCGTGGCGGTAGCGGCGATAGCCGGTCACCGTCTCGATCGCGTGGCCGACGGTGTGGCCGAGGTTCAGCAGCTGGCGCACGCCACCGTCGCGCTCGTCGGCGGCGACGACCGCGATCTTCGTGCGCGCGCAGTCCAGCACGACGCGCTCGTCCGCGGTTGCGCCGGCCGCGACGCGCTCCCACAGCGAGCCGCCCGCGATCAACGCGGTCTTGACGACCTCGGCGTATCCGGCCGCGACCTCCGCCTCCGGCAGCGTGGTGAGCGTGTCGACGTCGGTGATGACGGCGGCCGGCTGGTGGTAGGCGCCGACGTAGTTCTTCGCCTCCGGCAGGTCGACGCCGGTCTTGCCGCCGTAGGCCGCGTCGACCTGCGCGACGACGCTCGTCGGGACCTGCACGACCGGCACGCCGCGCTGGTAGGTGGCCGCGCAGAAGCCGGCGAGGTCGCCGACGACGCCGCCGCCGAGCGCGACGAGGTGGTCGTCGCGCCCCATCCCCTGGGCGGCGAGCTCGCGCCAGACCGTCTCGGCGACGGCGAGCGTCTTGTGCTCCTCCCCGGCGGGGATCGTGATCGTGCGATGCGTGTCGCGCAGCGCGCCGGCGTGGAGGGCGCCGACGTTCTCGTCGGTCACGACGAACGCCCGTCGCCCGGGCCGCGGCAGGCCGCCGATCAGCCCGCGCCCGACGAAGACCGGGTACTCGCGGCCGCCCGCGACGGCCCAGACGAGCTTCGTGCCCGCGGGCGCCTGCGCGAGCGCCTCGAGCGCGGGCAGGGCGCGGCGCACGAGGCGGTCGCCCTCGGGCACGAACGCGTCGGCGATCGACTCGTAGACCGGCCGGCGCTCGGCATGCAGCGCCTCGAAGGCGGCGCGGTCGCCGGCCAGCGGCCGGTCGTCACCGGCCGCGCGCGCCCAGGCGGTCTCGTCGGAGACGTCCATCCACACGACGGTGTGCTCGCGCAGCGCCGTCCGAATCGTCGGCGACAGCACGCTGCCGCCGCCGAGCGCGATCGCGGGCGCGCCGGAGCGCAGCGCCCGCAGCACGACGGGCTCCTCGCGCCGGCGGAACTTCTGCTCCCCGTAGGCGGCGAAGAACGACGCGATGCTCATCTCGAGCTGCTCTGAGACGAGCTTGTCGGTGTCGAGGATGTCGTCGAGCGCCGAGGACTTCCCCGCCCCCATGAACCCTACGAAGACGAGCGCCATGCGGCCCCTTATGCGGACGAGGTCGGCCAGCCGATGCGCGCGCGGTAGGCGTCGACGGCGGCGATCACGTCGTTGAGGTGGTCGCCGCCGAACTTCGCGCGGTAGGCGTCGGCGAGGACGAAGGCGACCATCGCCTCCCCCACGACGCCGGCGGCCGGCACCGTGCAGGAGTCGGTGCGCTCGCGCAGCGCCTGGGCGGGTTGCTTTGTCGCGATGTCGACGGAGCGCAGCGGCTTGGTCAGCGTCGGCAGCGGCTTCATCGCCGCGCGCGCGTACAGCGGGTCGCCGGTCGTCATGCCGCCCTCCAGGCCGCCGGCGTGGTTCGTCTCGCGGTGGTAGCCGCGCTCCTGCGTCCAGAAGATCTCGTCGTGCGCCTCCGAGCCGGGCTTGCCGGCGAGGTCGAAGCCCTCGCCCAGGCCGACGCCCTTGATCGCCTGGATCGAGCACAGCGCGCCGGCGATGCGGCCGTCCAGGCGCTCCTCCCAGGAGACGTGCGAGCCCAGGCCCGGCACGAGCCCGAAGGCGATCACCTCGAAGACGCCGCCGAGCGACTCGTTGGCCTTTCGCTGCACGTTGATGTGCGCGACCATCGCGCGGCTGGCCTCCTTGTCGAGGCAGCGCACCGGGTCCTCGTCGACACCGTCGAAGTCCGCGGGGGTACGTACATGGCCGGTGGGCCCGTCGGTCCGCTGCGGCGCGAGGACGCTGCCGATCTGGATCACGTGCGAGCGCACCTCGACGCCGAGCGCGCGCAGGAACGAGCGCGCGACGGCGCCGCCGGCGACGCGCGCGGCCGTCTCGCGCGCGCTCGCGCGCTCGAGCACGTTGCGCACGTCGGTCAGGTCGTACTTCTGCGTCCCGACGAGGTCGGCGTGGCCGGGACGCGGCAGATGGACCTCGGGCACGTCGGCCTGCACCGGCCACGGGTTCATCCGCTCTTCCCAGTTGGCGTAGTCGCGGTTGGCGATCTGCAGCGCGATCGGGCCCCCCATCGTCAGCCCGTGGCGCACGCCGCCCGTCACGTCGGCACGGTCGCGCTCGATCTTCATGCGCCCCCCACGACCATGGCCCAGTTGCCGCCGGGCCATCTCGCGGTTGAGCGTCTCCTCGTCGAGGGGCAGTCCGGCGGGCAGTCCCTCGACGATGCAGGTGAGACCGGGGCCGTGTGACTCCCCGGCGGTGACGAAGCGCAGCGCCATGGCGCTGCGCAGTCTATGCAGCGCTAGTGGCCCGTCTACCCGGCGGGCTGGTCGGCGCCGGCCGCGTCGCCGCCCGCCTTCGCGGACTTGACGAGCAGGCCGCTGTCGCGATCGAACTGGATCGGGCCGAGCGCGTCGGCGGTGGCTTCGTGCTGCCACATCGCGCGCAGGACGTCGCGGCCGTCGGCGTGGACGCGCAGGCGCATCTTGCGCGCGGTCGGCGCGTCGGCCGCGATCGTCCGGACCGCGACGACGTCCAGGACGTACCGGCGCGCCTCACCGCCGTCGGCCGGCTGGACGGTGACGATCTGCGTCTGGCCGGCCTTCAGGCCGATGACCCGGCAGTCCGTGTCGTCCTCGCACTCGGCCTCGCCGTCGGAGGTCGCGTTCGGGCCGAGCAGGAAGACGGCATATGAGCTGCTGGACTTCGTGACGCCGAGGTAGATCGCCGCGGGATCGGCGAGGCCGCCGAACGGCGTCAGGCGCGTGATCGGCCGCGACTTGGCGGGCTTGTGCTCATACCAGCGCACTTCGGTGCGGTAGTAGACGGAGGTGGCGACGTCCCGCACGGGCGGCGTCGTCTGCGCCGGCGCTTCGCGGGCGGGGCTGGCGCCGCCGCCCGAAGAGGGTGCTTGCTCGGCGGCGCCACCGGCGCTGCCGCCGGTGCCGGCGCTGCCGCCGGCGCTGTCGCCGGCGCCCGAACCGGAACCGGTGTCGGCGGACGGCGGGGCGGGCGGATCGTAGATCGGGTCGATCGCACGGCCGGGGCGGCTGTCCTTGTCGTCGGCGGCCTCGTCGACGACGGTCACGAGCGACTTCGAGGCGGGCGCCCCGGCCGCCGGCCCCGCGAGCGCGACCGGCGACGGTGCCTGCTCGGACGAGCCGCCGATCAGCATCGGGACGGCGACGAGCGCGACGAGCAGCAGGGCCGCGACGGGCCAGAGCTTCTTGTCGACGAGATCGCGCGCGATCCGCTTCAGGGGGTCGATCAGCGTGTTCATCGTCCGGCTCCCTGAGCGTTCGGAGTGACAATTGCGGGGGTGGTGGTCGATGCACCGGCGCTCGCGCCGGCGGGCCCTTGCGGCGTCGCGCCCGCGGTGGAGCCCTTGGCATCGGGTACGATGTAGGCCGTCGCGCTGACGGTCGCCTTGAGCTTCGGGAAGCCGTCCGGGCTCGGGGCCAGCGAGAAGCCGTCGATCGTCAGCAGGCGGCCCTTGACCGTGATCTGCTGCCTGTCGTTCTTCGCCAGGCCGTTGACGGCCTTCATCAGGCGCTGCAGCTTCAGGTAGTTGCCGTCGAACGTCAACGTGAACGGCACGGTCAGCAGACCGGCCGAGCCGACGACGGCACCCGGCGGGGGCTGCGCGACGACTGGGGCGGCGACGGGAGCGGCCTTGTCGGCAGCCGCGCCCTGCTTCTTGTCGTCAGCGCCCGCCGCCGCCGTGTTGGCGGGCGCCGCGGCCGGCTCCGCCGAGGCGGAGCCGGTCAGCTTGACGGCGCGAAAGTCGATCTTGTTGGCCTTCGCGATCGTCTCGAGCTGGTAGACGAGCGACGCGACGTCGTCGTCGGCCGGCACGGCCTTGCCGAGGCGGGCGACGGTCTCGTAGTCGCGCACGTAGTTGCGGCGCGCCTGCTCGGCCTGCTGCGCGGACGCCGTCGCGGCGTCACGGCGGCTCTCGGCCTGGACGATCTGATCGTTCGCGGCGCCGATGTCCGCGCGCTTGGGCGCGAGCAGCAGAAACCAGAAGCCGGCCATCACCGCGACGATCGCGACGACACCGAGGACGGGGCGAGTCTGAGCGCTCACTTGGAACCTCCGGCAGCAGCCGTGTTCGGGGCGGCAGGTGCCGCGGTGTTCGGGGTCGCGGCGCCAGCGCCATCGGCGGCCGGCACGATGCCGTCAAGCGCCTTGTAGAAGAGCGTGACCTGGAACTGCGGCATCTTCTTCGTCGAGCGGCAGTCGGTCTCGCCTCCGGCGCCCGAGTCGCTCTTCTCGGAGCTTGCGAGCGTGACGCGCTGAACGCCGTCGACCGCCCGCAGGCGGGCAAGCAGCGTGGCGACGTGGGCCTGGCTCTTGGCGCAGCCGATGAGATCGACGGCGGGGACCGGCAGGGCGGTTCGCAGCGAAGCGCTGCCACCGCCGCCCTCGACCGGGGACGTCGGCGAGACGGTGCCGACGAGCGAGGTGAGATCGACGTCGGCCGGCACGACACGAGCGACCTCGCGCAGGCTGTGGGCCCAGTCAAAGCGTCCGTCGAGCAGTCCGCCGACGGTCTCGACGCGAGCTGTGCGAACAGCGGCGAACTCCGTATAGGGCTTCAACGCGTTGGTCTTCGCCTCGGCGGCCTGCGCCTCGCGCTCCACGCGGGCGAGATCGGACTGGCGGTCAGAAAGCTGCTTGTTCGTGAACGCAAAGGCGCCCGCCATGACGACGGCGACGGCCAGGACGGCGATCACGACGTACGCGCCGATCGGCCCGGTCGTGGAGAACGCCGTCGTCGCGCCGCCGGCGCGCGGCGTGTCGGCGGGGATGAGGTTGACGGCCTTCATGAGGTCGGTCCTTCCTGGACGGCCAGCCCGGCGGCCACACTGAGGCAGGCGGCGTCGAGCGCTTCGAGGTTCACGCCCTTGGCAGCGGCCACGACGCGCTCCTGTACTTCGAGGCCGAGCTCGGCCTCCAGCGCGCTCGCGAAGCCAGTGACGGCGACGGCGGGACCGGTCAGCACGACGCGGCGAACGCCCGTGCCGTCCTCGACCTGACCCTGGTGGTAGTCCAGCGAGGCGCGCACCTCCGCGGCGATGCGGCGCGCGCCGCTCGTCAGGATCGAGCGCGCGTCGGCGACGATCGCCTCGTCGCCGTCGATGTCCTCGACGGCGGTCTCGAGGCCGACGTGGTGCAGCCACATGCGCGCATGCTCGAGCGTCAGCTCGCGGCGCTCGGCGAGCTCCACGGCAAGGTTCTCCAGGCCGCTGCCCGCGACGCGGGTGAAGGTGCAGATGCCGCGGTCGGCGACGGCCAGGTTGGTCAGCCCGCCGACGGAGACGAACAGCTCGGGTCCGTCGTCGGCGCCCGGGCGCTGCAGCGCGCGGACCATGCCGAAGGCCGACAGGTCGATCCCCGTCGGCTTCAGGCCGGCGGCGCGCGCTGCGGTCAGCGTGTCGAGGATCATCTCGCGGCGCGCGGCCACCAGCACGATCCGCTGCCGCGGCCCGTCGGGCGTGTCGACGATGCCGATCGACTGGAAGTCCAAGACCGCGTCGTCGAGCGGCATCGGGATCTCGTCAGCCGCCTGGAAGCGGACCGCGACGGCCAGCTGCTTGGGATCGGAGATCGGAGGAAGGAAGATCGTGCGGACGACGATGCGCGCGTTGGCGACACCGATCCGCACGCGCTTGTCGAGGTGCTTGTGCTCGCTCCAGAGCGACGCGAGCGCCTCGGCCAGGGCATCGGAATCGGCGACCTCGCCGTCCCGTACGACGCCCGGCTCGAGCTCGGCGCGCCCACCGTCCTGGATGACGATGGATCCGTTGACGCTCACATGAGCGGCAGCGATGCGTCCGGGCTCGATGGTGAGTCCGACGAAGGTTGTTGAGCGTGAGCGTCCCATTGACGAGACCGACATCGGCATGCCGACGGCAAGCTCGCAACGCCGCGCCGGAAGATCGCCCGAATGTCCAGAGCGTCCAGCGGATGCTCGACAACGCTTAACCGCGTGAGGCGGGCCGCAGCCCGCCTCACGCGGTGAGCGCGCCCGGCCCGCGTCTCGTCAGAAGGCGGTCAGGTACAGCTGGACGAGCTCCTCGCCGGCGAGCAGGCCGACGAGCCCGCCCAGCGCGAGGAACGGCCCGAACGGCACGGCCGTCTTGCGTCCCTGGCTCATGCCCTTGCGGACGATGATCGCGATGCCGAACGCCGTGCCCGTCAGGAAGGCGACGAAGAACGCGGGTGCCACGGCGGCACCGAGGAAGAGCCCGAGGACGCCGATGAGCTTCGCGTCGCCCATGCCCATGCCCCTGGGGTTCAGCAGCGACGGCAGGCCGAGCACGGCGGCCGCGGCGGCGCCGGCGATGAGCCGCTCGACCTGGCCGCCCGGATCCAGCGCGGTGCCGAGCACGATCGCCAGCACGGCGGCCGGCAACGTGAGCCGGTTGGGGATGATCCGGTGGTCGAGGTCGATCAGCGCGATCGGCACGAGAAACGCGACGAGCACGAGGCCCATGACGAGGGCAGCGGTGTCGGCGTGATGTACCGCGACGACCGCCGCGAACAGCGCGGCCGTCGCCGCCTCGACGATCGGGTAGCGCGCGCTGATCGGCGCCGCGCAGCTGCGACAGCGTCCGCGCAGGATCAGCCACGACAGCACCGGGATGTTGTCGTACGGCTTGATCGGCGTCTCGCACGACGGACAGTGCGAGGCCGGCATCGCCAGCGACTTGCGGCCCGGCATGCGATGGGCGACGACGTTCAGGAAGGACCCGACGATGAGTCCGAACGTTGCAGCGAAGGGCAGGGCGACGGGCATGGACACGTTCCTCAGTCTCGTTGACGGCGCAAGCGGTGCGTTGCTTCGCCTATCGGCCGCTTCGGCGGCCGGCTTGACACGTGCCGACGAGCCCGGACCGATCAGGATCCGGCCGGCAGTTCGCGCCACGTGTTCTGCACGAGGCCCGCGACGCCGGTGACCGAGAAGTTCAGGTTGTTCGGGGAGTAGGTCAGGCGCGCGTTGCCGTTGATGTAGGTGCCGCACTTGCCCTCGATGATGACCCCGCCATAGATGTTGTTCGTGCCGTTGATCTGGATGCAGTTCTCGGTCCCCGCGACGCTCGCGTCACGTTCGGCGAGGTTGAGGTGCATGAGCATGCCGTAGAACTGCGCGGTGCCCCTGAGCTCGAGCGTGCCGCGCTTCATGATCACGATTCCGGGCGAGGCCGCCGTGTTGATCGCGCCGTTGCCCTCATAGGTGCACCTCGTGACATCGGGCACGTCGATGACGACGATCCCCGCCAATTGCGTCAGGGACGGGCAGCTCGTGTACGTCGTCGCGCTGTCGAGCAGCTGCTGCAGCGTGCTGTCGGGAACGCGGTTGCCGAGGCTCGCGTTGTACTGCACGCTGTCGGGCACGATCTGCGCCGGCTTGTGGTTCGTGGCCGGCTCGTAGTCGGCGCAGGGATCGCCGTAGCCCGGGCAGCGCAGCACCGGCGCGGACGTCGTGTCGGTCGAGATCACGCCGGGCTGACCGCCCTGGCCGATCTCCAGCGCGCCCGAGACGAGCACCCCCTTGGGCAGGAAGATCGGGATCGGGTCGCGCTTGAGCAGCGCGACGATCGTCCGCGTCCTGCTCTGCACGGTCGCGGTCGACTTCACCCACATGAACCCGTCCTGATTGGCGTCGTAGCGCGGCACGGTGTCGGCGTCGATCGCGGCGGTGTAGATCTGGTTGTTGACCGCCGAGTTGTCGCGCACCTTCGTCGTCCACACGACGCCGCTCTCGTAGTCGATCTCGTCGAAGGCGTTGTTGGCGCCCGCCCCGGCGAGCGACGACGGCGTCGGGCAGCGGCTGTTGGCGGGATTGCCGGGGTTGGAGGCCGGGGTGCACGAGGCCGGCAGCGCGTGGATGGCCAATTTCGGCCAGCCCCTGCCGCCGAGCAGGAAGCTCTGCTGCTGCAGCGCGCCCTCGGCGAGGTTGAAGGACGACTCGCGGTGGCGCTCGATGCCCGACTGGCGCGTCTGCTGGTCGGTCAGCGCCAGCGACGCCAGCCCGAGCATGAGCATCAGGCCCATGGCCGTCATCGCGATCACGAGGGCGGAGCCGCGCTCGTCGCGGATGCGGTGACGGATGGTTGGAGCGTTGATCATGGGAAGCTCACCGACTTGGAGAGGGTTGCCTGCAGGTCGCCGGGGTCGATCGCGCAGAGCGTCACCGACTGCGGCGAGCTCGTCCCGGTCGGAAAGAGCGCCTCGAGCACGATCCCGGAGCCGAGGTAGCTCGCCGGCTCCGGCGTCGGCGGCTTGCAGCCGGTCGGGATCGCCGGCGCCGCGCCGTAGTACCAGTAGTAGTTCAGCCGGCGCCCCTCGAAGTCCGTCGTCGCGGATGCGTTCAGGACGACGCGAAAGCCGGCCGCGGTCGTGCCGCCCGGAGTCGACGTGAAGCTCGGCACCGGCGCCTGATTCTGGTTGCGCAGGAAGACTCCGCTCGTCAGGCGCTGCTCCGCGGGTCTGGCGCCCGGGTTCGGGTCGACCCACAGATCGCTGCGGATCCGCGTGATGGCCGATGTGTCGCTCGTGTCCGGGGCGCCGCCCGCCGCCTGCGGCCAGTTGTACGTGAAGACCGGACGGCTCAGGCTGTCGCGCGTGTTGACGACGGCGGCGCCGACGGGGGTCGCGTTCCAGGCGCCCCCGACGGCACACGTCGTCGTCGTCGGCGGCACGGCGCCGTTGAAGACGCCGTACCACAGGCGCGCCGTGCCACCGGCGGACTGCGCGCTCGCGGGGTTGATGCAGTAGCGCACCCAGCGCTTGGTCGGGTCGGCCGTCTGGAAGACGAGGTCGTAGTCGCCCGCGCGGTAGATCGACTTCGTGAGCGCCTGCGGCGTGGCGAGGTTGCGCAACTGGCGCTGCAGGTGGTCCATCCCGCGGCGCAGGACCTCCTGCGCGTCAGAGCGCTTCTGGTCGAGGCTCTGTCTTGAGCGGAAGGCATCCAGCGAGGACAGCGTCGCGCCCATGATGATCAGCATGATCGTCATGGCGATCAGGATCTCGGGCAGCGAGAAGCCGTCCTCGTTGCTCAGGCGGGGCGTCATGACGCGGGTACCACCGCCGACTCGGCGAAGTCGTTGTCGACCGCGCTGACGAAGTAGGTGTACGTCGTACCGCCGGCGTCCTTGTCGATGAAGGAGTGCGTCGCGGCGTCGGACGTCTTGCCGTAGCGGTGGGCGATCAGCTGGCCCTCGCGGTAGATGCGATAGAAGATCACGTCGCTGCTGCTGGAGGCGGTCCACGAGATCTCGGGCTGCGCGCCGGCCGCGACGCTCACCGCGGTCGGTGCGGCCGGCGCGGTGTTGGGCGTACCGACCGCCGGGATCGTGAGGTTCGTCTGCGGCCCGAAGACCTGCCCGAGGGCGAAGTTGTCCTGCTTGGGCCGGACGTAGTAGTCGATCGCGCCCGCAGGCGGGTTGACGTCCGTGCACTCCGCTGCGCGCACGCCGTTGCAGACGAGCTTGTCGGTGGCCTCCTCGGCCTGCTTCTTGCGCCAGACGCTGTAGGAGCCCACGTCGCCTTCGAAGCTCGCTCCCCACTGCAGGTCGACGACGCTGCCGTGCTGCGGGTTGCGCCCGCCCGCGAAGTCGCACAGCTTGTACGGCGTCGAGCGGTCGATCGCGATCGTCTGCGTGCGCAGGTCACCGGGGGTGCCGCTTGCGTCGAAGGGCTGGAACGTCATCTGGTAGGCGGGCGCGTCGGGCACCCAGTCGACCGGCGTCGCGCAGGTGTAATCCGCGGGCGCGACGGGCGTGCCGAGCGACCAGGCGAACGGCCACGAGGTCGCGCCGCTCGGATCTTGCAGCTGGCCGCCGTGCTCAGAGTCTCCGGCGTCCCAGTTCAGCGAGTTGGCGGCGGTCGTCGTGACGGTCATCTGCACGCTCGTCGTGGTGCCGGAAACGGGGATGACGCGGTTCGTGTTGACCACCGGCGACGAGCCGACGGCCGTGATGCGCGGCCCGAAGCCACCGGCGGGGTTGACGATGTTGGCGATCAGCCGGACGCGCCGGGAGTCCCAGGCCGCCGCGATCGTGAGCTTGCGGTAGTCGTCGCCGTTGGCGTCGACGGCCGCCGGCGCGGGATCGCCCGTGGCGTCGCGATCGCAGTACTGCGTCCGGTCGCCGGCGAAGATCCCGTCCTTCGGATCGTCGAACATGCACGACTCGACGGTCAGCGTGTACGTGACGCCGCGGCGCCTGACCTGCCAACCGGCCGTGGACGTGTCGGCATCCGCCAAGCCGTCGATCGACTGCAGGGCGGCGGGCGCCGTGTTCGTCAGCAGCAGGTCGTAGTCGATCTCGCGGGCGGTCTCGACGATCTCGCGCGTGAGGTTCGTCGCCGCCTCACGGCTGCGCGACGTCTGGCCGACGCTGATCGACGCGTCGATCAGCGCGAGGGTGCCCAGGACCCCGACGAGCAGCACGAACGCGGCGACGAGCACCTCGATGATCGTGAAGCCGGCTTCGGCATCTCTGGTGCTTGCAGATCCCCGTCCCCCGCAGCGCAGCTCGTCCATGACGTGCCCATCGACGCGACAGCCACGGTCGCTGAGGCACGCCGACGTCCGTGGACGGACGTCCGAAGCGCGCCGAGCCGCTACCAGCTGCTGTCGGACCGGCATCCACCTTGGCCCGGGACCGTGCAGCTGCGCGAGTAACCGCCGGCCTGGCGCTCGATCGTGAAGACCGTGTCGGTCTTGGAGCGCTGCGACACCGAGAAGCGCGCGCCGCCGTCGAGGATGGTCGCGGTGACGCCCCGTGCCAGCGGGCTCTGGACATCGGGGCAGCCGGTGTACATCTCCGCGCTGCGAAAGCAGGATTCCATCTGCGAGACCGCGTTGCGGACGTCGGTCTTGGCCTCCGCGTCGCGCGCTTTGGCGGCCTGGCCGAGGAAGGTGGGCAGCGCGATCGCCGCGAGGATCCCGATGATCAGGACGACGACGAGAAGTTCGATCAGCGAGAAGCCGCGTTCGTCCATGGCGAGGCCATCGGCTCGGTGAGCGGCCTGCGCAACCATCGGCCCGCGCGATGGCCGAACGTCTGAGAACGACGAAGGGCGAGCCCGAAGGCCCGCCCCTGTGCGTGTTCAGCGCTTGCGTTTTTCAGGCGTGGCGACTCAGCTACCAGGCCAAGAGGTGTCATCAGTGTTGGACGTCGTGCGTGCCAGACCGCTCGCCGACTTCGTGATCGTGTACGTCTTGCCGGACTTCGACGTCGCGGTTACGGCGTACATTCCCGCCGGCGCAGTCGTGGAGACGGTCACAGGCAGCGTGACCAGCTTCAGCGCGGCGAGCGGGGGGTTGCCGGCCGCGGTACCGCAATCGTCCGCGTCCGCGTCCGCCTTGTCCACCAGGCAGGACTCGATCTCGCTGACGGCGTTGCGGACGTCGGACTTGGCCGCCGAATCCTGCGCCTTGGCGCGCTGGCCGAGGAACGTCGGCAGGGCGATGGCGGCGAGGATGCCGATGATGAGGACGACGACCAGGAGCTCGATGAGCGTGAAGCCGGACTCGTCCGAGGCGCGGTTGCGCAGGTTCTGCAGCATGTGATGATCCCTCCAGGATCCGGTATGTGTAGGCATGCAGGCCGTTGCCATGGCGCAGCCGCGCCGGTGAATGACGGGAGATCCGTCGCCCGCCCTCACGAGCGGTGTGCCGACTGCGTCGAGTGACTGGCGTTGCATGCTGCGCTCATCGGCCGGCGGACGGCTCGACGACGAGCGAGGGTCCACGCTTCTGGACGGACGGTCGATTGGGGGCCGCCGGGCGTGGACGTTGCGGGCCGTCTACGCCGTGTCGGCGGCGCGGCGCGCGGCCTGGGCGTCGTGGCCGGGCAGCTGCACCCCGCCGCCGTCGCACCACGGGCAGGCGACCTGCTGCGCCGTCCCGCCGAGGTTCGAGATGACGTGCCCGGTACCGCGGCAGGGCGCGCAGGACGGCGGCTCGCCAGGCTGGGTGTCGTCGGGCACGGCCATCGCAGGCACGCTAGTACACGCGCTCGCCGCCCGCGTGGCGCCAAAGTGCACGATCTCGCAACCGCTTTGCGCCGTTGCGCAGCAAACTCCTGCGCGAAGCCGGGTTTCAGCGCTGGACTTGCCGGCGGGGCATGGGCACAATGCGAACAATGCCTGGGGTAAGGATGCCAATGGAACGTCGTCGCGCCCGCGCTTGCGCGCGTATCTCAACGATATGAACCGTCGCCGATCGCTTCTGGAGATGCTTGTGTGCGCACTGCTTGTCGCAGTGCTCGCAGTTCAGCCCGCGGCCGGAGACGGCAAGGGCAAGGGCAACGCCAACGGCAAGGCCAAGCACGACAACGCACCGGCCGCGGCCGCGCCTGCGGGCGCCGGCGACGGCGCGCCCGGTGGGCCGCCGGCCCCAGCCGCCGCCCCCGCTCCGGACCCCGCTCCCGCTCCCGCTCAGTCGAACGGTCCCAAGCCGGGCAACGCGCCCGCGACCGGCGCAACCGGCAAGGGCAAGGCGAGCGCCAAGAGCAAGGCGGCGGGCAAGCATCGTGCGAAGTCGCGATCGGCTCAGAAGGGGGCGCCCCCGCCGCAGGCGCAGGCACCGGCAAGCCCGGGCAACTCGCCGTCGGCGGGCCACGGTCCGCCGGCCAAGCACGGTGCGCCCGTCGACGAGGTCCCCGCAGCGGGGCGCGAGGAGCGCGATCCGGGCACGCCTCCGCAGATGTCGGAGGCGCCCGGCGAGAAACGCGAGGCGCGCGACGCGCCGGCAGCGCAGGACGGTGCGCCACCGCGCGACGCGGGCGTGACACCCGACACCGCCCGTGGCGCGCCGGGCAGCGGCAACATCGGCGTGCCTGCATCGCCGTCCGCCGAGGCGCCGGCCGTCACCGCCGTCGTCCCGCCGCCCGCTGCTGCGCCGGCCGGCCCGCCCGGTACGCAGGAGCCCGGCAGCGGTGCCGTCGCCGTCCCCGTCCAGGGCTCAGGGTCGGCGCCACCGCTCAACGGCGATCTGCGCGGCAACGGCTTGAACTCTACGCTGCGCCAGCCGCCTCAGGCTTCAGCGATCACCGGACCGTCGCCGCTGACGCAGACCGGCGGAGCGATCCCGGCATCGGCGATCGAGATCCCGCTCGTCACGCCGGCGACCGAGGCGATCACGCGCGTGCGAGAGGCCGGCCCGAGCCAGACCTCGGGGCCGCGTCCCCGGCGCGGCGACACCGTCGCGCCGCTGCAGGGCGTCGCGAGCGCGGGTGCGAGCGACTCGTCGGTCGGCGCGGTGCTCGTCTCGTGGGCGAAGTACGCGCTCGCGGTGCTCGTCCTGCTCGTCCTCGCGCTCGGCGTCAACTCGATCGTCGCCGCCGCTCGCACACGCCGACTCGAGCGCCAGCGCGAGCGCCTGATGGAGGACATCGGTTTGCTGCAGGCCGCGCTGCTGCCGGCGGTGCCCGCGCGCCTGGGCGCACTGCTGACGACGGTCGCCTACCGCCCTGCCGACGGCCCCGCGGCCGGCGGTGACTTCTACGACGCGTTCCCTCTGCCCGACGGGCGTGTGGGGCTGCTGCTCGGCGACGTCTCCGGGCACGGGCGACAGGCGCTCGCCAAGACGACCCTCGTGCGCTTCACCGTGCGCGCCCACCTCGAGGCGGGGCTCTCTCCGCGCGAGGCGGTAGCGATCGCCGGACGCTCGCTCGACGGGCGCCTGTCGGATGACTTCGCGACCGTGATCGCCGCGATCCACGATCCGGCGATGGGAACGCTGACCTACGCGAGCGCCGGCCACCCGCCGCCGATCGTCGTCGGCCCCGCGCGCCACCACCCCGTGACGGTGTCCTCGGCGCCGCCGATCGGCGTCGGCTTCCCCACAGGCCAGCGCCAGACGGTGCTGCCGATGCCTGAGGGCGTCTCGGTGATGATCTACTCCGACGGCCTGCTCGAAGCGCGCATCGACGGCGTGCCGATCGGGCCGGAGCGACTCGCCGCCTGGCTGGACGAGTTCGGCCCCGACGGCACGGCGAAGGCGGTGCTCGACCGCGTCGTCGAGAACGCCGATCGCGTTCCGGACGATCTCGCCGCCGTCCTGCTGCACGCCTCCCCCGGCGCGAGCGCGCCGGCGGCGCGAATCGAGCAGCTCAAGCTCGACGTGCTGGACATGGACGGCCCGGACCTGGACGGCTTCCTGCGCGCAGCAGGGGTCTCGGAGGTCGACCGCCTGATCGCCGGGCGCCGCGTGAGCGAGCTGCTGGCCACGACGAGCGGCGTGATCGTCGACGTCCGCACCGGCGAGCACCCGATGGTGAGCGTCGCGCCGATCGGCGACGACACCGCGGTCGCCACGCGCCCGAGCGCGCGCGCACGCTGATCGCGCCGCCGGCCGACGCCAGCGCCAACGGCCGCTACGCGCCGTCGCCGACGGGCGCGCTGCACCTCGGCAACCTGCGAACGGCACTGCTGGCATGGCTCTTCGCGCGCTCGCAGAGCGCGCGCTTTCTCATCCGCATCGACGACCTCGACCGCGGCCGCGTACGGCCGGGCGTGGCGGAGCAGCAACTCGCTGATCTTGCCGCGCTCGGCCTGGACTGGGACGGCCCGGTCGTGCGCCAGTCCGAGCGCCGCGAGCTGTACCGCGCGGCGCTCGACCAGCTCGACGCCGGCGGTCACCTGTACCGGTGTTACTGCACGCGTGCGGAGATCCGCGAGGCCGCCTCGGCCCCCCACGGGGCGCCGCCGGGAGGCGTCTATCCGGGCACCTGCCGCGAGCTGACGCGCGCGCAGCGCGCCGCGCGCGAGCGCGCCGGGCGCCCGCCGGCGCTGCGCATGCGCGCGGGCGAGGCGGTCGTCTCGTTCACCGATCGGCTGCTCGGCGGCTACGAGGCCGTCGTCGACGATCTGGTCGTGCTCCGCAACGACGGCGCACCCGCATACAATCTCGCCGTGGTCGTCGACGACACAGCGCAGGGCGTCCGTGAAGTGGTGCGCGGCGCCGACCTGATCGAGACGACCCCGCGTCAGCTGCACGTCGCCGCGCAACTGGGCGCCGCCGCCCCCGGCTACGCGCACGTCCCGCTCGTGCTCGGCCCCGATGGCGCCCGCCTGGCCAAGCGTCACGGCGCCGTGACGCTCGCCGATCGCATCGCGGCGGGCGAGTCGCCCGAGCAGGTGCGCGCCGCACTGGCACGTTCGGTCGGACTCGCCGGCGCCGCAGAGGCGCCGACGCTCGACGAGCTGCTGGCCCGCTTTGATCCCTCGTCCCTCCCGACAGAACCGACGGTGCTCATCGCATGAGCGACTACTTCGCCCCTATCGCCATCGGCGTGCTCGTGATCGTCGCGATCCTCGCCATCGTCTTCAACCCGGGCTTCACGGGCGTGCTGTATGCCCTTGTCGTCATCGTCGGCGCCTGCACGGTGTGGCTGCTGCGCCAGCTGTACCTCGCCGAGAGCGAGCGCCAGGACGACAGATGAACAGCGCGTCGTCCAGTTGAGCGACCTCGCCGGCGCCAGCGCGATCGCAGCCCTCGCCGACCTCGCCCGCGACTGCGGGCGCCTCGGGATCGACACGGAGTTCATGGGCGAGGGGCGCTACCGCACGCTGCTGTGCCTCGTCCAGGTCGCGGCCATGACGCCGGAGGGCGCGGTCCGCATCGAGGTGCTCGACCCGCTCGACGACGCGCTGGACCCCTCTCCCCTCGCGGACGTCCTCGCCGACCCGGCGATCGAGATCGTCATGCACGCCGGGCGCCAGGACGTCGCGCTGCTGCGCCGCGTCTGGCAGACGGACATCACGAACCTGTTCGACACGCAGCTCGCCGCCGGCTTCGCCGGCCTGCGCGCGCAGCTCGGCTACGAGCCGCTGCTGTACGAGCTGCTCGGCGTGCGGCTGAAGAAGAGCGCGAGCTTCACGCGCTGGGACGCGCGGCCGCTGAGCACCGAGCAGATCGACTACGCGCGCGACGACGTGCGCCACATCCTGCAGGCGGCCGGGGAGCTGCAGGAGCGCCTGCGCGCGCGCGGGCGCCTGGAATGGGCGCGCGAGGAGTGCGTCGCGCTGGCCGGCGCGACCGACGAGCGCGACCCCGACAGCATCTTCGCGCGCCTGCCGCGCGTGAACTCGCTTGACCCCAAGCTGCGCGCGATCGCCCGCGAGCTCGTCGTGTGGCGCGAGGAGACGGCGCAGGCGCAAGACCGCCCGATCCCGTCGGTGCTGTCCGACGCGGGGCTCGTCGAGGTCGCCAAGCGGCGGCCGAGCGAGATGCGCCAGCTCGAGCAGATCCGCGGCATCAACGAGTCGACGATGCGCCGCCGCGGGCGCGCGATCCTCGAGGCGGTCGAGCGCGGCCGCAGCCGCCCGCCGATCCCGGTCGAGGGCGAGCGCCCGGCACAGCCCGACGCGCTCGATGCGCCCGTCATCGCGCTCGCCGAGGCGCTCGTGCGCGCGCGCGCGCTCGAGGAGGAGCTCGCCTACGAGCTGATCGCCGCCCGGGCCGACCTGCAGCGCATCGTGCTCGCGATGCGCGACGGCCGCCCGCCGCCGGAGGTCCGCACGCTGCAGGGCTGGCGCCGCGAGGTCGTCGGCAACGAGCTGCTCGAGCTGCTCGACGGCAGGCGGGCGCTGACCGTCGGTCCCGACAAACACGTCGTCGTCGCCGACCGCTGACCGTTTGCGCTGCGCGCAGCGCTCAGAAGTCCAGGGCGTGGATCCGCATGCGGTAGTTCGTGAAGCCCGTCGTCGTCTCGTCGCCGCGCGCGAACAGGACGCGGTTGGCATCGACGAGCCCGCGCGGGCGCACCGGACGGATGCTGTAGTGGTCGCTGTCGTTCGTGAGCTGGCTGTGCGACCACGTACGGCCGCTGTCGGGCGTGAACCACAGCTCCACCTGGTTCCAGCGCCCGATCGTCCGCGACAGGTACACGAAGCGCGGATCGGCGTGGTCGAACGTCGCGCCGCCGGAGGTAAACGAGTTGCGCCCCGCGCCGGCCTCCACGATCTTGCGACTCAGCCACCTCTCGCCGTTGTGGTAGGCGTACCAGAACGTGTCGCGGCCGCTGGGCCCGCCCAGCCGCCGCGTGTAGACGACTCGTGGCCGGCCGTCGTCGGTCAGCGCGATGTCGTGCGGCCAGGCGCGCCCGCCGCTGTCGGAGTACCTGTAGATGCGATCGAGCTCGTCGATCGGGACCGGCACCGAGGCCAGGCTCGCGATCCGCCGGCCGCTCATCGCGAACAGGTCCTCGCCCTCGTAGCGCACGTAGAACAGGCTGTTCTTGAAGTTCATCGCGTGGCCGTTGGAGAAGATCCCGTGGATGTTCGTCTTGCCGTCGCCGACGTACTTCGCGTAGGGCCGCTGGCCGGGCGAGGAGTGGATGAGCTCGCGTGCAGGCACCCAGTCGAGCTTGTTCTCGGTGTAGCTGAACGTCGGAAACCACTGCGCGCCGCGCCAGAACAACCACAGCTTGTCGCTCTGCTGCAGCGGGTTGGGATAGGTGAAACCGAGGCTGCCGGGGACGTTCGGGACGGTGTGGATCGGCCCCCACCCGTCGATGATCGAGAACGCCTTCTTCGAGATGCGGTAACGCATGACGCTCGGGATCCCGGGCGGCGGCAGGTCGTGACCGGAGTGCGGCGAGAAGAACACCGCGATCCGGCCGTCGCGCAGGAAGACGAGCGACGGGTTGTTGTGGTCGTCGCGGCCCAGGCCCCGAAACAGCAGGTGCTTGCTGAGCCTGCCGCCGGGCGTCAGACGCGCGACCCAGACATGACCCGCCGTCGAGATCCAGCCCGTGAACGTGTGGCCGTCGTGCGAGATCGCGCGCGGATCGCCGAAGTACGACCACGCGCCTGCCCCGAGTTCCCTGCCCGCCATCGCATCCTCCCCGCCTCGTGGTCGGCCTCGTCAGCTCGTGGTGACATCCATCGCCGCGCGCACGGCGTCGCGCAGCTGGGCGGGCTTGGCCGCCTTCGGCATCCAGCCCTCGGCCTGCAGCCGCTCGGCCTCCTTCTCGAGGCTGAAGGGCGGCATGTTCGAGATCAGCAAGATCGCCGTGTCCGGCGAGCCGCCGCGTATCCGGGCGACGAGATCGGCGGGCTCGGGCACGTCGGGCAGCACGAGGTCGAGCAGCAGCACGTCGGTGGGGCAGCTCGCGAGCTTCTCGACCGCCTCCTCGCCGGTGCTCGTCGCGGCGACGACCTCGATGTCGCCCTCCTCCTCGAGCACCTGGCGCAGGAAGAACTTCACCGCCCGAGCGTCGTCGCACACCGCTACCCGGATTGTCGCCACGGCCGCAGGCTAGCGGTTTGAGCGGTCGGCGGCGGGCGTCGCGCGCCGCCGTCAGAGCAGCGTTTTGGCCTGTAGGAACTCCCGTGCGACGTCGGCGGGGTCGCGGCCGCGGACGTCGACGGCCGCGTTCATCTCCCGCATCGCCGACGTCGTGAGCGTCCGGGAGACGGCGTCGATCGCGCGCTGCAGGCGCGGCCCGTGCGCCTCGAGGATCCGGTTGCTGAGGATCGGCGCGACGTGGCCGGAGGCGAAGAGGCGCTGCGGGTCCTCGAGGATGACGTAGCGCTCGCCCGCCAGCTGGCCCTCGGTCGTGAAGACGGAGGCGACGTCGACGTCGCCTCTGTCGAGCGCTGCGTAACGGCGCTCGACGGCGCTGACCCTGAGGTTGCGCAGGCCGTAGACCGCGCGCAGCCCGTCGAGGCCCTCGTAGCGCGTCCGGAACTCCGGTAGCGCGCCGATCTTCACCGTCCGTTTCAGCCGCTTGAGGTCGCTGATCGTGCGCAGGCGGTGGCGCTCGGCGAACTCCGGCTTGACGCCGAGCGCATTGGAGTCCGAGAACGGCGTCTGCGCGAGCATCGTGAAGCCGCCCTTCTGCTCGTACTCCTTGGCGACCTCGTACGCCGCTGCCGCACTGCGCGGGCGCGAGCGCACCTCGGCGACCTCGGACAGCAGCACGCCGACGTACTCGGGATACATGTCCAGCGCGCCGCGCCGCAGCGCGCGGTGGATGATCTCGGTGCTGCCGACGTCGGCCTTCAGCACGACCTCGAAGCCCTTCGCGTCGAGTGCCTGTCGATACAGCTCCCCGAGGATCATCTGCTCCGTGAAGTTCTTGGCGCCGATGCGGATCGGTGGCGCGTCCGACGCGACCGGGTCGGTGGGCGTGGCGTCGTCGTCGCCACCGCAGGCGCCGAGCGCCAGGACGAGGCCGAGCGTCGCGAGCAGCGCGACCACACGCCGGATCGCAGCGTTCATCAGGCGGTCGCCCCCACCCGCGGTGGCTCGGCCTGCGCCGGAGTGGCGGCCGGCAGCGTGAAGTGAAACACGCTGCCCTCGCCCGGCCTGCTGGACACCCAGATGCGCCCGCCGAGCTGGCCGATGATGCGCTCGCAGACGGCCAGGCCGATGCCCGTGCCGGGATAGTCCTCCTCGCCGTGCAGCCGCTGGAAGGGCTGGAAGATGCGCTGCGCATGCTCGGGCTGCATGCCGATCCCGTTGTCGCGCACCGAGAAGCGCCAGTCACCGTTGTCGCGCTCGGCGTCGATGCACACGTGCGCGGTCTCCTCGCCGGTGAACTTCACCGCGTTGCCGATGAGGTTCTGAAAGACGCGGCACAGGTTCGTGCGATCGGCGCGCACGACCGGAAGCTCGCCGACGGTCACCTCCGCGCCGCTCTCCTCGATCGCCCCCGCGAGCTGCTCGAGCGCGTTGTCGACGATGAGCGCGGCCGGCACGTCCTCGACCTTGAGGCTGCCGCGGCCAGCGCGCGAGTACTCGAGCAGGTCGCGGATCAGGGCGCGCGCCTGCTGCGTCGCGCCGCGGATCCCGTCGACGAGGTCGAGGTCGGCGCCGGGCTGCTCGCCGCGGCGGCGCTCGAGCAGCTCCGCGTACATCGAGATCGTCGTCAGCGGCGCCTGCAGGTCGTGCGAGGTGACCGAGGCGAACTGCTCGAGCTCGGCGTTTGAGCGCGTCAGCTCGGTGTTCGTGTGCTCGAGCTCCTCGCGCCCGCGCTCGAGCGAGTCCGCCATCGAGTTGAAGCCGCGCGCGAGTTCGCCGAGCTCGTCCTCGCGCTCGGCGGGAACGCGGGTCGAGAGGTCGCCGGTCGCGAGGCGGCCGGTCGCGTCGGCGACCGTCCGCACCGGGCGCAGCACCGAGCGGCGCAGGTACAGGGTGAAGCCGACGCCGATCGCGAGCACGAGCCCCAGGCCGCCGATGCCGAGCCCGATCGCGCGCGCCGAACCGCGCTCGGCGGCCCGCTCGCGGGCGCGGATGACGGCGCGCTCGCGATCGAAGAGGCTGGCGAACTGCGCGCGGACCTCGTCCAGGCGCTCGCGGCCGCCGTTGGTCTGCACCTGGCTGCGAGCCTCCTCGAAGCCGTCGTCGGCGACGATCTCGATGAGCGGCTTGGCCCACAGGTCGTCGTAGTCGCGGATCGCGTCGTCGAGCGCCTGCACGCGGCGCTGCTGGCCCGCGTCGTCGGAGACCAGGCGCGCGAGCCGCCGCGTCTGCGCCGGGTAGGCGCGCAGCTCGCGCTGCGCCGCGCGCAGGTAGCGCTCCTCGCGGGTCGTCACGTAGCGGTTCAGGCCGCTCTCGATCGACAGCAGCGACTTCTCGAGCTGGTTGGCGAGGCTCAGCCCCTCCTGCGACCGAAACGCGACGCGGGCGGCGTCGCGTTGTCCGGTGACGGCGACGATCAGCACGACGAGCGCCGAGCCGAGCAGGAGCGCGGCGGCAGCGCTCAGCGCCACCACCCTCGTCGTGATCTGAGTCCTGAG